>NZ_JBQENY010000003.1:0-486613 GCF_052044915.1 Sphingopyxis sp. 22461
GGTCGTCCGCCGCATCGAAGCCGAGGAGAAGACCTCGGGCGGCATCATCATCCCCGACACCGCCAAGGAAAAGCCGCAGGAAGGCGAAGTCGTCGCCGTCGGTCCGGGCGTCCGCGCCGAGGACGGCACGGTCACCGCGCTCGACGTCAAGGCCGGCGATCGGATTCTGTTCGGCAAATGGTCGGGCACCGAGGTGCGCATCGACGGCGAGGATTTGCTCATCATGAAGGAGAGCGACATCCTCGGGGTCATCGAGCAGGCCGAGGCGCTCAAGCAGGCGGCGTAACGCCCACTCATACAGCAACTGAAAGGACAGCAAGAAGGAGGTAAAAATGGCTGCCAAGGAAGTGAAATTTGCGTCGGACGCGCGTGATCGCATGCTGCGCGGCGTGGATACGCTTGCGAATGCAGTGAAGGTCACGCTGGGCCCCAAGGGCCGCAATGTCGTGATCGACAAAAGCTTTGGCGCGCCGCGCATCACCAAGGACGGCGTCACCGTCGCCAAGGAAATCGAGCTTGCCGACAAGTTCGAGAATATGGGCGCCCAAATGCTGCGCGAGGTCGCCTCGAAACAGAACGACAAGGCGGGCGACGGCACGACGACGGCGACCGTGCTTGCGCAGGCGATCGTCCGCGAAGGCTCGAAGGCGGTCGCTGCGGGGATGAACCCAATGGACGTCAAGCGCGGTATCGATCTTGCCGTGAACGCGGTGGTCAAGGACCTCGAGGCCCATGCGAAGAAGGTCGGCGCCAACAACGAGATCGCGCAGGTCGCGACGATCTCGGCGAACGGCGACGAGGAAGTCGGCCGCATCCTCGCCGAGGCGATGGACAAGGTCGGCAACGAGGGCGTGATCACCGTCGAGGAAGCCAAGAGCCTCGCGACCGAACTCGAGATGGTCGAGGGCATGCAGTTCGATCGCGGCTATCTGAGCCCCTATTTCATCACCAATGCGGAGAAGCTCAAGGTCGAGCTCGACGACCCCTCTATTCTCATCCACGAGAAGAAGCTCTCGAACCTGCAGGCGATGGTGCCGCTGCTCGAGGGCGTCGTGCAGTCGGGCAAGCCGCTGCTCATCATCGCCGAGGATGTCGAGGGCGACGCGCTCGCGACGCTCGTGGTCAACCGCCTGCGCGGCGGCCTCAAGGTCGCGGCGGTGAAGGCGCCGGGCTTCGGCGACCGCCGCAAGGCCATGCTCGAGGATATCGCGGTGCTCACCGGCGGCAATGTCGTCAGCGAGGAACTCGGCATCAAACTCGAGAATGTCACGATCAACATGCTCGGCCGCGCGAAGAAGGTCGTCATCGACAAGGATAATACGACCATCGTCGATGGCGCGGGCACCAAGGCCGACATCGACCGCCGCATCGCGCAGATCCGCCAGCAGGTCGAGACGACGACCAGCGACTATGACCGCGAGAAGCTGCAGGAGCGGCTCGCCAAGCTCGCGGGCGGCGTCGCGGTGATCCGCGTCGGCGGCGCGACCGAGGTCGAGGTCAAGGAGAAGAAGGACCGCGTCGACGACGCGCTCCACGCGACGCGCGCGGCGGTCGAGGAAGGCATCCTGCCCGGCGGCGGCATTGCGCTCCTTCGCTCGCTGAAGGCGCTCGAAGGCCTGAAGGCCGCGAACGACGACCAGCAGTCGGGCGTCGACATCGTCCGCCGCGCGCTCCGCGCCCCGGCGCGGCAGATCGCCGACAATGCCGGCGAGGATGGTGCGTGGATCGTTGGCAAGCTGCTCGAAAGCGACGATTACAACTGGGGCTTCAATGCCGCCACCGGCGAATATCAGGATCTCGTCAAGGCCGGCGTCATCGACCCCGCCAAGGTGGTGCGCACCGCGCTGCAGGATGCGGCCTCGGTCGCTTCGCTGCTCATCACCACCGAAGCGCTCGTCGCCGAACTGCCAAAGGAGGAGAAGGCCGCGCCGATGCCGGCGATGGACTTCTGACCAACCGGGGGCGGCGGGTCGCCGCCGCCCCCATCCGCCCGCAATCGACGACAATAGGGAGATTTTTGGAGACCAGCCATGTCCTTTCACGGTAGCCAAAGCGTTCGCAGCTGCTCGGCACAACTGAGGCTGCGACACGGGAAGGAGGCCGAACGCCTCGTCGCGCGACAAATCAAATGGGCCAACGGACGCGGCAACGACCGGGAAATCGCCTACTGGAATTCGGTGCTCGAAGAGCTCGCGACACGATCGTCCCGTCATTGAAGGCTTTAGTCGACCGTCCTGAGACCATAGGCTTTCCGTGTTACTCGACGGCGCCCCGGACGGCATCGAACCGGTAGCTACCGATCTTGCCTATTACACGCTTTGGGCAATGTTCCAGTTTTCTATCGCGGCTTAGGCTATTCGCGTGGCCTAGTCCGACAAGGCGACCTCGACGATCTTGCGCGCGTTGATGAGCCCCCGTGTCCAACACATCGAAGGGTGGGCGCATCTTGAATTCGCGATAATACCATATGGCCGGTTGCAGTCAGGCCGCTTTGGGGCACTTCGCGGCGAAGGCGGACAGCGCCAAGGGGGTGCTGTTCAATACGATCGAAGACGAAACCGGCATCGCCAATGCGATCCTCTGGCCCGACCGCTTCGAAATCTACCGAAGGCAGGTCATGGCTGCGTCAATGGTCGCGATCCGCGGCCGTCTTCAGAAGGAGGGCGAGGTCATTCACGTCATCGCCGACCGCATCGTCGATCATGACGCGATGCTCGGCAGCATCGGTCGGACCGGTTTCACGGTCGCGCCCGGGCGCGGTGACGGCGCCTCGAATGGCGGCGTCCCCGACAGCCGCGAGCCACTACCACAGCGCAGTCGCAATTTCCAATAGAACCACAATGAACAGATCGGCAGCGATCCGATTGAATTGCGCTGGCATCGAAATATGATCGAGGCAAGGAAGGGTACGAGAATGCGCAAGATCATCCTCACAATAGTCGCGTTCGGGACAGCGGCCGCTGCGCAAGCACAGGACGTCAGCGGAAGCGCCCGCGGAACCGACGGCGATACGCTCAACATGACGGGGATCGTGATTCGCCTCCACGGAATCGACGCCCCCGAATATAAGCAGACCTGCACGCGCGGTGGAGCAACCTGGACCTGCGGAAAGGAGGCCGCCGACAAACTTTCCATGCTTGTCGAAGGGAAGTCAGTCCGCTGCGAATATCGCGATACGGACGATTATGGCCGAACCGTCGCGACCTGCCGCATCGGCCAGACGGACTTATCGGCAGCGATGGTCGACGCCGGCCTCGCCGTCGCGCTCCCCAACTTCACAACCGCATATGTCACCAACGAAGCCCGCGCCCGTGACGGGCTCATCGGCATCTGGGGCAGCGAGTTCCAGTTGCCCGCCGACTACCGCAAGGCGAACCCGGTGCCACGCCTGACTCCGACGCCACCTCCGATAGCGCGCGCCCCGTCGCGCTCCACTGTACAGCCGAGCGGCGTCTATTACCGGAACTGCAAGGAGGCTTGGGCAGCAGGCACCGCGCCGTTACATCGCGGCGAGGCGGGCTATCGACCGGAAATGGATGGTGACGGCGACGGAGTAGCTTGCGAGCCATACCGCCCGCGCTGAAACCACCTGCCGCAAGTCGGCCAGCAAGGATGATCGAAGGCAGTGACGAAGCGCAAGCAGGAAAGCCGATTCGCGCGGCACCAGCGCCGCCGCGCCGACGAGGCGGCACGGCGCGAGGCCGCAACGAAGGCCCCGCCGCGCAGCGAGGCCGACATCCTCATCGAACTTCGTGAGACTTGCCGTACCCCGGGATTTGCGCATTTGGTCGCTCATCTCGTCGTCCGCGACGATTTCGTGATTTATCACGAGGAAGTCACGCCCGCCGACATGCAAAATCTTTACGGCTTCAGCCGTCTCAATCGTCCCGAAATCGCTACCCTGATCGGCTATATGATCCAAGACGGCGGAGACGCCTTGGCAGCGCCCCCAGCGAACCCCGCCGCGGTGCTCGCACGCGCCGAGGCACTCTTGAGCGAGTTGCAACACCGGCTCAACCTGCCTCCGACCGGCGCGCCGTCGCTCGAAGCGTATATCGAGATGCGCGAAACCGGCGAAGCGATGCGCGAGCCGATGTTCTACGGCGCGGAATCGGCATTCACCTTCCAGTATCGCGACCTCGCCGCCGAAAAATACCGGGCCGACAACGACTGGCTCGAAACCAACAAGCGGTTCACGATCGAAGACGCCTGCACCGCGGTCGATGCCATAGTCGCGCTGCAGGAGGAGCAGATCACCGCGCGCCTTGTCGAGACCAATCAGGCAGGCCGCGAAGACTGGTCGCTGCTGCAAGGCTTTATCTTAGATCGAGCCGCGATCGCGGTTCGCTGCGCCCTTCCGGATTCGAGCCTCGACGCCATTCTCGAGGCCTTTTCGACACCGATTGGCGGCAATGCGGACTTCTTGTCGATCCACGATCATAATCGGGCCGCAACCGCGCCATTGATTGCGCTCGGAGACAGAACCTATGCTCTGTTCCAGCAATATGCGTTGTTCGAGGCTCTCTACGAGGGACCATTCTTCTGGATGTTCGACGACAAGGCGTATTGCCGGACCGCCGGAATCCACCGTGGAGATTTTACTGAAACCTTTACCGAGCGCCGCCTTGCCGATGTCTTCGGCCCCTCACGGGTGCACCGCGGGCTACGTCTGTTCAAGGGCAAAGGCCGTGAGGTGGGCGAGATCGACATTCTGGTCGAGTTTGGAGGACGCCTTGTACTTGTCCAGGCGAAGTCGAAGCGCCTGACCCTCAAGGCGCGCAGCGGCGACGATGAGGCGTTGCGGACAAGTTTCGAGAGGGCCGTCCAGCAGGCGTACGATCAGGCCCTCGTCTGCGCCGAGGCGCTGGTCGATCCGGCGATCCGCGTCGTACGCAAGGATGGATCGCCCTTCGTGCTCGCGGCACCGCCGACGAAAATCTATCCCCTCTGCCTCGTGTCCGACCATTATCCGGCTCTAGTCGCGCAGACCGAACGCTTTCTGGTCCGGCGAACGGTCGCCGGTGTCGCCGAGCCGATCGTCACCGACATTTTCGCGCTCGATGCCCTCGCTGAGATGCTGGATCGTCCTCTTCGCTTTCTCGCCTATTGCGAGCTTCGCGACCGCTTCGGCGAGCGGCTGATATATTCGCATGAGATGGTCCTGCTTTCGGAGCATGTGAAGCGGAACCTGTGGGTCGACGATCAATATACCGGAATGCTCCTCGACGATAATATCGGCGCGGACATCGAGATCGCAATGACCGCGCGCCGCCGCGGGGTTCCGGGCGCGACAACGCCCAAGGGACCGCTGACAGCCTTTGCGGGAACGATCTTCGATGGGACCCTTGCGAGGATCGAGAGCGCGCCCGAGGCGGCGATGGTCGACCTCGGGCTTTTGCTGCTCGAGGCCAGTGGATCGTCGGTGCAGGCGTTCAATGCCGGCGCGACGACGATCACGCAACAGGTGCGCGCGGACGGCCGCCTGCATGATTTTAGCCTTTCACTCGGCGGTACGGGACTCACTGTCCACACAAGCCGGCTCGATCGTCAAACAGCGCGGACGCGGCTCGAAGTGCATGTTGAGGCCGCCAAATATCGCGAACGGTTCGCGCGTTGGTTCGGGGTTATTCTCGATCCCGACGACGGGCTTCCGGTCGCGGGGCTCTGCCTAGACTATCCTTGGACCTATGATGCGGGCGCGGCCGAACTCGCCCGGCATTTCCCGGGGAAGGCCCGTTCTGCTGACGTGCCCCGCGCCTTGCGTTCGAAAACACCCCGTCCGCGTACGCCCGCAGGTCGCAATGTGCCCTGTCGATGTGGGAGCGGTCGGAAAACCAAACATTGTTGCGGGCCGCTTTGACCCGCGCGTCAGACGCCGCGCGTCTTCCGGTAGGCTGGACGGCTCGAACGCGATAAGCGAGACACGATGATTACATTGCCCACCGCGCCGATCGATGTCTGGAATCCCCGGACCTATGATCCAGAACTGCAGGGCTTCCTCGCCGAGGCAAGCCCGCTGATCACCGATTATTGGCAGGAAGATCGACGACTTGATGCCGAGCGCGCCGCGGACGGGCATCGCGGAGCCCCCGTGCAAAACCGGTATGGCCCTGCCTATTCGCAGCTACGCGACTCTGCCGCCGTGCTGGTCGGAGAACGCCGTGTTCGAGCATATCACTATACGCGGCTGATCCCGCGCGAGGTCGAAGCGATCCGGCACGGCGGCATGCAGCCAATGACGATGGCCGCGATCAAAGCGCGGCTCGCCCTGCTCGTCGAAGAGGGCCTGATAGACGCAGCAACCGCCGAGGCGCTGTTCGCTTCGAGCTGTTATCACCAGCAGGTCGGCGGAAACCGGGAAAACCGCATCTGGCTGACGACGCACCCCTATCCCACCGACTATGACGGCGTTTCCGAACTGCTCGGCAAATGGGGCGGCGAGTCGGTCGCCTTCAACCATATCGAGGGACCGATGGGAGACACGCTCGCCGCGATCGGCACGCCGGCGATTGTCGAGGTCGACCTTCCACTTTGGACTACAACACGCGCCTTCTCCGTTGCAGGATGCATCCTCGATACGCAAGCGAAAGCACTTGGACTCAGCGAAGGCTGGGACAGCTCCGCCGATCTCGTAGCGGTCGAGCCGCTGGCACCCGACTGGATCCGTGCGATTCATCTCGAAGGCGAAGCAACCTATAAGGCGTTCGGACGCACCTATCCGGACGGAATCGAGGCTTGATCCCCGCCGCCTCCTGCCGGGCTAGTCCGCAGGAGGATTCTACAAGAATTTCTCAGCCACCTCGCGCTTGCCCTGCGGATCGGTGAACGAGATTTTTTCGCCCTTGGGTTCGTAGAAGCCCGACACGAAAAGTTCGTATTTTCCGATCTCGACGCGCACCGAATATTCGGTGCCGTCATCCCAGGTGTCGCGAAACGCGGCCTTGCAGGTTTCGCCGCGCATCTCGAACTCAAGCGTCGCGCTCTCGCGATCCCAGTTCCTGATTGCCGTCCGGATCAGCGTGTCGCCGATCGTGTGGAGCTTTTTCGGCGAGAGCATCGCGAGCGAGGATTCCTTGATCGGGCCGAACATGCCGCTGGCATTCATGGCCTCCAATATCTTGCGCATATGGACGCCCGTATGCTGGTTTACGAAGAGAGACGATCGAGAACCGTGCGGCGCTCCGAGAATGACTGACCGTACATTCCACCAGGTTTCGGCAACTTGGGCGCCCTGCGCTTCGCGCGCAGACTGCTGCACGAACCAAGCAAGGACATCGCGGCCTCTTATCGTGCCGTCGGCTTCCAGCGTGACAGTCAACGCTGCGACGACAACCGGGTAAGCGTTGTCGGCATAAAGTGGCGCGTCGAGACGGCGGGCATAAAGCCCCTCCACCGCGTTCACGGCCTTGACCAGCCGGTCGGCGACCTCTGACGAATAAGGACAGGTGACGAAGCCCCGGACGAACTCGCGCGTGTGATCCATGCCGGCATAGGTCTTGAGTTCCGACAGGCTCGACACATAGTCGGCGCCATGGCGCGGCGGCAAGGTCAGCAGCGGATGCCAGTCGGGATAATAGGCGACCGCATTGCCGAGATCCTCGATGAGTTGCTCGACCTGACGGCGACCGGCCGCCGGATCCTTCAGACTCTTGGTGAGATACGAAATGGCCTCCGCATTTTGCTGCGCGGCGACCGTCGGGGCTCGAAATTCCATAGACGTCAACCTTCACGTGTAGAAATAATATCACGTAACTACTATATTTCACGTGAACCGTCAATTAGACGTCTGCACCGGTTTCGCGATAGCCAGGAATACACATGTCGATCGAGCCGTGAAAAAGGGGAAATGCAATGGACTGGCCGCAATTGACGGGTGCGCTGATCGGCCTGGTGGGTGTTCCGCTAGGTATATTGATGGGCGAGATGTTGCGTCGACGACAGCGCGCGGAACAATTCGCAGCCGCAATCTTCGCCAAGCGCCTGGAGGCGTATGACACGCTCACGGCAATCCTCATCGAAAGCCACGGAATTGCAACGCATGTGATCAACGCGCCGGGCTTGTCGTCAGACGAACGCCACGATCTCATATCTATGGCGATCGCGCCTATCGCAGAACATACCACACGCAGCGTGCTCTACATCGACGAAGAGCTAGGCGCTCATTGCACGGCGCTATTCATGGGTGTCGAAGAGTTTCAGGATCAGCCCGACGAAGATAAAGAGGTGAGCATCAAACGGCTCAATCGGGAGTGGATCGAGACGCGCCGGATGATCCTAGAGGATTCGGGCGTCACCAAGGTCAATAAACTCTTCCGGGACATCAATCGCCCGCGGATCAGCTCGCCGGTCATCGAACGCATCAGGGAATTGAAACGCGAGCAAGGTTACCGCGGATGACGGCCTTCGCCTTCAAAACTGACGGCCGACGCGTACCCATAGGAACCCCGCTGCTCGATCAGTAACGGCGTTCTCGCCTCCATATCGGCGCATCTTCGTTAAGGCGCACCGCTATCCAGACCGCGCCGAGCGTAGTAAAGCCGCGCCATGTCGACCCTAGATCTAGAAAATCCCGATCCAAGCCCCGGTGACGCCCTGCGCGACGAGGCGGCGAACCTCCTGACCCCGCGCTATGGTCGGCCCCAGCGCGAATACCGGGCAATGGGGAAGAAGGTCGATCTCTTCTTCACGCGAAACGACCTCGGCAAGCCGGTTCGCATCTATGTCGAGGCCAAAGATTACAGCAGAAATCTGAGCCGAGCTGAAGCCGTTCATATCTGGGCGGACTATCAGGGAATTATAGAAGCGAACCGACCGGCGACTTTGTTGCTCGTCACGCGCGAAGGGCTGAGTGCGGACGCCCAATCCTACATTCTCGATGAGCGTCCCGAGATGCGGCATCAGACCATCTGGGAGCTGGAGAATGAGGCGCTCGGCCTCACCGAATATGTTCGGCACCAGCGGGAGCTGTTCGACCAGGACGGTCTCAGCAGCTATTATGTCGAAGGCAAGGCGCGCCGCGCGAACTACGGAACGAACGATACGCGTGAACTCGCCGAACAAGCGGTAGAACTGTTCGGCGAGATCGAGTCCTGGATCGCATCCGATGAAACCCGCCCGATCGCTATTCTCGGCGGATATGGCGCCGGCAAGTCCTCGCTCGCGAGGCGTCTTGTCGCGGCGCAGGCCGAGCGCGCATTGCGTGATCCGATCGCGCGCCGGCCCGTCCTCATCCCGCTCGGCAACCTCGCGCGCTTCTCGACGGTCGAAGGACTCCTCGGAGGCATGTTTTCGTCGGACTTTCCGGTCCAGCAAGGCTTTCAGGGCCGCAGCTTCTTCGAACTCAACCGAAAGGGCCGGATGCTAATCGTCCTCGACGGTTTCGACGAAATGAAGCATGCGATGAGCTGGTCCGATTTCCGATCGCAGGTGCACGACCTCAATCGGCTCACCGACGGGCAAGCCAAGGTCGTGCTGCTCGGCCGCCCAAGCGCATTCACATCGACTGACGAGCATTTCCATGTTTTGCGCGGCGTCAAACGCTTCGGGGAGGGTTGGCGTCGCCTGCCCGACTGGCCCGAATTTATCGAATATGATCTCGACGAGTTCACCGCCGCAGAACGCTCGCAATTCTTCCGCGGCTATCTGGGTTACCTGGTCAGCCGCTCGCCCGCACTTGGGCTCGACCAAGCGTGGATCGACGCCCGCGTTGACGAAGTGGAAAAGATCGCGGCGATCGAACCCGAGCTGTTCGGCAAGCCCGTCCATGCAAAGATCCTCACCGACCTCGCGTCCGACCCGGCCGTCGACCTCTCGCGGTTTGCCGAGGGCATGACGCGCTGGGGCCTGTATCAAATTTTCTTCTCTTCGCTCGCCGAACGGGAGGCCGACAAAGAGGTCCGCCGCCCTATCAACGAGGGCCAGCGTATTACCTTCCTGAGCGAGATCGCTTTCTGGCTGTGGACCAAGAAGGGCGGTGCAACCTCCTTTTCTGCATCCGACATTCCCGATGATCTCTTCGAAGCGTTGGCCCCCGGAGATTCCGCCGATCTCGACTCGCTCAAACGCGAATATCTGACTGGCTCGTTCCTCGAAAAGAAATCTGGCGACATCTATTACTTCGGCCACCGGTCGTTCGCAGAGTTTCTCGTGGCCGAGCGCATGGTACGACACCAGCCGAGTGAAGCCGATCAGCCCGTCTATTCGCGCCTCGTTCGCGACGGCGTCCTCGAGTTTCTTCGCGATGCTCCCGATCCCGACGTTTACCGTGGCTGGCTCGACACGATCGACCGTCCGCGCGGTCCCTTGCAGCTCGAATATTTCGCTTTCCTTGCCGACCGGCTTGGCGGCGCGGACGCGCTACGCGCGGAACTGCCGTCGACGTCGATCTGGCTGCAACTGCTTGAAATCTTCGGTGACCATATCGAACTACGCGAGGTGCTGACGCCGAAGATCGTCGCTGCCATGCGGACCGACGACAATCTCTTGTTCTTCCTCTTGCTGTCCCTGCTGCAAATCCAGGCGTCACTCTCCCGCATGCCCAAGCCCGAATGCGCGAAGCTGATCGCAGGCGCGCTGATCGAACGCCTGATGTCGCGCGCGGTCTATGACGAAACGTCGCGTAAGGCCGTTGTCGAGCCGGCTACCGACGATGCCCGTATGCTCGCGCACGGGGTTGTGGCAGAACTCGCCAATCTTCACTTCGATCGCGCTTTCAGTTTCCGCGGCAAGCGCCTCCTCGACGAGAAGGAACGGCGCCTCCGCCTCGCCGATACCGATATCGGCGTTCACGATTCAATTCAGCTCCTGGACTTGGCGGAAGAGTTTCAATTACCCTACAGCGACGTGCTCGCGTGCCTCGATGTCGAGACGCGGCGCTTCGCGCAAATCTACTTCGGCCACGCCAAGGATTTTCGGGACATCTTTACGCGGCAGGTCAAGCCTGCATCGCGGAAAATCGCAGTGCCGCGGAACTGATCCGGCTCACCTGACAGGATGCCCGATGCCGTTACGTCGCAAAGCCAAACCCGCACTTGTGAAATGGATGTCAGCTTTCAGACCAATCCAAGCATCCTCACAACGACTGACATCAGGCGCATTGAGGCCCGGCATCTCTTCAGTTTAAACTGGCCAGTTGCCGTCAAGCAGGTTTCCGGGACCCTTTATACTTGGCTGCCGTCTAAATCTTATCACGGTTTGGCAGGAGCCGCTACGCGATGTGGCCAACATACACAGCGCGTCGAAACTGGGCATTTACGGATTCGCGTCTAACGTCGGGATCATGAAGCACGGCCCGACAGATATGTGGAATGACGACAACGCCATCTACGACGATGGCGAGTGGATCACATGGACCGAAATCAGTTCCCATCTTGAACGGCTTGAATTCCAAGCGCGCTTCCCGAATCTCGACGTCGATCTGGTGCCGGTCTTCCAACGCCTGCTCGAAGCTGCTGCGGATTATCATGAACTCACCGGGCGCCATCTGCAGGTCTATGGTGACCTTGGCGAACTTTATGGCGCGATCACCTATGGCATCAAGCCGCACCGGATTTACGCGCAGGGCTCCGACGGCAAACTCGGGAATGACTTTGTCGAGGTGAAGACGATCACACCGTTCAAGACGACCGAGACCGTAACGCTCAACCTCAAGGGCAATTTCAGCAAGGTGCTGATCGTGAAGATCGACGCCAATTTCGAGGTCGAAGGCAAGCTTATCGATCGCAAAGCGCTGCCCAGGACAAAGCGCGATATGCTTTGCCTCGAGTGGGCGGACTTTCCATCCTCGCCGCACCGGGCGCCCGCCGCGCGATCCTGACCTCATTCACAGGACCGCGCTCTATCCGGCAGACGAACGACAAGCCGCATCGGCCAGAATCGAGGACAACAAAAAAGCCGATTGCACCAAACCGGAAGTAAACGCCCTCGCCGCCCGGTTGCCCGTCACCGATAGCTGTGCGAATTAGCCATGGGGGCAGAGGCACATGATCGATCGGGAAAATATCGTCCACGCGGCTGGCACTGCCGCCTATGGGGCGGACCGCCTGTGAAAACCTTCTCACAGCTCGATTTGATCGCTGCGCATAAATGGCGCCGTGCCACCTTCACGACCTATTCGTTCAGCGCGTCATTTACCGAGGCGGTGCTCGTCGAGGCGCTGCTTCGGCAGGGCGTGTCGGACATCACGATCCTCACCGATCCCCTCGGCTACCGCATGGCGCTCAAGGAACGCGGCGCCGTTCGCATCGGTCGCGAATACGCCGTTCATCCCGTGGCCGCGCGCGCCGGCTGCTTTCACCCTAAGCTCATGGTTCTCGAGTCCGATGACGCTACGCACGCGACCGTGGGGTCCGGCAATCTCACCTTCGGCGGCTGGTCGGCCAATCTCGAATGCCTTGATCATGTGCACGCCAATGGGATGGCACTGGCCATGAGCGATCTGGGCCGGTTTTTCACCGTGCTTGGCACCGCGCAGACCTGCGAGCACGACGCGCGCGCACTTTGCGAAGCGCTCGGCGCACGGCTGTCCGCGTCGGCAGCGGCAGGACGCGATGAGGGGAGCGTCCGTATCCTCAGCAGTACGGAGGCGCCGATCGCAGAGCAGCTTACCTCCGCGGCCAAAGCGCTCGGCGGCGCGCGCTCGCTCTCGATCGCATCCCCCTATTGGGACGCAGTGGCGATCGACGAGCTCGCCGACGCGCTCGGGGTAGCGCACGTCGAGGCGCATGTCCCTCGCACCCGCGTTCCCGCCCCGAAGGACATGGATTGGCCGCGGCGCTCGGCGATAGTCCGCCCGGTCGAGCTTACCAACCTCGTCGGCCAGGACGAAGTAAAGCGTGGTCTTCATGCCAAGATCATTGAGATCGGCTGCGCCGAGGGACGCCTCATCCTGTCGGGCAGCGCCAATGCGACCTCGGCGGGACTTCTTTACGGGGGCGCTGGCGTTCGCAATGTCGAGCTTTGCACATTGCGCATCGATCGCCGAACGGGCCATCGCTGGAAGTTCACAGCCGTGAAGCCGCCGCCGAAGCAAGCTGTGTCTTTGGAGGACGATGATGACGACGCCGCCGAGACAGGAATTTTGGTGGCGGCGCACACCGACGGTGGCATTCACGGACGTATATTGACGCCCTGGCGCACCGAGCAGGCGGCCGTCACGATGGAGCTTAACCGCCGTCCGATTGATCTCGGCACCGTGGCTATAAAGGATGGCAAATTCTCCATTCCGATGGAGAAGCTCGACCAGCAGGCCGAATTGTCGCTTGAGGGGCGCATTCAGCTCCGTCTAGTGTCGGGAGAAGGTATCGCCGAGGGTTTCGTAATCGCTCCAGACTTTGGCTCGATCAAATCGCGGGCGGGCAAGGCGCTACCGTCGATGCTGGCGGTCATGCGCGGCATGCAGACCCCCGAGCATGTTCTTGCGCTGATGGAGTTCGTGCGCACGAACCCCGAAATCCTGAACGTGGAGCCGATAATTGCCAGCCGGGCCACCGGTTCGCAGCAGAAGCGCCCCGATCCGCTCGTCGACGCGGCACGCGTCGGCACGGGCGAGCGCGGCGGCGACGAAGACCGCGGGGGTAGCGGGGACAGCGGCAGCGGCGATGCGGGTAAGGAAGAACGCGCATGGCGGCAGTTCGTCGCGCGTTTCCTGCGGAGCATGGCCACGGCGACACCTGCGGCCGAGGATGATGAAGACGAAGCCGATCGCAGCGAGCGCGCCCACAGACAGCGCGCTGCCGATGCGGCGGACAAGCTCAGCCTGCGTCTTCCCGAGCTGTTCCAGAAACTTGCGGCGCAGGTCGACAATGACGTGAAGCTCATGAACGTCGCGCGCATTGTCCGGTTCATTTGCGTAACGACCGAAGATCCGGCGACAGAGAGCCTACTGTCGCGCATCCTGCGGCTCGCGGAAGATATCGAGCTTGGCGGCGACGCGCGCGATATGATGGCGTGGTGCATCGCTTATCTTGCCGCGGGCGGCTCAGAATTCGATGCAGCAAAAGCCCGCGGGCGAATGTTGAAGCTCGGAATCGACCCCGATCGCTCACCTGACGATCAGTTGGCGCTTCCGGGGCTCGTCGATTTTATGGCGCCCGGCACAGATGCGCTCGACACGCTGAAGGCCATCCAGGCTGCACGGACGATTTATGACGATGTCCGCGCGCTCGAGGCCGCTCTTGGGGCGGGCCAATTTCCCGGAAGCCTCATGGCGCTTCCCCTTCATGAGATGTGGCCGCAACTGCTCGACCAGTGCCAGCGCGAATCGGGTAAGCGCCGTATCCAGTTCGTCGATCATCCGGTGAAAGCCTGCCGGCGCTGCAGCATCGCCATTCCTGAAGAGGAAGCCAATCGGTTACGAAGCACCGGCATTTGCGAAGCGCGTTGCCACGGCTTCATTCTGACGAGGAACCCCTGATGACATCGTCGCTCGCCGAATTTGAACAACTGAGTCGGAAGGCGAAGAGCTGCTTCATCGTCGATCCCGCAGGCGCCGGTCTCGGCGGCGTCGATCCGCTGGGCCTGAGGCAGATCAACTTCGACCTCATGAACGACGTGTTCCCCGGTCTGAACAATGTCGCCCGTTATATCCGGCCCTTCACGCTGGTGACGTGGGCATGGCGGCGAACGATCGCGCTTGCCCGCAAGTCCGGCGAGGCGCTGCCCGTTTCGTCGCACGAAGATTTCGTCGCTCGCATCGAGGTGGCCTTTGCCTGGTCGATGCTGCAGAAAGACGAAGTCGATGTCGATTTGCCCGGCAAGCAGGTCGTCTGGTCGCGGTGGGGGGCTGAGGATAAAATCCTGTTCGGCGATGCGGCCTGGACCGCATTTGTGAAGGCACGCCGCAATTCGACCGCGCTCACCGCCGCTATCAACTACGGCCCGGGCCTTCGCGCCTTCAGGCTGCTCGAAGACGACCGCAATTACGCGGGCACGCGCTTTCCCGGCGAGGCGACCGCCGAGCTGCTCGACGCGTTCGAAGCTCGGATCAAGCCGCTGCTCCGGCATGCGCTGTTTCGCGAACGCGGCCCCTGCACGCTAACCAGAAAGACCGCGAGGAGCTGGACCGCGACTTGGGACATGGAGAATCTTCTCGAAGAAGAAAAACGCGCCATGCGCGAGCGATTGATGGGCGCCCTGGCGCCGACCAAAAGACGCGGCGGCTTTGAACTCCTGACGCGCGCTGCAGATGATCAGCACGAGGAGGATGAAGGCGAAGGCGAACTCCGCCCGGCAATGCTCGAACTGGAAGATGCAAAAATCGCAGAGCCTGCGCTGCACTGGAAGCGTGTGCAGATGCGCCAGTCCTTCCGGCTGGGGCTGGAAGCGCTGTTCGAATGGATCATTGCCGAGATCGGCGGTGGGACGATGACCACCGAAGCCCTCGCCGCGTATATGCTCGAACGCGCGCCGCCAGAGGAAGGGCAGACCGCCCGGCCGTGGCTCGAGGCGCTTGCCGCCACCGCAGTATCACCCGTCGAAGCAATGGATGCGTTGCAGGCCAACTTTCCGAACGGTGCGACCTTCGTCCCGACCGCACTCGCCGCGATTGCGCTGCCCATGCTGGCAAACGCGTCTTTGCACGATCGATCGGAGCGACGCGAGCGGCTTCCGATTGCGCTTGCAGCCGCCGACCTGGACCGGATCGGTGATAATAGCCCGCAGCAATTCCTCAAGCATATGATCGAGAACTGGCTCATTGCGCAGCACACTTACTGGTCGGTGGGCCGCGGCCTCGCTGACGCACGTGCCGGGGCTAAGAAGATCATGAGGCTGCGGCTTGTTCTCGAGCCCGGCGGGTGGCGCGTTACCCGCGGCCGAGGAACGCGCGGTATGCCGCGCCCGACGCCGGACCGGCTGCGGACAGCGATCAGCCTTGCCCAGCAATGCGATCTGATATGACGCTCGTAAGCTCCAGGGCGTAAGGCCTTCCTATATAGGTCGCAACGACTTCGACGGACAGCAGGCGCGCCTCGCCCCCGCCAAAATCGGCAAGGATGAGGTCGGGAAGATTTTGCCGGCCTGCCGACATGGTCGAGTACAACATTTTTCAAATCCCGGGAGGCCCGACAAGCGATAAATAGCAATTTGCCTGCGCAACCGAAACGGGAATGGCAGGTTTCGGGCAGCCGCTTCGCGACCACCTAAGACTTGGATCGGGCGCAAAGTTGCCCTCTATGGTCGCGCCTTGGTGGGTTCGATTCTGATCGAGCAACCCACCGATCTCTTCCGTCGGTCAGCCTGTTTCCGGCACGCCTCGATCGCCTCTTCATTCAGGCCATAGATCCGAGACGACTGCGCCAGTGCGTTCCAGCGCTCGGGGTCCGCCGTCTGCATCAACCGAACTCCAGCCCCCCACATATCGCGGGAGAGAAGGTTGGCGGCACGTCGCTCGGGCCATTGCCAGCCTTCCGGCACTGTTTGATCGACAACCGACGGTATCGTGCACCCGGCGACGAACGCGAGGACTGTGGCGATCCCGGCACCGATAGCAACCCATCGATTCTGTTCGTCGCGCAGCCGCGCGGCGCCCAGCCTCTTTTCAAGCGAGCGCGTAATCTCGCCGAGCTGGTTCTGGGCGCTCTGCCATTTGTCGTGATCGTCGGATCGTACGCGTCCGCCCGCGAGCCGGAGCTGCTCTGCAAGCCGATCGGGAGTCAGTTGCAGGACCGGCTGGGCGGCGAGGTTATCGAGCGCCTCGCTCGTTTCCTCGAAGCTCTTTTCGATCTTCGCAAGATCCTCGCTATAGTCGCGGCCGACGAGTTCGTCCTGGCGATCGGCAAACCGGTCCACAGCCCTGGAGAGCGTGGAGATGCGCCCCGACAGCCGCGCGAAGGCCTGATCGAGAGCGAGCTCGTCCGCGGGGACCAGCTCGTCGCTGGTCTCTTCGGGGGCGTTTTGGGGTATATTGTCATCCATCATGAGAGGCTTACAGCCCAATGCCGAGCGAACGCGAGGGGCGGAGATGCTCCTGGAGCGCGTGAGACACGCTATTGCTCTCAAGCCGTTTCAGACCGAGCTCGTGGGTGCGTCCCCGAAGCAGCGACTCGAGCTGCGGATCGCGGTGCAGCGCTTTCGCCATGTCATTGAGCTGGGCGCCGACACGCTTGCTGCCGGCATAATCATGGTTGGCCTTATGATGCCGCAGCTCTTCACTGCGCGCCTGCCATTCGGCAACGAACCGGTCGGCGCGCGCCGGAGCATCGAGCCGGTAAGCCTTCTCGGCGCCCATCGCCGCGATCGCACGCGAGGTGCGCCCGCTCGCCGCTTCGTCGGCAAGGGCAGGCTCGCGTCGGAATGCCGAAGACAGATATTTCGAGCCGCCGGCCTGCAGTGCGTCGACGTCGCGCGCCGCGGTCTCGAGGGCATTCCGCTGATGACCAATGGGCGATAGCCCCTTCGCATGCATGGCGTCGATATTGCGCTGCGCGCGCGCATAGCGCTCGACCGCCCTGTCAAGAGAGCCCCGCTCCGATCCCGCATCGAGCGCCCGGGCACTGACGCGAAGCTTGCGCGGTGCCGCCTCGCACTTCTGTTCGGGACCTTTGCCCAGAGCCTCGGCGGACACGCTGCGTTTGAGCTTGACCCCGGCGAACATCGAGCGTTTCGGCTCGGCGGCCTTCACCGATTCCTGCCCCCGATAATCGCTCGCCATATCCTTGCCGCGCTCGCGGGACGCGGCGCGCACAAGCTGTTTCTGGTTCGCAAAATCGTCGCGACCATAATATAGATCGACCTGCTCGCGATGCCTGGACAGCGCGACGTAAGTCGAATGGCTGTCTACCCCCTGCGTCGCGAGTACCTGCACCCGGTCGACGGTCATACCCTGCGCCTTATGGATCGTCGCCGCGTAGCCATGATCGATATGAGCATAGTCCTTGACGTCGAACGCAACGCTGCGGCCATCATCGAGCATTACCGCCATGCGCATCGGACTCGCACTCTGTACGGTACCGAGCGAGCCGTTCTTGACCCCAAGGTCGCGCTCGTTCTTCAGGAACATGATGCGGTCACCCGCCGCAAAGCTCCGCTCGCCCCGCTCGACCGCGAGCGCGACGTCATTGCCAAGCGCTCCGCCGGCCTTCAGCCGCACGCGAACCGCCTCGTTGAGCTCTCGCACCTCGTCATTGGTGTGGGTGAGAATGATGCGGCTCGCATCCTGATGCGCCTGCCGGTCACGATCCCAGGCCTCGACGAGCTCACTCCGCGCCGCTTCGCGGGTATCGGCAGTATGGACGAAGCCGGCGTCCGCATAGCGCCCGATCGCTTCGCCCGTCCGCCCGGTAGCGAGCTCGCGGGTCGCCTCGCGCTGCCAGTCTTCCTGCTGGCGGCGGATGTCCATGATCTCGATGGCGCCATGACGCTCGGCCGTTGCGCGGAACGCCGCGCCAGCTTCGATCGCCTGCAGCTGCTGTGGATCGCCGACGAGCACGACCTTCGCACCTTGGCGCTCGGCTTCCGACACGACGCGTTCGAGCTGGCGTGTGCCGACCATCCCCGCCTCGTCGATCACAAGGATGTGTTTGTCGGTCAGCCGCTCGCGATCGTTCGCCCATTGATGTTCAAGGCTCGCCAAGGTTCGCGAGCCGATCCCCGAGCCATGTTCGAGGTTTTCCGCAGCGATACCCGACAGCGCCGCGCCCTGCACTTGGTAGCCCGCTGCTTCCCATACCTCTCGGGCCACGCCAAGCATCGCGCTCTTGCCGGTTCCGGCATAACCGATGACATTGCTGATCCCGCGTGCACCGGTGACATGCTCCAGCGCGCCGCGCTGCTCGGCGGACAGGTCAAGGCCACGCTCGGCCGCAAGCGTCAGCGCCCGTTCACGATGGCGCTCGACAACAGCATGATTGCGGCGCGCGTCGAGGGTGGCAGTCGCGCGTTCGAGCCGCTGCTCGGTCTCGATCATCGACCGCGACGTGAAACGGCTTTCGCCGCGCCCGTCCTCACCCAGCGCGACCAGATCGGGCGATGATTTGACCGCCGCCATCACCGCATCGAACTGATCCTTGCCGTCGCTGTGGCGATGCACGAACATCGCGAGGTCGCGGTTGGTGAAAGTTGCCTGTCGGTGCGTGATCGCGTCGAGCGCTATGCCCGGATCCGCGATGATCTTGTCGCCGTTCGACCGGGCGATCTCGATATGCTCGACGAGCCTGTCGGCCTCAAGTCCGTCGGCCGCCATGCGCGAGGCTGCGGGACCGATCTTGTGCTGCGGCTCGAGTTCGATCCCCTGCGCTTCCAAGGTGCGGTGATCGACGCGCGCGTCGATGTCGAGCGCGGCCAGACGCTCGTTCACATGATCCGCCCACGCCTCGCGCCAGTGGGTCAGCAGTTCGGTGCGATTCCAGTCGCGGACCTTGCCGCCGAACTCGGCGCTGCCATCCTCGTCGATCCGGATCTCGCGCATCGTCAACATGACATGCGCGTGAGGCCGCGCCAGCCCATCGGCACCGATATCCCAATGGACATTGAGGTCAGCGATCATGCCGCGGTCGACGAACTCGCGTTGGACAAAGTCGCGGGCAAGCTCGATCCCCTGTCCTTCGGTCATCTCGCGCGGGATCGCAAACTCGATTTCGCGAGCAAGCTGCGCGTCCTTGCGAAGCTCGGCCGCCTCGACATCGTTCCAGAGCCGTTCCCGCTCGCGCCACTGCTCGTCAGCGCCCTCGGGCAGCAGCACCTCACTGTGGACGACACCCGCTTTGTTCGAGAAATCATGGCTGCGACCGAGCCGCTCGTCGTGCAGCCGGTCGGCCGAACGATAGGCCGCGGCAGCGACAGCACTGCTGCCGGCGGCGCGGGAAATGACTTTTGCCGAGAAATGATAGATCGCCATGAGGGCTATCCATTTAGGGCAAAACGGGCACGTCGGCACGACGTATAAGCGCGCCCTCACACGATTTCATCGCGCTCTGGACCACAGCTTCTCACAAGATTTCAGCTACTTGAATGACGTTGAGACACGGCATAGCTGGTTCGTCCGCCCCACTTAAACGGAAGGACAGACGATGCGTAAACCGCGTGATTTCGACGCCGAGCTCCTAGCGCTCACCGACAAGGCAAGGGCGCTCAAGACGAAGAAGCAAGGCCAGCTCGGCGAGCTGGTTATAGCAACGGGCGCCGACGCGCTATCGATCGAGCAGCTGGCCGGTGCGCTGATTGATGCCGTCGGCGCGGACGCTGCGCGGAAGGAGGCGTGGCGCAAGAGCGGCGCGGCCTTCTTTCGCGGCGACGGCGCCCGCGCTCGCAAGGGCGTTGGCCGCGACGCGAACGGCGCATCGCCGGACGGTGCAGGCCCGCAACCGCCTTCAGGCGAAGCGGGCGCGGCATGATACGCGCGAGTGGCAGGTGAAGCGCCGCGAGCGCACGCGCCAACTGATCGAGCTGGGCGGCCTCGTCGCCAAGGCCGATCTCGTCGAGCTTACCGGTGACGATCGCGCGGTGATCCTCGGGTTGCTTGTCGAAGCCGCCGCAACGATACGCGGCGAAGCGCGCGAACAGCAATTGCTGCTATGGCGCCGCCGGGGGCGGCGCGCGTTCACGGACGCGATCAGTGCCGGGTGAAGTGGATCATCGACCAATTATAGCCAAGCGCGCGAACGCGCGCTTCGAGCTCGCCCAGAAGCACGGCACCGGGCTTGGCGTTGCGGGTCAGCACCCAAAGGTAGCGGCCTGATGGCTCGCCGACGATCGACCATTCATAATTGTCGCCATGGTCGAGCACCCAGTAGTTGCCGTAGAAGGGACCGAAGAAGGACACCTTCAATTTTGCGTTCGTCGCCTTGTCCTCGATCTTGGCCTTGCCGACCGATTTGCGGAGCTTGCCATTGGGGCCACGCTTGCGGCCCTGATTGACGACGCGAACACTGCCGTCGCGGTTCAGCGAATAATCCGCCGTCACGGCTTCGAGTCCCTCCTCGAACGACGCATCGTAACGATATTGCTCGTACCAGCGCCCCATATATCGACTGAGGTCGACCGCCTTGGCGGGCTCGGGCACCGCGTAGTTCCCCACCGGGCCGGGACGCGGATAATATCTCCAGATAAAATAGCCGATCGGCGCGGCCAGAGCGGTTGCCGCGCCGGCGGCAAGAACGGGTTTCTTCATGGATACTCCGTGGAATGTTGGTCCACGGTTTTACGCACGGCGGCGAGGTTCGTTGCCGCGCCAAGGGCGCGGCCAACCGACACGCTATTTCGTCTTGGCGCGACCGCGCGCGGCAGGCTTACGGCCGCCGCCGCGGCCTTTCGTGCCGAGACCGATCTGCTTCGCCAGTTCGCGGCGCTTTTCGGCATAGTTTGGCGCGACCATTGGATAGTCCTTCGGCAGGTTCCACTTCGCCCGATACTCCTCGGGCGTCATGCCGAAGTTGGTCATCAGATAGCGGCGCATCATGGTGAGCTTTTTGCCGTCTTCGAGGCAGACGATATAGTCTGGTTTAACCGACGCGCGGACCGACACGGCAGGCTGCTGAGGCTCGGGTTCGGGCCCGGCCTTTGAAGACAGGCCGGACAGCGCTTCGTGCACCGACCGGATGACGAGCGGGATATCCGTTATGGCGACGCTGTTGTTGCTGACATGCGCGGCAACAATATCGGCAGTCAGCGTTACCAGCGTTTCCGTATCTTCCACGTCATTTCCTTTCGAAGGCAAGGCGAGAATTTGGTTGCGCCCCTAACACGACCCTTCGCTTCGGACAAATAGAGTGGTCTTATTCGGGCGGCTGTCGCCCAGCCGTGCTGCGAAGCTGTTCGAGCCGCTCCGAACAAATGGCATGCACGACCCGCCCGAGTTCTTCGACGCGCGCCCCAAGCCAGCGCAATTCCTCCTCAGTGATGCGGTAATGTTTCGAATAGCGCGCCTTTACATAAGCCTCCTTGAGCTTCTCGAAATGCCTGCGATCCGATTTCAATTCGCGCGGCCAGACATCGACGAGACGCATGTCGAGACGCTCGGCTTGGGTACGCAGAAAGCCCAGATTGTGGACGTGCGGCGTATAGAAGGTGCAGACCAGAAGAACGCCGTGATATAGGCTCTCCGTCCCCTGATGCAGAAGGAACGCCGCTTTCTTCCAGTCTCGTTCTTCCAAATAGAAGCGGTACCCTTTTAGGAAACTCGCCGCGCCGGGTACCCACTCATCAAAATACTCCTGCGCCATGTTGAGCGCCTCGTCGGGCGTCTTCGGCTTCGGCTTGTGCAATTCCTTGTCATCGAATTCGTAGAGCGCGACGCCGTCCCTCGCGATATCCATAAAGAAATAGCGGCCATGCGCGAGCCCGTCGTTCACTTCCTGCATGGTGTGGATAATGAGGTTCACGGGCGTGTGCAGCGTCTTGTCGATCGCCAGCTCGCGGTCCAAGCGATCCTCGATCTTGGGCCAAAACTCGACCTTGTCGGTGAGGCGCTTGTCGCTAACAATAATGAGCAGATCGAAGTCGGAACGATAGCCCTTGGCGGTGTGCGGCTCGTCGACCCAGCCGCCGCGCGCATAGCTGCCGTACAGGATGATCTTGTCGATCCGGCCCTTCTTCTTCCAGCTCATCGTCGCGAGCGCGATGTTGTCGGCAAATTCCTCAAAAATGATCTGCTTCACGCGCTCGAGTTCGCGCTGTTTGTTCGCGGGCAGATGATCGAGATCGGTTCTCATTGTTATCACCCTGTAATTGCGAAGGCCGGATGGCAAGCGCCATCCGGCCTTCGCGCCGTCCTCACCGCCGGAAACGCCACCACCATGGATTCTTTTCGTCCATTGCGACCATGAGGACGCGAAGGCTTCCGGCAAAATGCCTTTCGACATCGGCGACGGTGATGCCGAAGCGTTGCGCGATTTCCGAATAGGTCAATTCCTCGACACGGATGGCGAGGAAGACCTTGCGGTCCATTTCCTCCATTCGGTCGACGGCGCGCTCAGCGCGCCAGAGACGCAGCCGGTCCTCGCGGCTCATGCGCGCGCTCATTGGTCCGCTCCCGCAAAGGCCAAAAGGAAGTCCGCCGCCCTGCTCGCCTGACTGGCGGCACGGAAGATTGCCTTCTCGTCGTCGCGCAGCACCGACAGCCATGACGCGATGTAGTCGGAATGACGAACGGTCGGCGCGATGCCGAGCGACGCACAGGTGAACGCCGACGCCATCTCGGCGACAAGTTCCTCCTTCGCGTAGCTATCCGATCCGAACCCGCCCTTCTGGTCGCGGTCCAGACGGCTGCCGTGACCGGTCCAATGACCAAGCTCATGCAGCGCCGTCCGATACCAGTTGATCGGCTCATGAAACGCAGCCTGCGGCGGCACAGCCACAAAGTCATGGCTCGGGCTGTAAAAGGCTTCACCGCCGCCAATCTGGAAGCGCGCGCCGCTCGCGGCGATCAGCGCATCGGCCGCGCCGATGGCAATCACCGGATCGGGACTGACCATCGGCGCGATATAGGCCTCGAGCAGTCCCTCGCATTGATCAACATTGAACACGACGAAGCGCTTGAGGAACGCCACCTGCCGGGCCTCGCGATCCTCGCCGCGCGCGGTCTCGGCTTCGGCCTTGGGCGTGAACCGGTCGGCGTAGCAAATGACCGTGCCTATCTCGCCGCGCCGGACATTACCGCCTGCGGCTTCGGCCTGCCGGTAAGTCAGCCAGCGCTGCGACGCATAGCCCTTGGCGACAACCTCGGCCCACAGGATCAGCACATTGATCCCGCTATATTTGCGTGCCGTTCCCGCATTCTGCGGCATCGTGCATCCGCACGCAGCTGCATCCCAAGGCTGCACCCATGGCAGCCGCCCTTCTTCGAGCTCCGTGATGATCCTGTTCGTGACCTCGGAATAGAGGCTGGCCCTCTCGATCCTTTCCCTGCGCATCTCTTATCTCCTTCCCGCCAATCGCACCCCCGCCCGGGAGGGGGCGGAGGTGGGCGGCAGGAAGGAGCCGGCAGACCCGCTTGCGTCGTCGGGCTGCATCCGAAGGACCGGAACGAAGTGGCGGACCCGCAGGGTTGCGGCCCGACCGGGCGGGGCTAAGGCGAGTGACGCCCACCTCCGCCCCGCCGTGCCGGGACAGACAACGCCGCCGCGAAGCGGCGACCGCATGCGCGCCTAGCGGCGCCCTTCCCCGTGCGAATCGGACAGTGCCCGCGCCGCTCGGGGCACGTCATTTCCGGAACGCGGCCGTTATCGACGGCCTCATTCGGTGACCGCATGGCCTTTCGAGACACGGTGAGAAAAATAAATCACACCTACGCCCAAGCAGCACAAAACCACCCAAAGATGCCTGGAGACGCATGTGGACGCACTCAGCACTACGCCAGAGAACTACGCCAAAAAGTAAGCTTTCCTGCGGTGTTGACGAAGAGCTCTTCGATCCCCTTCTATGATCTCAGGTCGCCCTATGATCCCCCCGCATATGGAGAAATACTGCATGGCATATCAGTCTCCCCTGCGCATGATGCGCCTCGATGAGGTCCTGAATCTCACCGGCCTCAGCCGGGCGACCCTCTACCGCAAGATCGCCGCCGGGACCTTCCCGCCGCAACACAAGCTTGCCGAGCGATGCTGCGGCTGGCGCGCCGGCGAGGTCGATCTGTGGCTCCGCAACCCAGTGACCTTCACCGTCGCCGACCTTGATCGTGACCAAGGCCGCGACGCCGCCTGAAAGCTAGGCACGGCAAAGCCCCGCGCCGCTAAGCGGCGCGGGGTGGAAGTCCGCCTCAGTCGGCGGGGTTCCAGATGAGCGCGTAGCCGTCCTCGCCGTCCTGACCTGCGGCGCGGCCGAGGTTGGCATAAAGCCGGCGCGGCCCGAACTCGGGCGCCGCGAGGCTCAGCGACACATAGGGTTCGCCCGAAACCTGTCCGACGCGGATCCAGCCGGCACCGATTTCGACGCCCTCGGACCAGACTCTATAGTCGGGCTGGACGTCGCCGCTCTTCGAACGGTTGGTCCGAATCTCGATCGACGCGCGGATCGAGAGGGTCTTCAGCTGGCCCACGAAACCCGTTTCGAAGGTGCCGTTCACAAAGCCGATAGCTGCCATTGGTCGTCTCCTTGATTGTACCGCGGGACCATCCCTGCGGCATGGCCGGACCAGCGACCGGCGCATGAGGCGCCCCGCGAACCCGAAGGGCCGCAGCGAAGCGGAGGAGTGCNAAATAATCGCGCCGCCGCACTTTCGCGGGACGCCGCGCCGGGTCAGGTCACATCGCCCGTCGCCGGAATGGTCCTGCAGAACAGGTGGAGCGAGCCCGCGCTATCGACGTGAACGATCAAACGCCGAAACTTGAGTGAGAAATGCGATCTAACCGCGAACTGTGGCTACGATCAGAGCGGCCGCGCCCGAGTTGGCAGTCCGTCTTCCTATCGGCTCATTCCGCGCGGCAAGAAACCCATGCCCAGGGCATGCGATTTGGCGTTTTCGTACAATCCGAGGGTCAGAAGCGATATTATCGGGCTCGACAACTTCCGTCCGGGCTTGGCGATTAGCGACCCCGGCAAGTCAGGATGGTGGGGCGAAGGATGCAGCATCCTCGTATGGGCGACGCGAAGGCAACTTCGCGTCGCCTCTTTCTTTGGCTGAACCGCGGGCCGTCGCCGCTTGCGGCGGCGGCGCGCCCAAATCATGAACGCCGCGCCGGCCCACAAGGCCGGCGCGTCATTTTGCGCCCGCAGAAAATGTGGCGGGCGACCAAAGCCGCCCGCCGTCCTTTCATGCTGCCAACGGCTGTGCGTCTTCCGCATCGGGTTCGGGCGCTGCCGGAGCCGCAAGCTCGTGCGCGACACGCCGCGCCGCTTTGACGCTGCCGACCCCGCCCCGCGTCGTGTAGGCCGAAGGCGGGAATGCCATCCACTGCGGTACCCACGGCTCGGCCTTGGCCCGACCGTTCGTGCCCTCAAGGCAATCGGCGATAATCGCTTTCAGCGCCTTGGCCTTCTCACCGGCGTTCGCTGCGGCAACCTCCGGTCCCGCGACCTCGGCAGTGATGGCGAGCAGGACTTCGCGGTCGCGAAGCTGGTCGAAGAAGGCCGCGTCCGCCGACCAGTGCTGGCGCATGTCGGTGCCAAGATGAAGGCCGATCATCTCCACCGCCTCGCTTCCCGCCTGCAGTGTCTCGCCCATGACGATTGCCACAATCTCCAGCACCACAGGATCGGGAAGGTCGAGCAACCGCGCAAACAGCGGGGCAAAAGGGGGACGGTTCAGCGGCCTTCCTGTGACGGTCGGAGCTTCCGCATCGAGCCCCAACACCGCCAGCACCGCGCGGCGCTTGAGGTCGAATGCCGCCTCGGCGGAACAGCTCTCGACGCTCTCGGCAATATCTTCCTTCGGCGCGCGCTGACCCTCGACATCGACGCGCCAGAGGTCGGCGCCCGCGATGACATGCGCGAGCATCGCCCGAAGCGCGACCCCGCCCTGACCCGCCAGATCGGCGCGCACCGCCGCATGACGATGAAGGTCGATATAGGCATTGAGCGGACCCGACACCTCCGGGCGCACCGGCTTCGCGATAACTGCATCGCCCTCGTCATCCCCGCCGCCGCCTGAAAGCCGCTTCGCTTCCTTCGTCGTGACGAACCCTTCGTGGAAGGTGATTTCGCCGCTCTCGCGAACCTCGATATAGATACGGCCGCCCTTGCGCTTGCCCGCATGGGCGTAATCCCACGACCGGAACCAGTCGCCGCGCGGCATGATGACGACATCGGACCAGCCCGATTCGAGATAGTCCACCTTGCGCGCCTCGATAGCTGCCATCTGCGCCGACCAGAAAACATCGCCATCGGCAAAGAAGCTGTCCTCGCCGAACAGGTCGGACACGGTCGCAAGCTTCGCTTCTTCGGCATCGAACAGCGCGTGCTTGACCGCAATGGCCGTGCCGCCGAACAGCCATGCCTTGAGTTGATGGCCCGTCGGGCAATAGGCGCCTTCATCGTCGAACAGCGCCAGCCACGCCTTTTGTTGCGACTTCGATGCGAGGGTCAGGTGGCGCACCGTGCCCGCATCGATCTCGCCGCCGCGATAGAGCGTGCGAATGCGCGGCAGCAGATTGCCGAGCGCAAGGATGCGTTTCACCGCGCGCGGCTCGAATCCGAAGCTGTCCGCGACCTCCTCGACGGTACGCCCCGCCTTGACCAGCGCGACGAACGCCTCCCACTGGCTGACCTCGTCGGGCTGCACCCGCGCAAGATTTTCGAGCATCGAGGCTTCGAGCGCATCGGCATCGTCACCCTCGTCGAGAATGGCGCAAGGAATGGGCCGAACCGCCCCACCCTCGCGCGCGACCGCACCCACGGCGGTAAAGCGCCGACGCCCTGCGACGATCTCGAAATGGCCTTCGGCGCAATTGGGCCGAACGAGCAGCGGAACCAGCACCCCGCGCGCGCGAATGCTCGGCATAAGGTCCGCGACGTCAGGGTCTTTCCCCTTCCCGCGCATGTTGGCGGCTGCGATGGACAGGTTGCCTATATCGATGAAATCCAGCTTCATGACGTTCTTCCTTCTCTTCAACCACACCCGGCCCCGGACGGCGGGGCGGGCGGCGAGAAAAGGCGACGGGACCGCGCCAAAGGACGGCGCGCACCCGAAGGGCTGCAACGAAGTGGAAGAGCCGGGCATCGCCCGGCTTGCGCACCGGCCGAGCGGTCCCATAGCCGTGCGCCGAACGACACGCTGTCCGCGGCTTGCCCAACAACAACGCCGCCGTGCGGTCAGCGCGGCGTCCTCCCCGGAGAACAGACGCGCCCTTGGCGATGCCGCAGGCGGGGCGGCGTGCGTGCGGGCCTGTGCCTAGCCGCCGCCCCGGCAAGATCAGCGAGCCAAGAGCGCTGCGCGGCCAACCGCACAAAGGTGCGACCTCTGGCGGCAGCCTGCCGCCGCCAGTGCGCGCTCATTTGAGGCCGCGCTCATTTAGAGCTTGGCGTTCGCCGTGACGTCTCGAAGATCCTACGAAATCGGTATCGCTGCCGCTGTCGGCAGGTCAGCTGGCAAGACCGGATTGAGCGAGGCGACGGATCGACTCCGTGGTCAGCAAAGTTCGGGTCCCGATCTTGATCGCATCGAGCGATCCCGATTTGATGAGAGCATAGACAGACGACCGGCCAATGCCGAGCGCCTTGGCAGTTTCGTTGATCGAAAGGACGAGGGGTTCCATGAGGGTCTCCGTGTGTGACGATTGTTGGCGGGAGACAGCTCAGGTTGCACATGATTGTGCATGGGTCGTCCGGTAACGCGAACACCAAACAAATCTGCGAGCGGTGGGAAATTTCGGTAACCGTGCGCTACCGATTTTGGCGCTTTTCGGTGAGTTTTCGCTATCTCCTGAAGCGTCCCGTCTAGCCGGCGCCCCGATTTATTTTTACCGCCGCGACGATGTTTTTCGCAAATGCCCGCAGGCGGGTGTTCTCCGGAACGCGAATATCATTGTCATGGTCCTCGCTCGGTTCGCAGCGATCTCTAATAAGGTCCATGACCGCGCTTTCAGCACGATATTCATCTGGATCGATCGCGCGGAGCGCGGGGTGCTCGATCAAGGCCAGCAGCATCGCCTCATAATCGTATTCCTTCGGGCGCCCTCCGCTGTTGGGCCGCACTTTGAGCGCGCGGATGATCTCTTCCGGTTCGGCATCGACGAAGATCTGAGCGCTGAACCAGAAGCCGCGTGGCGGAAGCACGATCGCCCGGTCGCTGGCGACTTCAGACAACAGCAAGCCTCGCAGCCGCCCGTAAAAGTGGCGGCGATGGACCGGACGCCGCATGCCTTTCCGGTCGTAGTAATAGGTAGCCGGGGCAGTTCGGCGGCCTAGATAGTCGAAAAGCTTCTCGAGCGTTTCGACGGTCGAACGGCGGCTGCTGCCATAGACGGGGGTTCGCTTCTTTTCGGCAATCCCCAATCCATATTGGAAATGCCGCCAAGACGCCGCGATGCAAGCAGCCATCGCGAGCAGGGCGATCATTGCCACGGAAGCCGCCTGACCGATGTCATCCCCGTTCAATACCGCCGCGCCCCAAACGACCAGGACGAGCAACAAAAGAAGAATACAGAGCAGGAATGACGTAGCCAGGACAAGGAACCGGCGCCTGACCGCGCGCTCAATGGCGACGGCGACGCGATCGACCTCGTCTAACCCCAGCTCCTCCTTGTCCTTGGCGTATAAGAGGCGAGCGGAAATCCGCGCGAGACTCCGATGTGCATCGGTCGGCCGATGCCATATCCCGGTCGGAGCTGTGGTCTCGGCGACGGGCATCGATTTCCTCCTTCACGCAGATCGTCGAGATAATCGCTCCACCATTGGGCCATTTCGACGCGTTCGGCCCAATAGGCCGACTGATTGTAAATGCGGCGGACAGTGCCCCCGACCGCATGCGCCAGCGCACGCTCGATCGCGTCGGGATTCCAATATCCCGATTCGTTGAGGAGCGATGATGCCGACGTGCGAAAACCATGCGCAGTCATCTGATCCTTGGGATATCCCATGCGCCGCAGCGACGCGTTCAGCGTATTGTCGCTGATCGGGCGCGAACGGGTGCGCACCGATGGAAAGACAAATTGGCCCGATCCCGACAGAATCCGCATGTCGGAGAGAATCGCCAAGGCCTGTCGCGAAAGAGGCACCGCATGCGGCTGGCGCATCTTCATCTTGCCCTCGGGGATCGTCCACACCGCCTTGTCGAAATCGATCTCACTCCATTCCATCTGGCGCATCTCGCCGGGGCGCTGGAAAAGATGGGGCGTGAGATTCAAGGCCGCCATGACGGCGGGATCACCTTGATAGTCGTCGATCGCGCGCAGCAACCCGCCGAACGCAACCGGATCGGTGATTGCCGGAAAATGGTTCACCTTCGGAATAGTCAGCGCACCAATCAACAACTGTGCGGGATCGCGATCAGCGCGCGCAGTTGCAACAGCATATCGGAACACGCGACTGACGAATGATCGGAGGAGGTTGGCGGTTTCAAGCCGGCCCCGACGCTCATGCTTACGAAGCTCATGCAAAATCTCATGCGGAGTGATGTCGGCTATCGGGCGCCTGCCGAACTCTGGCCCGAGCAGCTTCACGAACCAATGCATCTTTTTCAGCGTCGGCGCGGCCAAACCTTCGCGCGTCTTCTTCTGAATAAGGTCGTCTGCAACATGCGCGAAGCTGTTGCGAGCGCGCACGGTCGCCTCAATTCGCGCTTCGCGCTTCGCGAAGTTCGGATCGATAGAATGCGCCACTTGCTTGCGAGCAGCATCGCGCGCCTCGCGAGCTTCGGCCAAACTGATTTCGGGATAAGATCCGAGCGCCAGCTTCCGCTCCACGCCGTTGATTCGATATTTCAGCCGCCAGAGCTTGCTGCCAGCAGGGTTGATCTGCAGATATAGTCCTTTGGAATCTGCAACCTTATAAGGCTTTTCTCTGGGTTTAGCATTGCGGATTGCGGCATCTGTCAGAGCCATTTGGGGGCCTCGCGCAAATGGGGGCCTCGGCTGCCCCGAAAAAGGCCCCCAACGACCACAATTACGGGCAATCAGAGACCATCACCGGCAATCAGTGAATGCCCCATAACTAGCAGAAAACGGGGAGTTTTTCAACCATCAGCAACCGTCCGCTGACAGGATATTGGAGGCCCGAGCCGGAATCGAACCGGCGTGCACGGATTTGCAATCCGCTGCGTCACCACTCCGCCATCGGGCCTCATGCCAAATTACCGCATCCTTTTCGGGACGGGCCGGGTGTTGGACGGCGCCGCTAGTGAGGGGCTTTGGCTGCCTTGTCAAGGATTCGCCGGACCGGCACCGCCCGGGCCGAGGTACAGCGCGCGATGAGGCTTGGCGACACCCCCATTGACAGCTATGCGCGGCGACAATGCGGCTGCGGGGCTGTATTACTATTGCAATACAGCATTGCTTCGGCTAAAGCTGCCCCGCAAAGGTTCAAGTTCCAGGGAATTGGAAAAGGCTGATGGCGACGAAGTTTAGCGAAATCACTGCGGCAGAGATGCGCGCTGCCATGATCGACAGCCAGCTCAGGACCAACGATGTCATCGACCCCGCGGTGATCGGCGCGATGGCCGCGGCACCGCGCGAGGCGCATGTGCCCGCCGCGCTCGCCGGCGTCGCTTATATGGACCGTCCGATCGCACTGGGCCATGGCCGCGCATTGAACGCGCCGCTGGTCACCGGCCGGATGCTGGTCGCGGCGGCGATCCGTCCCGGCCAGCGCGTGCTGCTGGTCGGCAGCGCGACGGGCTATACCGCCGGACTGCTCGCGCTGCTCGGCGCCGAAGTGCATGCCGTCGAGGAACAGGGTGAATTGATGGCGGTGGCAGAGGGCGCGGTCGCCAACGACAATATCCGCTGGACCCGGGGACCGCTCGCCGCCGGTGCGCCCGATGCGGCGCCGTTCGACCGCATCATCATCGAGGGCGCGATCGAAACGCTGCCCGATGCGCTGGTCGCACAGCTCGCCGACGGCGGCCGGCTGATCGCGGCGCGGCGCGAAGGCGCGGTGACGCGGCTGGTCGAGGGCGTGAAGGCCGGCGGCGCGATCGCGCTGCGCAGCTTCGCCGACATGGACGTCGCGCCGCTGCCGGGCTTTGCGGCACCGGTCGCTTTTCAGTTTTAAGGCCACTTCCTTCCTTGTTGCGGGGCTGACATCTTTATGAACGATAATAATAAGAAACAGCCCCTTCGCCGGTCCAGCTGGCTCGCCGGACTCGCGGTCGGTGCGCTGATGCTGCCCGCGGCGGCGCAGGCCGAAACATTGCAGGGTGCGCTGGCCAAGGCCTATGAAAACAATCCGACGCTGACCGGCGCGCGCGCGGGACAGCGCGCGAATGACGAGAATGTGCCGATCCAGAAAAGCTTCGGCCTTCCCGAGGTCAACACCCGCGCGGATTATGAGGAAAATCTGATCATCCCCGGCAACAGCTTCAACGCGCCGATGCGATCGATTACCGCGAGCGGCCAGCTGTCGGTGCCGATTTATCAGGGAGGCGCCGTCCGCAACGCCGTGCGCGCAGCGAAATATCGCGTCGAGGCGGGACAAGCCGACTTGCGCGCAACCGAAGCAAGCGTGTTTTCGCAGGTCGTCGGCGCCTATATGGACGTCATTCGCGACCAGGCGATCGTCCAGCTTAACCAAAAGAACGTCTCGGTCCTGCGGACCAACCTTCAGGCGACGAGCGATCGCTTCGAGATCGGCGACCTGACGCGCACCGACGTTGCCCAGTCGGAGGCGCGGCTCGCGCTCGCCGAAGGCGATTTGCGCAACGCCGAGGCCAATCTGATCGGCAGCCGCGAATCCTATATCCGGCTTGTCGGCGACGCACCGACCGATCTGCAGGCACCGCCGAAGCTGCCGAACCTGCCCGCGAGCGCCGAAGAAGCGGTCGGAATCGCGCTCAACGCCAATCCCGATATCGAGGCCGCGAATCAGCTGGTCAATGCGTCCAAGGCGGACATTGGTGCGGCAAAGGCAGCCCGCGCGCCGAAACTCTCGGCGACGGTCGGCGGCGGCTACAATAATTACCTCGGCTCGCTGAACAGCGGCGTCACCGGCGTCGGCGTATTGCAGGAAACATCGAACGCGGCGGCCGGGGTTTCGGTAACGCTGCCGATCTTCACCGGCGGCCGCCGGTCGGCCCAGGTGCGGCAGGCGCAGTCGCGCGGCAGCCAGGCGATCGAACAATATGTCGAAACCGAACGCGGCGTGATCGCGCAGACGCGCGGCGCCTATGCCGCCTGGCAGGCAAACGAACGCATCATCACCGCGACGCAGCAGGCGGTCAGCGCCAACGCGCTCTCGCTCGAAGGCGTACGCGCCGAAAACAGCGTCGGCACGCGGTCGATCCTCGACATTTTGAACGCCGAACAGGAATATCTGAATACCCAGGTCCAGCTCGTGTCGGCGCAGCGCAACTCGTACGTCGCCGCCTTCTCGGTCCTCGCCGCAATGGGCAAGGCCGAAGCGCGCGATCTCGGCATCGGCGGCGGCGCGCTCTACGATCCCGAAGTCAATTACAAGCGCGTGCGCGGCGAGATCTGGGATTGGGCCGACGATCCGGCGCCGCAGCAAGTCGCAACCGACACGCGCGCCGTTCCCGCCGCCACCGCCAGCGTTCCCGTCGGTCCGCCATCGCTCTCGCCACAATAAGGCTTGGCAAAATCAACCCCGAATCGGTAAGAGGATGGTTAACCATCCGGTAATCGCGATGGTTTAGGGGGTTGGTTATGGGCGATATGTCGCGGGAACCATCGATGGAAGATATCTTGTCGTCGATTCGGCGCGTGATCGCTCGCGACGAGGCGCCGGGCTCGGCACGCGAGATCCGCGTCCCCGAAGCCGACGATATTCTCGACCTTCAGGATGAAGAAGACCGGGCCGATGCCGCCCCCGCGGCCGGGGAGCTCGTTTCCGAAGCAAGCGCCGATGCCGCGCGCCAGTCGCTCGAAGCGCTGACCGCCGCGGTCGCGCCCGCGGTTGCCGCTGCAACCGTTGCCGCCCCGACCGTCGCCGGCCGCACGATGGAGGATGTCGTCCTCGACGCGCTGCGCCCGATGCTCAAGGACTGGCTCGACACCAACCTGCCCGCGCTGGTCGAGGCGATGGTCGCCAAGGAAATCAGCCGGATTACCGGCAAGCGGCTCTAGTCACTTTATCCTCCCTGTCGCGTAGCGATGGGGAGGGGGACCATCCGCGTAGCGGATGGTGGAGGGGCAGCAACGTTGCGCCATTAGCCCCTCCGTCAGCGCTTCGCGCTGCCACCTCCCCATGCCTGCGGCACAGGGAGGATTTATCTGGCCCAATCTTCCAGCAAATATCGCGCGATCGCCAGCGACGGCGGCGCCATGAACGGCGCGCCCATGTCGCCCGCGAGCGCGGCGCGCACCTCGGCCTTGTCGACCCACATCGCGGCCTCGATCTCGGTCGTGTCGAGCGTGAGCGCGGGGTCCTTCGCGACCGCACGGCATCCGATCATCAACGATGACGGGAACGGCCAGGGCTGGCTCGCGACATAGCTGACGTTCGAGACGCGGATGCCCGCCTCCTCGAACAATTCGCGCGCGACCGCTTCCTCGAGCGATTCGCCAGGCTCGACGAACCCCGCGAGCGCCGAGAAGAATCCCGGCGGAAACCCGCCCTGCCGCCCGACGAGCACACGCCCCTCGCATTCGGCAAGCATGATCACCACCGGATCGACGCGCGGGAAATGCTCGGCATTGCAGCTGCCGCAACGCCGCCCCCACCCGCCGCGAAACAGGTCGGTCGGCGAACCGCACACCGCGCAGAAACGATGCCGTGCATGCCAGTCGACAAGGCTGCGCGCACCGCCATACAGCGCCGCCTCTTCGCCCGACAGCAACGGCAGCAGCCGCATCACGGTACGCGACCGCGCATCGATGCGCGCGCCGGTGGCCGCCTCGCGAACGAAATGCGGGATACCCGCGTCGTCGATGCCGAGCAGCATCAGCGGCCGGCCATCGGCGGGGTCGAGCGGCTCCCACAAGAGTCCGCCGCCCTCGCCCGGCACGAAGTCGATGCCGTCGAGCACAAGGCAGCGCGCCCGCGGATCGGCCACTGCCGCAGCGAAAGCCGCCTCGTTGGTACGCAATTGATCGGCGCGGTCGAGCCACGCCCCGGTGAATCCGAGCGGCAAAGGCATCAGCGCGTCACATCCTTGAAGAAGGTCTCGCCGAACTTGCCCTGGAACGACACCGCATCGGGCGGCATGATCTGCGTATAGCCGCCGACGCGATAGCCAAGCCCCCGGTGGACGAAGCCGATCGTGCCCGCAGCGCCCGCCCAGCCGAAAATCCCCTCGCCACCCGGCGAGGTCGGCAACGACACGCGCCCGCCGGCACCAAAGCCCTGCCCGTCGATGAAGGTCCCTTTGCGGTCGACGCTGTCGGCGATCAGGTTCGACATCGCGAGCCGCGCGGTCTCGCGCTTCATCACGCGCTTTCCGCCCGTTTCGCCCTCACCCAGCAGCATCGCGAGAAAGCGGTCGTAATCGCGCGCGCTCGACACGAGGCCGCCGCCGCCGAAGGGATAGGGCGGCGGGTCGAGATAGATCGAGCTCGCCGCGGGATCGAAAGGAATCAGCGCGCCGCCGAAGGGCGCATAATTGCTCGTGAAGCGCCCGACATCCTTTGCGGCGACCATGAAACCGGTGCTCGTCATCCCGAGCGGATCGAACAGCCGCGCCTTCAGGAAGGCGTCGAACGGCTGGCCCGAGACGACCTCGATCAACCGCCCCATCAGGTCGAGGCTGATCGAATAGCTCCATTTGGTGCCGGGCTCATAGACGAGCGGCAGCGCCGCGAGCCGGTCGGCCATCACCGCGAGGCTCGGCGCGGGTTTCACCGGCGCGAAACCCGGGATCGGCAGCCGGCTCGCCTGCCCGCCAGTGATGCCATTATCGTCATAGGCCTTTTTGATCGGCCCCTTCTGGATGATATTATAGCCGAGCCCCGCGGTGTGCGTGAGCAGCTGGCGCACCGTGATCGGGCCCTTCGCGGGGCGCACATCGGTGATCGAGCCGTCGGGCGTGTTCTGCACCTTCATATTCGCAAAGGCGGGCAGGAAGTCGGCAATCGGCTGGTCGAGCTTCATCTTGCCGTCCTCGATCAGCAGCATCGCGGCGATGCCGGTGACGGGCTTGGTCATCGAATAGAGGCGCCACAAAGTATCGGGGCCGACCGGCGTCGCCGAATCGTTCGACTGCACCCCCGCACCGAAAAAGACCGGCGCCTCCTGCCCCTTGCCGATTGCGGCGAGCGTGCCCGCCAGCTCGCGGCGGTCGACAAAGCCTTTGATGAACGCATTTGTCGCGGGATAGAGCGCGGCGCCGTCGATCTTCCACGCCAGCGCGGCGCGCGGCAGCAACGCCCCCGCACCGGCCAGCGCCATCCCACCCATCAGCGCGCGGCGCGACACCATCATGTTCATGCGTCTCTCTCCAGCATCTTGTCGGTCAGTTTGCGATAGAGCGTCGGCAGCCCCGCCGCGTCAAGGTCCGCGATCGGCCACCATCGGCCTTCCGCTGCGGCATCCGGGCCTTGTGGCGGAGCGTCGCGCCGCACCAATGTCAGCGTCAGGTCGAAATGGGTAAAACCATGGTCGACGCTGACGATTCCCGACTCGGACGGCCGCGCATCGCTCCAGTCGCCGCCGGGCAGCGCGCGCATCCCGCCGAGCATGCCCTTGCCCGGCCGGCGCACGAGCCAGACCTGCGCATCGCGCTCGATCCAGTGCGCCAGCCCATGCCGATGCGGCTTGGCCTTCTTCGGCGGCTTTACCGGCAGGCGCTCTATATCGCTCCGCCCGCGTGCGCCGCAGTCGGTCATCAGCGGGCAGATCGCGCAGGCCGGACTACGCGGCGTGCAGACGGTCGCGCCAAGGTCCATCAGCGCCTGCGCAAAATCGCCCGGTCGCTCGTCCGGGACGAGCGGTGCCAGCGCGGCACGAATCTCGCGCTTCGCCATCGGCAGCGGGGTTTCGATCAGCCGGTGGCGCGCGATCACGCGCTCGATATTGGCATCGACGACGACCGCAGCGCGCCCGAAAGCGATCGCCGCGACCGACGCCGCGGTATAGTCGCCGATCCCGGGCAGCGCGCGCAAGGCGGCCTCGCTATCGGGAAATATCCCGCCATGGTCGCGAACGACCGCGCGCGCGCAGGCGAGCAGGTTGCGCGCGCGGGCATAATAGCCAAGCCCCGCCCACGCCGCCATGACATCGGCATCGTCGGCCGCCGCCAGATCGGCGACCGTCGGCCAGCGTTCTGTAAAGCGCGCGAAATAGCCCGCGACCGCGGCGACGGTCGTCTGCTGCAACATGACTTCGGCCAGCCAGATGCGATAGGGATCGGGGACGCCGCCGCTGTTCGGCGCGATCCGCCACGGCAGCACCCGCGCCGACCGGTCGTACCAGCCGAGCAGCCGGCCCGCGAAGTCGCGGGCGATGTCATCTGCCATGTGGGAAGTCTGGACGCTCACCCCCCGCCTATGGCATGGCACCCGGCATGACGAAAGACGCAGACGAGGATGCGCCGGCCAAAAAGGCCAAGGCGAAAGGCAAGGCGAAATCCGCCAAGCCGCCCGTGCGCGTCTATGAACGCCCGCGCGGCGGCGAAGCGCGTATGGTCTCCGACCTCGTCCCCGAAATCGGCCGCGCCGCCTTTCGCAAGTTTGGCTTTGTCCAAAGCTCGGTCGTCAGCCGCTGGCGCGAGATCGTCGGCGACCGGCTCGCCGACGTCACCCAGCCCGCGATGATCCGCTTCCCGGCGGGCCAGAAAGCGGGCGGCACGCTGCACCTGACGATCAGCGGCGCGCACGCGCCGATGTTGCAACATGTCGCGCCCGACATCATCGGCGCGGTCAACCGCTTCTTCGGTTATGCCGCGGTCGCGCAGGTTCGCATGACGCACGGCCAGGTCACCCCCGCCGCGCCCGTTCAGCCGCCGGCAATGCTGAAACCCGTACCCGCCGAACTGGGGGACAGCCTGCGCGACATCGGCGACCCGGAACTGCGCACCGTGCTCGAACGCATGGCGGCAGGACTGGCGACGCCGCCCAAGCTTCCCCGTATAAGCTAGAGGAAAGACGGATGTCCGCTTTTGACGACCCGCTTCTCGATCGCCGCGCGGCGGTGCTGGCACTTTCGGGCGCCGCGCTCGGCCTGATCGCCGCGACCCCGGCGAAACCCACCCTCTGGTCGCAGACCGTCACGACGACCCCGATCGGCGCCTTCCTCGCCGGCAACCCCGCCGCGAAGGTGCGGGTCGTCGAATATTTCAGCTACACCTGCCACGTCTGCGCCGATTTCGCGAAGGCGAGCGCGCTGCCGCTGAAGACAGGCTATGTCGATCGCGGGCTCGTGCTGTTCGAATATCGCAACCTAGTGCGCGACCCGGTCGACATGACCGCGGCGCTGCTCGCGCGCTGCGGCGGTCCCAAGGCGTTCGCGGGCAATCATCAGGCGATCTTCAACCATTTCCCCGCGCTGATCGCCAGCATCCAGAAGGCGACCGAGGCGCAGAAGAAGAGCTGGTTCGAAGGCACCACCGGCGAGCGCGCGCGCAAGATCGCCGCCGGCACGGGGCTCACCGCGCTGATGCGCGCACGCGGCTACACACAGGCGCAGATCGACGCCGCACTCGACAGCGAGGTGGCGCAGGCCGAACTCACCGGCATGACCAACATCGGCCTTAACGCCGACCGCGTCGAAGGCACGCCGAGCTTTTTCGTCAATGGCCGCAATGCCGGGGTCACCGCATGGCCCGCACTCAAATCGAAACTCGACCTCGCGATCAAGGCCGCTTAAAAGCGCCGCATTCCCGTTCTGTGGAGAAAGTAACAATATGACCGCATCGCTTCGTATCGCCCTTCTGTCTTCGCTCGGCGCGCTCGCCCTCGCCGGTTGCGGCGACGGCGCGACCGACCCCTCCAAGGAACAGTCCGTGGTCGCCAAGGTCGCGCCGCCGGCCGGCAAGAGCTGGTCGCAGGTCGTGCGCGTCGACGGCGACGGCGTCGTGATGGGCAATCCCGACGCGCCGATCAAACTCGAGGAATTTGGCGCCTTCACCTGCGGCCATTGCGCGCAGTTCACCAAGGATTCGCACGAAGAGCTGAAGCGCGACTTCGTCGACACCGGCCGTGTGTCGTACAAGCTGACGCCGTTCATGCTCCACCCCGTCGACGCGATCGCGGGCGCGATCGTCAAATGCACCGGCCCCGACCGCTTCTTCCCGCTCGCCGACGCGACCTTCCTCGAGCATGAGGCGTTCATCGCGGGCGCGTCGAAGCCGGCGCCGGGGATCGAGGAAGCGATGAAGCTGCCCCCCGCACAGCGCTTTACCGCGCTCGCCAAGGGCTGGGGCATCGATCAATTCTATCAGCAGCGCGGGGTTCCCGCCGCGACGATCCAGCAGTGCCTCGCCAAGGTCGAAAATGTCGAGGCGATCGAAAAGGGCACCAACGCCGGCGTCGAGAAATATCAGATCACCGGCACGCCGACCTTTGTCATCAACGGCCAGGTCGCCGAAGGCGTCGCATCGTGGGCTCCGCTGCGCGACCGCCTCCGCACGATGGGCGCACGCTGATTCGGATTTGATCCTCCCTGCGCCGAAGGCGTGGGGAGGGGGACCGCTCGCGAAGCGAGTGGTGGAGGGGCAGCAACGCTAGCGTCGTAGCCCCTCCGTCAGCCCTTCGGGCTGCCACCTCCCCATCGCTACGCGACAGGGAGGATCGTTTAGCCGGCCCTTGCGCCTCATCGCCCCGCGCGGCATGACGGCCTGCAGGGGGATATGTGACACCAAGGTTGCACCAGCTCCGATTCGATGACCTGCACGGGGCCGCCCCGTGCAGATAAAGCGGCTGCGCCTCACCGGTTTCAAAAGCTTCGTCGAACCCACTGAACTCCGTATCGAACCCGGGCTGACCGGCGTCGTCGGCCCCAATGGCTGCGGCAAATCGAACCTGCTCGAAGCGATCCGCTGGGTGATGGGCGAATCCAGCCCCAAGTCGATGCGCGGCGGCGGGATGGAGGATGTGATCTTCGCCGGCACCTCGACGCGCCCGGCGCGCGATTTCGCCGAGGTGGCGCTTCATTGCGATACCGAAGGGGCGCTCGTTGCGGGCCTGTCCGATTCGAGCGACGGCGACGATCTCGAGGTGATCCGCCGCATCGAGCGCGGCGCGGGCAGCGCCTATCGCGCCAACGGCCGCGACGTGCGCGCGAAGGATGTCGCGCTGATCTTTGCCGACGCCGCGACCGGGGCGCACAGCCCCGCGCTCGTCAGCCAGGGCAAGATCGCCAACGTCATCGCCGCCAAGCCCACCGACCGCCGCGCGATGCTCGAGGAAGCCGCGGGCATCGCGGGGCTGCACGTCCGCCGCAAGGACGCCGAGCAGAAACTGCGCGCGACCGAAACCAACCTCACGCGCCTCTCCGAGATCGTCGCCGACATGGAAGTGCGCGCGAACGCGCTGCGGCGGCAGGCGCGCGCCGCGGAAAAATACAAGAAACTCAGCGACGATATCCGCATCGCCGAAGGACGGCTGATCTATGCGCGCTGGCGCGACGCCGCCGCCGCCGCCGATCAGGCGCGCCGCGACGCCGACGCGGCCGAGACGGCGGTCAAGACCGCGCAGGACGAGCTCGAAACCATCTCGAAGGCGCAGACCGAGGTCGCAACGCGCGTCGCCGCGGCGCGCAGCGATGCGCAGGCGCAGCGCGGCGCGCTCGCCGAGGCGACCGCAACGCAGGTGCGCTTGCAGGGCGAAGAGCGCGCCGCGCTCCAGCGGCTCGAAGATCTCGCCACGCAGCAACGCCGCATCGCCGACGACCGCGCGCACGAAGGCGAACTGGCGCGCGAAGCCCATGCGGCGCTCACGGCGCTCGACGCCGAAACCAGGACGCTGGCGCAGGAGATCGCCGGGCACGACGCGGGCAAGGCTGCCCTTGCCGACGCCAGCCTCGCCGCACAGGCGCGGCTGCGTGACGCCGAGGTCGCGCTCGCGCAGGCGCGCGCCAAGGCGGCGAGCGAGGCCGCCGACCGCCGCATCGCGGTGTCGGCCCGCGACAGCGCCGAAGCTGCCGTACGCCGCATCGCGGGAGACAAGGCGCGCGTCGACGCCGAGGTCGCCGCGCTCGGCGACAGCGCCGCGCTCGCCGCAACGCTCGCCGACAGCAAGAAGGCGGCCGAAGCCGCCGAGGCCGCGATCGCGACCGCCGAAAACGCGCTGCACGAAGCCGAGGCCGATCGCGAAGCGACCGCCGCCGACCTTGCGGGCATCGAGGCGGGGCTCGCCGAAGCGCGCGCCGCGCTCGCCGCGCTCGAAGGCGAGGCGTCGACGCTCGAACGCGCGCTCGCCGCGGCGCGCAGCGATGCCGACCGCATTCTCGACCAGCTCCGCGTCGCGCCGGGCTATGAAGCCGCGCTCGCCGCCGCCCTCGGCGACGATCTCGACGCCGGAACCGACAAGGATGCGGCGCGCAGTTGGGGCGGTGCCGACACAGTGAAGGGCGATCCCGCGCTTCCTCCCGGCACCAAATCGCTCGCCGAATTCGTCCAGGCTCCCGCCGCGCTCGCGCGCCGCCTCGCGCAGGTCGCGGTGACAGAAAGCGACGACGACCAATCGCTCGCGGTCGGCCAGCGCCTCGTCACGACCGATGGCGTAATGCGCCGCTGGGACGGTTTCGTTACGCGCGGCGACGGCGCGACCGCGACCGAGCGGCTGCAACGCCAGAACCGCCTCGACGAACTCGCCGCGCAGCGCCCGCAGGTCGAACTCGGCGTGCAGGATCTGCGCGACCGGCGCGATGCCGCCGCCGCAAAGGCGTCCGAGCTCACCGCCGCCGCGGCCGCGGCGCGCAAGGCGCTGGCACAGGCCGACGAAACGCGTCGGACCGCGCTGCGCGCCGCCGATCAGGCGCAGGGTGCGATCGACCGACACCGCGACGCCGCGGCGCTGTTCGACCGCCGCCTCGCCGAAATCGCCGAGGCGGCAAAAGACGCCGCCGAACAGCTCGCGGTGCAGGAAAGCGCGCTCGCCGCGCTACCCGACGACAGCATCGCGCGCGCGGCGCTCGAGGCCGAGGAGCATGCGGCCGACCGCGCACGCGCGGACGCCAACACCGCGCGCGACGCGCTGGCGGCGCACGAACGCACGCTTGCCAGCCTGAGCGAACGTCAAGCGGTCGTCAGCGCCGAGATCAAGAGCTGGAAGGCGCGCGCGGGCGAGGCCGCACGGCGCGTGACCGAGATGGACAAGCGCGCCGACGCACTGGCGGCCGAAGCGGCAAAGCTCGCCGACGCCCCGGCAAAGCTTGCTGAGCAGCGCGCCGCCGCCGAAGCACAGCAGGCCGATCTGCGCGAAAAAGTCGCCGCCGCCGAAGCACAGGAACGCGCCGCCGAGGCCGCGCTGCGCGAGGCCGAAACTGCCCTCAATGCCATCCGCGAGCGCGTCGCCGCCGCGCGCGAAACCCGCGCCGGCGCGATCGCGCGCTCCGAAAATGCCGAACTCCGCCGCATCGAGATGGGGCGCCTGTCGGGCGAACGTTTCGAATGCCCGCCGCCGCTGCTGCCGCAAAAGGCCGGCTTCGAATCGGGCAGCGTCGGCGACGCCAACGCCGAATCGGCGCAGCACGACCGGCTCGTTTCCGACCGCGAGCGGCTCGGCCCGGTGAACCTCGTCGCCGCCGACGAGCTCGCCGAACTCGACACCGAGCGCGAGAAGAACGCCGCCGAGATCGAGGAACTGACGCAGGCTGTCCATCGCCTCCGCGGCTCGATCGGCAATCTCAATCGCGAGGGCCGGGTGCGGCTGCTCGCGGCGTTCGAGGCGGTGAACCAGCATTTCCAGCGGCTGTTCACGACGCTGTTCAACGGCGGGCAGGCGCATCTCGAGCTCGTCGATTCGGACGATCCGCTCGAAGCCGGGCTCGAAATCATGGCGCAGCCGCCGGGCAAACGGCTCGGCACGCTCACCTTGCTCTCGGGCGGCGAACAGGCGCTGACCGCCGTGGCGCTGATCTTCGGCCTGTTCCTCACCAACCCCGCGCCGATCTGCGTCCTCGACGAGGTCGATGCGCCATTGGACGACGCGAATATCGAGCGTTTCTGCGACCTGCTCGACCGCATGGCGCGCGAGACGAACACGCGCTACCTGATCGTCACGCACAATGCGGTGACGATGGCGCGCATGCACCGGTTGTTCGGGGTGACGATGATCGAGCGCGGCGTCTCGCGCCTCGTGTCGGTCGACCTCGGCGGCGCCGAGGAGTTGCTCGCGGCGGAGTAACTAGGGCGCCATGCCCACGACGAGCATCGCCGCGAACACCAGCAGCCCCGCGAACCGATTGCTCCGGAACTTCGCCAGCGCATCCTCGCCATTCGCCGGGTCGAGCGTGACCACCTGCCCCGTCAGATGCACCGCTGCGGGCAGCAGCGCGATCAGCACCAGCGGATCGGGCCGCACCGCCCATAGCGCGCCGCCCCAGCAGGCGAGCGCAAGCGCGTAGCACATCGCGACCCCGCCCCGCACATGGCGACCCATCGCGCGCGCGCTCGACTTCACGCCGATCAGCATGTCGTCCTCGATATCCTGCAGCGCATAGATGGTGTCGTAACCGATCACCCACGCGATGCAGCCGGCGTAAAGCAAGGGCAGCGCGGGCCCTTCCGCTCCGCCGACCGCGACCCACGCGACGAGCGCGCCCCAGCTGAACACGAGGCCCAGCCACGCCTGCGGCCACCAGGTGATGCGTTTCATGAAGGGATAGCCCGCGACGAGGATCAGACTGCCGAGCGCGACGATCTGTGCCGGGCGCGGCAACTGGAGCAACACAAGCAGGCCGACGAGCGACAAGAACAATGTCCAAAGCAGCGCATTGCGCACCGACACCGCCCCGCTCGCGACCGGACGCGACGCCGTCCGCGCCACTTTCGCGTCGAGGTCGCGGTCGACGATATCGTTATAGACGCAGCCCGCCCCGCGCATCGCGATCGCCCCGACCAGCATCCACAGGAACAAGGGCCAGTGACTGACCGCGCCGCCGCCGAGCGCGAGCGCCCACGCGCACGGCCAATAGAGCAGCCACCAGCCGATCGGCCGGTCGAACCGCGCGAGCAGCGCATAGGGCCGCGCCGCGGAGGGCAGCAGGGCGACGAAACCGCGAAGCTGGCTATCGGGAGGATGGGTGGCAGTCATCGATGCGCGGGCGATAGCAGGCGCGGCGCGCGCGATAAATGGCTGATTGAGCGAAGCCCGTCGCGGTCAGGTGCAGGTCGACGCCACGCCGGGCCCAAAGACCCCGCCAGTGAGATTGCGCGCCTCGCGGATATTGAAGGCGGCGGTCGTCGTGATCGTCCGGGCACCCAGCCATTTGCCATAAAGCAGGGGCTGATACTTATAGGTCACTTCGACGAACATCACGGCGGTCCCCGGCGCGGCCGTTACTTCCTCGCCCTCCGGCCCCATGCCTGCGAAGTCGTCGCCGTCCTCGCCCGTCCCTTCCGGACCAAATTCCGAATCGATGTCCAGATCGCCATAACAGCGCTGCCAGTGTATCCACTGACCATTATCGGTGTTGCGCTCGAGGCTGGAGAGGATGAGGCGACCATTTTTCTTGAATTCCAGCCCCCCCGCCTGCTTCTCGATGCCTGCGAACACGTCGTTGATATCGACTTCGCGGACTCGCGGCAGCGCCAGGTTGCTTCCCGCCGCGATGCGTGAGGCATTGTCGGCAACGCTCAGCCCGATCTGGCTGATGCGCGTATTGACGAGCGTCAGATTCGCAATTTCGAGGCCGCCGAAACCGATCAGCGCCAGCAGCGGGATGGCAAAGGCCATTTCGATGATGACCGCGGCCCGGGCGTTGCGCGCGAGCTGCCGGATTGCAATCCGCGCGCGGCGGACGATGTGACGGCGGGCCATCACAGGCACTCGTCCGGCGGCGCATCGCTACCGCTGGCGAACGGCTGATTGCGCAGAACCGTAGAATAGGAAAGCGTCGTTGATTGCGGCTGACCCAGCATTTTCCATACCGGCAGGACACGGTCGAATGTCATCGACACTGTATAGAGAACCACGTCGTCGGCGCCGCCGTTGCCCTCGATGCCGCGATCGGCGTCCCATCGGCCATTGTTGTTGAAGTCGTCGAAACATTCGCCCGCGTCATAGCTGCCGCTGTCGTTGTCGTCGGTATAACGTTCCTCGACGCCAACCTGATCGAAACGGTCATATGCCTTGCGGGTGAAGGTCACCGTCGCACTGTGGAATATGTTCAGAACCTGTGCCTCGATACGATCGTCGAGCGCGGACTGATTGAGCGCGTAGGCCTGTAGCGTGGAGTCGCGGCCGGCCTCGCTCACCGCGCCTTGCAGCACCTGCTGGGCGTACATTTGCCAGCAAAAGTCGAATATTCCCAACAGGACGAGAAGGAAGACCGGCGCGGTCAGCGCGAATTCGACTAGGGCCGCCCCGCGCTCGTTCCGGCGCAGGCGGCGAAGCAAGGCGGCGCGGCGCGTCACTGCGCCAACCTCAGCTTCGACATCTGCCGCGCGATCGACTGGAAATTCCTGTCCAATTCCTCGGTATTGCTCGACGCGAGCGCCTGACCCGAAGAGGCGCATCGGCCGAGATTCCGATTCGACTCGCTCTCTTCCTCCTCCGCGGAAAGGCCGAAGGACACCACCCAGACGGTGATGCCCCGATCGCGCGCGGCCCGGCAAAGCTGCAGGAACCGGTTGGTGTGCCGCGCATCCGAATCCGCCTTGCTGGTCGAACCGACCCGTACCATCGACCGTTCCAGCCCCTGGTGCGTGTACTGGGTGTTCGACGTGTCGATAAGGCCGTCGGTCATGAAAAGAATGTGCCGGTCGATCGGCTCGCCGTCGTCGGTGGCATCATTTTCGTCGGCGAACAGCCCGGTCGGCGAAATCAGCCGCGCCCCCCACGCCATGCCGACGTCGTGATAGGTGCCGCCGCCCGTAAGCAGGCCGTCGATATAATCGTCGAACGTCTCCTGGTCCGCGCTCGTCATCACGGTCAATTTCATCGCCGGATTGGGACAGGCGACATTGCTGACCCTCGAAAAGTTCGTCGATGACTGGAACGGCGCAACCTGCCGGCGATCGTGGACGAAAGCGGGAAGGAGCAGTTGCCATTGGGTGTCTGCGTTGGCGTTGGGCACCATGTCGATATTCATGTCGAAGGCGTCGGCCGGCGCCGTCTCCTCAGGACCGAAAGCCGTGGTCTTCCGCTCCACTATGCAGCCGCCCCAACGGGTGGACACATTCGCGCCTTCGCTTCCCGTTGCGAACCTCAATATGGTGCCATTGGAGCCGATCGTGGGCGATCCGACAGTGAAGGTCCGATCCTCATAATGATAGAGGTTCTTCGTCACCATGCTGCAGACCCATCGCGGGTTCCTGTTCGACCCCTCGTTTCGGCATTCCTCTTCCTGGCCCGACCCCCACCGCCGTGAGGGCACCGTCACGGTTTGCGACAGCCACGCGGTGTTTTCGTCGCGAAGGATTTTTCCGACATTGACCGTGGTGCTATAGGGTACGACGCCGAAACGGAGCTGGCCGTCGCCGATGTCCGCGCTGGTCAGGGTGGTAAAGAAAGACTTCGCCGCCGCTTTCAGCCCGGTTATCTTGTTCTGGTCATCGCCTTCGTTCGTCTGCTCCATCGATCCGGTCACGTCGAGCACGAGCATCACATCGATGTTGGAGATTTCGAGCCTTGCCGTGCAGGCGGCGGAAAGGTTGAACTGGCCCTTGCCAAAAATATACATGAGCGCGGTGGGGAGGGTCGCGCTCGCGGTGCCGGTGACGTCGGCCGTGCCGTCGGCCTCCGACGAGAAGCTGATGGCCGTGGCGCCATAACGGCCGGTCGGGAAGTTGAAGTTGAACATCTTGTCCGCTTCGGCTTCCTCGTCCACGCCATAGGCCCCGGCCCCCATCGCGCGGCGCCCGGCGAGGACGCCCGCGTCGCACGCCTGCTGCAGGCGCAGCTGCGTCATATAGGCGCGGCCGATGTCGACCGCCGAACCGACGATACCGATCACGGGCACGATCGCCGCCGCGGTCAGCATGAAAGCGTTGCCGCGCTGGTCGCGCAAAAGCTTTGTGGCGCCGAGCCGCAGCCGGCTGAACACGGTCCCTCGCATGGCCTAACCCCTCTTCGCCCCGCGACGCCCCCCACTAGATTTGGGCCGCTGGTATTCTCGCACCTAGGGGAAGACTGCTTACCAAAATGCTAATCGGGGGCGGGTCGACCGGCCCGGATCGGCGGTTCTGACCCGGATCGGGACAAGGCCCATCGCCTCACGGCAAAGGATGCACAAAATATCGCCTTCTGTTATCGGCCCCATATGCCCGCGACTCCTGCCTGGCCCCCCGCCAGCACACCCCGCCTGTTTGTCGATTTGCCGTTGGGGCCCGATGCCGCCCCCATGATCGACGGCCCCGCCGCGCATTATCTGCTCCATGTGATGCGGATGAAGGCGGGCGACCCGATCCTGTTGTTCGATAATATCAGCGGTGAATGGCTCGCGGTCGTCGCCGACGCCGCGAAACGCGCGCTGACGCTGCGCATCGAGCGGCAGATCAGCGAAATCGAGCAGGTTCCCGACCTCTGGCTGTGCTTCGCGCCGGTCAAGAAGGCGCGGCTCGACTGGATCATCGAAAAGGCGACCGAGCTCGGCGTCAGCCGCCTGCAGCCGGTCATCACCGAACGCACGATCGTCGAACGCGTCAAAAGCGAGCGGCTCGAGGCACAGATCGTCGAAGCGTGCGAGCAATGCGGACGCACCGCGCTTCCGACGCTCGCCGAGCCCGTCAAACTGCCCCAGCTCTTGAAGGACTGGCCGGCCGGGCGCACGCTGCTGTTCGCCGACGAAGCCGGCGGCGCGCCGCTCGCCAGCATCGACGCCCCCGCACCGGCGGCGATCCTCACCGGCCCCGAAGGCGGCTTTACGGAGCGCGAGCGTGAGCTTCTGACCGGCCATCCCGCCGTCCGCCGTATCGCGCTCGGCCCCCGCATCCTGCGCGCCGAAACCGCAGCGATCGCCGCCGTCGGCATCTGGATGGCGCAAAATGGCGATTGGTCAGCGGGCGCCTGAATTCCCGCTTTTGTCCCGTTGCCGCACAGAAATGCGGCCAAGTTACCGATTTTAACCCGATATTAGCTATGCCCGGGCCATAGCGGCGCCATGCAACGGCGGGACCAGAGCCGATACCGCTGGCGTGGGGGCCAGTGTTTGCAGTCTGTGCGAGTATGTCTCATGCTCGTTTGGCTGGCGGTGACGCTTGCCAGCAATCCCGCCGCCGCACAGACGACCACCAGCTACAGCAACACGGCGACCGGCACGATCAGCGAAACCGCGACCGCGTGCGCCAGCCCGATGGTACGAAATTTCACCGTCGGCGCGAACGCACAGGTCACCGATGTGAATATCGGCGTGCAGTTCACGCACAGCTATCGCGGCGACGTCCGCGCGACGCTGGTTTCGCCGGGCGGAACCGTCGTCAATCTGATCACCAATGTCGGCACCTCGGCCGACAATCTGAACGTCCTGTTCGACGACAGCGCGGCGGCGAGCATCTCGACCCATACGAGCAACGACAACACCGCCGCGGCGCCGCCCTATCAGCGCACATTCCGTCCAGAGGGATCGCTCGCGAGCTTCAATGGCCAGGGCTCGGCGGGGACGTGGCAGCTCACGATCTGCGACTCGCTCAATGGCGACAGCGGCAACTTCACGCGCACCGACCTGACGCTCACGACGGTGCCGATCGCGCCGTCCGCCGACCTGTCGCTGACCAAGTCGGTGAGCAACGCGTCGCCCGCGGCGGGTGCCAGCATCAACTATATATTGAGCGTGACCAACGCGAGCGGCTCGGCGCTGACCGCGACCGGCGTCACCGTGCAGGACATACTGCCCGCGGGCTTCGCCTTCACCAGCGCCTCGGGTTTCGGCAGTTACAACAGCACGACCGGCGTGTGGACGGTCGGCAATATCCCGCCCGGAACGACGCGGACGCTGACGATCACCGGCACCGTCACCGCCACCGCGGGCGCGAGCGTGACCAATATCGCCGAGGTCAGCGCGTCGTCGGCCTTCGACTTCGATTCGACCCCCGGCAACGGCGCGGCGGGCGAGGATGACTATGATGCAGCCAGCTTCACCGTGTCGGGCACGCGCGCCGCGGGAACACCGCCGACACTCGTCTGCCCCGTCGGTACGACGATGCACGACTGGGACGGCGTTACCTGGACCGCGGGCACGACGAGCGGCAGCTATGCCCTGACCGCGATCGGCACGATGAACTTCAATATCGGCATCAGCGGCGGCGCGTTCCTGAACAATGCGACCTATGGCGGCCAGTCGCCGACGCGCCAGAATGTCGTCACCGGCGGCCTCTCCCCGGCGCAATTTTCGATCTTCGAGATCGCCGATTTCACCAGCCAGGCCGGCGCCATCACCTCGACGATCACGCTGCCGACCGCGGTGCCCGGCGTGCAATTTCGCGTGTTCGACATCGATTACGCGGCGGGGCAATTCGCCGACCGTTTGACCGTGACGGGCAGTTTCAACGGATCGCCGGTGACGCCGACCCTGACCAACGGGGTCAGCAATTATGTCATCGGCAACAGCGCTTATGGCGACGCCACCTCGGCCGACGCCAGCGCCAACGGCAACGTCGTCGTCACCTTTGCCGCACCGGTCGACACGATCACCATCACCTATGGCAGCCACGGCCTCGCCCCCGCCGACCCCGGACAACAGGGCGCCGCGATCCATGATATCACCTTCTGCCGCCCGACCGCGAACCTGACGATCGCCAAGACCAGCAGCATCATCAGCGACCCCACGAACGGGACGACCGATCCAAAGGCGATCCCGGGCGCGACGATGCGCTATTGCATCCTCGTCACCAACAATGGCAGCGGCACCGCGACGGGCATCGCCATCGCCGATCCGCTGCCCGCGAATACGACCTTCACCCCCGGTTCGCTGCGCAGCGGCACAAGCTGCGCGGGTGCGACGGCGGTCGAGGACGACAATGCGAGCGGCGCCGACGAAAGCGATCCGTTCGGGGCATCGATCGGCGGCAATATTGTCGCCGCGACCACGCCGACACTCGCACCCGGCAACGCCTTGGCCATCGCCTTCGACGTGACGATCAATTGATCGGCATGGCGCCGGGATCGCGCTTCACGATCCACCCTCGCGCCGCGGTGAAATAGCAGGCGGCAACAGCCGATTGCTTTCTGTACCGAACCGTATAATGGCGCGATATGAGCACGCGCACCGCCTCGGGCAGCAACGATCCCATCGTCGAAAGCCGCGATCAGCTCGCGGTCCCCATGATCAAGGGCGAAAAGCCGAAGGACCGCTGGCGCATCGGCACCGAGCACGAGAAATTCGTTTATCGCACCGCCGACCACCGCGCGCCGTCCTACGACGAGCCCGGCGGCATCCACGACCTGTTGATGGCGCTCACGCGCTTCGGCTGGGAACCGGTGATCGAGGGCGGCAAGGTGATCGCGCTCGCGGGCAGCGACGGCACCGTCAGCCTCGAGCCCGCGGGCCAGCTTGAACTCTCGGGCGCGCCGCTCGAAAATCTCCACCAGACCTGCGCCGAAACCGGCCGCCATTTGAAACAGGTGAAGGAAGTCGGCGCCGAACTCGGCCTCGGTTTCCTCGGGGTTGGCATGTGGCCCGACAAGACGCGCGCCGAACTGCCGATCATGCCCAAGGGCCGCTACAAGATCATGCTCGACCATATGCCGCGCGTCGGCACGATGGGCCTCGACATGATGCTGCGCACCTGCACCGTGCAGACCAACCTCGATTATCAAAGCGAGGCCGACATGGTGCAGAAATTCCGCGTTTCGCTGGCGCTGCAACCGTTCGCGACCGCGCTCTTCGCCTCGTCGCCCTTCACCGAGGGCAAGCCCAACGGCTTCATGTCGTACCGCAGCCATATCTGGACCGACACCGACCCCGCGCGCACCGGCATGCTGCCCTTCGTGTTCGAAGACGGCTTCGGCTACGAACGTTATGTCGACTATATGCTCGACGTGCCGATGTATTTCGTCTTCCGCGACGGCAAATATATCGACGCCGCGGGGCAGAGCTTCCGCGACTTTCTGAAGGGCGAGCTGCCCGCATTGCCCGGCGAAAAGCCGCGCCTTTCCGACTGGAACGACCATCTCTCGACCGCCTTTCCCGAAGTGCGTTTGAAGAGCTTTCTCGAAATGCGCGGCGCCGACGGCGGCCCGTGGAACCGCATCTGCGCGCTCCCGGCGCTGTGGGTCGGCCTGCTCTACGACCAGGGGGCGCTCGACGCGGCGTGGGATCTCGTCAAGGGCTGGAGCATCGAGGAACAGCAGACGCTCCGCGACGCCGTCCCGCGCGACGGCCTTTGCGCCCCCGCCCCCGGCGGCGGCACCGTGGGCGAACTCGCGCACCGCGTCCTCGACATCGCGGCGGCGGGGCTCGCCGCACGCGGCGAGGTCAATTCGATGGGCGACAACGAGGTCGGCTTCCTCGAACCCCTCCGCCGCATCGCCAAGAACGGCAAATCCCCGGCGCACGACCTGCTCGACCGTTACGAAGGCCCATGGGGCGGCGATCTTTCGAAAATCTACGATGAGCTCAGCTTTTAACCCACCGACGCATGCGACGGGTATCCTCCCTCCTGTCATCCCGGACTTGATCCGGGATCCACGGCGGCGCTGAAGTCATAGGCCCCGGATCAAGTCTAACGAGCCACGTGTCTCGTTAGAGGGTGACGATGATGGTTGGCGTCGTTCGCGGCCGACGGCAGCCGACCGACCCGCCCCCAAAGTGCAGCAAATGCGCAACACTGCTGACATGAAAGTCAGCGGCGCACGCTTCCGCGATTGATTGCGCGCGTGCGGAAAGCCAAAGAGCCTTTGGTTTTTCCACTCTCCCATCGTCAACTCTGTTTCAGGAAGCTCGCCATGCGCCACTTTCCTTCCACTATTGCTATAAGCATCGCTCTCGCCACTTCGGCCTGGGCCGCCCCTGCCGCCGCGCAGGATGCCGCCCCCGTCGCCGAAGACAGCGGCCTCGGCGACATCGTCGTCACCGCGCAGCGCCGCGAGGAAAGCCTGCAGGACGTGCCCGTCGCCGTCTCGGTGCTGTCGGGCAACACGCTCGACGCGATCACCTCGACCGGTTCGGACGTCCGCGTGCTCGCGGGCCGCGTTCCCAGCCTCAACATCGAAAGCTCGTTCGGCCGCACCTTCCCGCGTTTCTATATCCGCGGGCTCGGCAACACCGACTTCGACCTCAACGCGTCGCAGCCGGTCAGCGTCGTCTATGACGACGTCGTGCTCGAAAACCCGATCCTCAAGGGCTTCCCGATCTTCGACCTCGACCGCGTCGAAGTGCTGCGCGGGCCGCAGGGCACGCTGTTCGGCCGCAACACCCCCGCGGGCATCGTCAAGTTCGACACCGTCAAGCCCGGCAAGACCGGCGGCTACGCCCGCGCCAGCTATGGCCGCTACGGCACCACGCAGGTCGAGGTCGCGGCGGGCGCCGCCGACGACAATGGCTTCTCGGTCCGCCTGTCGACCTTGTACCAGCACCGCGACAATTGGGTCGACAATATCGCGACCACCAAGAAAAACGATCTCGGCGGCTATGACGACATCGCCGCGCGCCTCCAGCTTCAATATGAAAACGGCCCCTTCACCGGCCGCGTGACCGGGCAGGTCCGCATCTATGACGGCTCGGCGATCATCTTCCGCGCCAACACGCAGCTTCCGGGCAGCAACAAGCTCGTCGGCCTCGGCGGCGCGGGCACCGAATTCAAGCGCGACGAAGTCTATCAGGACGGGCTCAATTTTCAGAAGCTCAACACCTATAATGCTGGGCTGAACCTCGAATATGATTTCGGGCCGGTGACGGCTTACTCGATCACCTCCTATTGGAACGGCAATTTCCGCAGCCGCGGCGACATCGACGGCGGCTTCGGCGCGGTGTTCCTGCCCGTGTCGGGTCCGGGGCTGATCCCGTTCCAGGCGCAGAGCCAGGACAATGTCCCCAGCCTCGACCAGTTCACGCAGGAAATCCGCATCGCGTCGAACAACAGCGGCGGGCTCGGCTATCAGTTCGGCGCCTTCTATTTCGACGAAAAGCTCGACATTTCGAGCTTCGAATTCGGCGGGCCGACCGACGCGACCCCCTCGGCGATCGCGATCCAGCGCCAGGACAGCGAGGCCTATGGCATCTTCGGCTCGGTCAATTACGCGTTCGACAATGGCTTCAAGCTGCAGGCCGGCGCGCGCTACAACCATGACACGCGCGACTTTGTCGCGTCGCGCCCGGTCGAAACGCGCCCGTCCTTCGTCGTCAGCCCTAACACGCCGGTCCCGCCGCAGGCGGCAAAGGTCAAGGGCAAGCTGCTGACGTGGGACGCCAGCGCGACCTATGAAGCGTCGGACGCGCTCACCCTCTACGCCCGCGTCGCGCGCGGCTATCGCGCGCCGTCGGTGCAGGGCCGCCTGACCTTCTCGCGCGTCATCTCGACCGCCGATCAGGAAGAGACGATGTCGTATGAAGCGGGGATCAAGACCAACTTCCTCGACAACCGCGTCCGCTTCAACCTGACCGGCTATTATTTCGACACCAAGGATCTTCAGCTGACCGCGGTCGGCGGGACGTCGAACGTCGCGAGCCTGCTCAACGTCGACGCCAAGGGTCATGGTATCGAGGCCGAACTGCAGGCGGCACCGGCCAAGGGCCTGACCTTCTCGATCGGCGGCGCGTGGAACATCGCGAAGATCGACGATGCCAACGCCTTCGTCGCGGGCTGCGGCTCGGCGACGCCGTGCACCGTGCTCGACCCGGCGCGTCCGGGCAGCCCGGGCATCTTCTCGATCGACGGCAACCAGCTGCCGCAGTCGCCGAAGTGGACGCTCAACTGGACCGCGGGTTATGAAATCCCCGTCGGCGACGGCGCCATCTATGCCTTCACCGACTGGTATTACCGCTCGAAGGTGCAGTTCTTCCTCTATCGCTCGGTCGAATTCTCCGACGACAAGCTGCTCGAGGGCGGCGTTCGCGTCGGCTACAAAACCGACCGCTTCGACATCGCGGGCTTTGTGCGCAACGTCACCAACGATGAATCGCCGACCGGCGGCATCGATTTCAACAACCTGACCAGCTACGTCAACGAACCCCGCATCTATGGCATCGAAGCGGGCTTCAAATTCTGATCGGCCTTCGATCCGCGCGGGGCTTCGCTCCGCGCGGATCGGGCTTCGTTTCCAATTATTTCCATGTTATCATCGCCCTGCAACGATATGGGAGTCGATGATGCGACGTTTGACCACCAGCCTGATCGCGCTTGGCCTGTTTTCCACCGCCGCGGCGGCGCAGGGCATCGATATCAACTCGGCCGCCACTATCGGCGCCAACGCCATGGGCGAACAGGTCCGGGCATTTCCCGCAGGCCGCGACAACAGCCCCAAGGCCGTCCTCGCGCGGCTCAATCAGCTCTGCACAAGCGAGCGGTCTTCCGACAAGCAACGCTGCGAAAAAGCGTGGCGCGCGATCAATGAGGCGCATGCCCAACTGCAAGCGCGCCGTGCAGCCGAGGCCGCTGCAAGCCATGGCGTTACGAACTAGCGCGAACGAAAGCTAGGCGACCGGCCCGACGCGTTCGTCCGGCTCGAGCCGGATCAGCGGGCGCGTGCGGCCGGTCATCCGGGCGAACAGGCGCGGCACCAGCGCATGCTCCTGCGCCCAATTCCAGTACGCCACATAGGCGGGATCGGCGAGGAGATGCTTCTCCTCGGTCTTGGCGCGCCAGTAATAGACGCCGCTGACCAGCCCGAGCAGCACGACGTTGCGCGCGCCTTCGACCCAGCCGCCCGCGGTGACGAGGAAGGGCAGCGAACCGATCCACCAGGTCATATTCTTTGAAATATAGGCCGGATGGCGCGTGAACATGTACGGCCCATGCGTGATGATGCCGCGGTGCGTCAGGTTCGAAAAGCGGATCCCGAACGCCATCGTCGCCCAGCTGTAGACCGCGGTGAGCAGCACGAGTGCGATCGCCCAGACGGCCAACAGGTTTTCGTGCCCCGCGAGCCAATAGCCCCAGTCGGAGCCATACATCTGATAATCGAGCGGCCCGCCGTTCATCAGGATGAAGGGCGGATAACAGACGAGCGCCGCGACCCACGCCATGCCATAGGGGTTGGCGGTGCGGATATGCGCGTCGAGCGGCTTCAGGGTCAGGATATAGCCGACCGTCGCGATATGGACGTCGATCAGATAGAGGAAATTGATCGTCCAGACCCCGGTCTTGTACGGATTGGCGAGGATTTCGCTCAGCGGCACCGTGACCAGCGCCGAAAAATTGCCCGGCACGATCGACAGCATGAAGGCGGTGAAAAAGCCCTTCACCGCCCACGCGCGCAGATGATGGCCGATGGCCTTGCCGTCGACGGGCTGGCCGGGTGCGATCAGCCAGCGGCCGAAGGCGTAGCAACCGTCGCGCGGTTCGACCATGCGGCGGTCGAGCCACAGCATATAGGGCACCGAAACGAGCAGCAGCCACGGCGCGACGGTTTCGAGCAGGTTCATCGAAAAGGCGTAATTGCCCTCCCAATAATAGCGCATCGTCGCATAGATCAGCGCGATCAGCCCCCAGGTCGCCCACATTCCGGCGAGCTTGGTCAGGCTGATGTCGAGCGTCTCGCGCCACGGACGGCGCTGCGCCCAGTCGATCCCGGTCGACGGATTGCGGTGAACCTTGTCGACGAAGATCGACCACAGCACCATCGGTCCGCCACAGGCAAGCACGCTCGCGATCGCCGAATTGGGCCCGTTCATCGCCCCGCGGGTTCCCCAGTCGATACCGAGGAAGGCCGCAATGTCGGGCGCGAAACGCGCGATCAACAAATAACTCACCAGACCGGCGAGCCCGACGATGCCCACCCCGGCGCTGACGGCCGAACGCGGGCGGACGCCCGTCGGCGCGATCGGAGCGCTTGCCGATTCGTGGGCGTCGGATGATGCAGATTTCGCCATGATATTCACCCGCTTAGCGTTACCCGAAAATGGTAAGCAAGCCGTCAATCGCATTTTCCGATTCGCGGGCGTTTTCCTGCCAAAATGGCGGCGTTCCGACCGTTTGACACCGTTCACCGCGTGAAAATTTCGACTCGGCCCGAGTCGCCCTCCAAAGATTCGCACCTGTGCAACCGGCCTGATACAGCGCGCATCAATCGGGGCGGAGGGCTCCAATAAAACACAAGATGGGGTCGCCACTTGTCATCGAAAACAACGGGTCTGCGCGATTTGCGCCAGCGTTTTTCTGCGCTGTTTCAGGACCATGAAATCTTCGTCCGCACGCACGGACATGTCCGTTTCGTGCGCGTCAGCGCCATTTGGCAAAAGCGCGTCGCGCTGATCGCCGGCATCGTGCTGCTCGCATGGGCCGGCGCAACGCTGGCCGTGCTCGTCAACCAGCTCCTGAGCTCGGGTGAGCGCGCCGCGGTCGCGCAGCAGCAGGCTGCCGCCGCCGCCTCCGAAGCGCGAATCGCCAAATATCGCAACAATGTCGCCGAAACCGCCGCCGATCTCGAAGACCGGCAGGAACAGCTCGAAGAATGGTCGAAGGTCCACTTCGGCGTCGAGCCCGCGGCCGTGACACCCGAAGCCCATGCCGCGGGCGCCGCGCCGGCGGCCGAACAGGCGCCTCTGAAAACCAGCGCGCTGATCGACCCGAACCTGCCGCCCGAAGCACAGATCCTCGCCCGCCTCGAAGCGCGCCAGGAAGATTTCGCGACGCGCCTGCTGACCGCGGTCAACGAACGCGCCGCGAAGGCCGAAGGCGCCGTCGCCAAGCTCGGCATGAACCCCGCCGCGCTCGTCCGCAACGCCGCGGCCGGCCGTGGTGGCCCCTTCATCCCCTATCGCGGCGGCAAGGGCCGCGCGAGTTCGCTCGGCAAGTCGTTCGCCGCGCTCGAAAGCGCGCTGTTCCGCATGGAAGTGCTCGAACGCACGCTCGTTGCCCTCCCCTCGGGCAAGCCCGCCAATGTGCTGATGCTCTCGTCGAGCTACGGTTATCGCAGCGATCCCTTCACCGGCGCCGGTGCGATGCACTCGGGGCTCGATTTCCCCGGTCCGATGGGCTCGCCGATCCTCGCCGCCGCCCCCGGCCGCGTCGTCTATGTCGGGCAGAAGTCGGGTTACGGCAATGTCGTCGAGGTCGATCACGGTCAGGGCATCCTGACCCGCTACGCTCACTTGTCGGGCTTTACCTCGACCGTCGGCGCGCAGGTTGCCGCGGGGCAACAGATCGCCAAAATGGGCTCGACCGGCCGTTCGACCGGCAGCCACCTGCATTTCGAAGTCCGTTTGAATGGCGTCGCGGTCAACCCGCGCCGCTTCCTGGAGGCCAAAGCCGATGTTCTCGAAGTCAAAGACGACGCCCGACAGCGAGTCGGTTCCGTCGCTGCCGCCCGTGGTGCCCGCTAAGATGGCGACCGGCGCGCGTCACACGACCTTTTCGATCCTCGGATCGGACGTCGTCGTCACCGGCAATGTGGCCGCCAGCGTCGACCTGCACGTCGACGGCAAGATCGAGGGCGACCTGAAATGCGCCAACCTCGTTCAGGGCGAGGCGAGCGAGATCAAGGGCTCGGTGGTCGCCGAGACCGCGAAGATCGCGGGCCTGCTCGACGGCGCGATCGAGGCGAAGACGCTGATCGTCCACGCGACCGCGCGGATCACAGGCGACGTGGTCTATGAAAACATCACGATCGAAAATGGCGGCAAGGTCGAAGGCAAGCTGAGCCACCGCCGCCACGGTGCCGCCGCGGCGAAAGCCCCGCCCCCGCTCGAGGTCATCTCCAACTAAACCGATTCCGATGGGGCCGCGTCCGCGCAGCCTTCAATTCGTTCTTGCAACCTCGCGGGCGGACGCGCGTCCCGGCATGTCATAGTGCCGCTGGACGACCACCTTGTTACGCCCGCCGCGCTTCGCATCATAAAGCGCCTCGTCGGCGAGCCGGTATAATTGCTGGAAATCGCACGCCGGCCGCACCTCGGCGACGCCGACGCTGGCGGTGACCAGCCGCTCGCCGACCGTCGCGCTGTGGTCGCACGCGGCGATCCCGCGCCGGATGCTTTCGGCGAAGCGGCCGAGGATGATCCCTTCCATCCCGATCGTCAGCAACCCGAACTCCTCGCCGCCGAGCCGCGCGACAGTACACATCGGCCCCTCCCAGCGCTCGATCCGCCGTGCGATACCGCACAGCACCACATCGCCCGCATCATGCCCATAGATATCGTTGATCGACTTGAAACGGTCGATGTCGACCAGCAGCAGCGCCGCGGGCAGATTGTCCGCGCGCGCGCGTTCGAGCAACGGCGTGACGCTTTCGACAAAACCGCGCCGATTTGGCAGCCCGGTCAGCGGGTCGCGCCGCGCGAGTTGCTGCGCCTGCGCTGCGGCGCTGCGCGCATGGTCGCGTTCGATGCGCAGATGGCCGAGCCGCCGCGTCGCCGCCGCCGCCAGCCAAAGCGCCTGCCAGGTCGCGGCAACCAGCACGAGCAGCTTCGATCCGCCGCCCCAGAAACCGTCCTCGACATCGACGACATGGATGGCGGCCAGCACCGCCATCGGCAGTCCCCACGCCGCGAGGAAATCGCGCGCTTCGACCGATCCGCGCCGCCATGCCCAGCCAAGATAGACGGTCACCGCCGCCAGATCGGCAAGGACGACCAGCCCCAGCGCGTCGCCCAAGAGCCCCAGGCTGCTGCCGCGTATCAGCGCCAACGGGATGCCGGCGAGCCCGACGCCGAGCCCAAGGATGAGCGTGCCGGCGCGAAGCCACTTCGGCACCCGTCCGCGATCGACCGCCGTCGCCGCGCTGACCGTCGCGAGCGCGATGGCAAGGCAGGAAAGGAAGGTGCAGATTTGCGTCGTCACCGTCCCGGCCAATCCGGGCACGAGCGCCAGATGAACCTGCGACCAGAGCGCGCCCCACAGCAGCATCGTGCCCGACCATGCCGCCTGCCACGCCAGATATTGGCGGCGCACCGCAAAGGCGAGCGACAGGCTGTAGATACAGCTGATGAGCAGCAGCGTGAGCGCCGCACCGATCGCCGCCGCCATGCCCGCCGACTGCATCGCCGCCTCGGCTTTCGGGATGAGCCGCGCGTGGATGAACTGGTGGCCTGACAGGCGATCGACGCGCATTGTCACCGCGGTCAACGCCGCGCCGCCATCGGGCGCTTCGAACAGGATCTGCCCGCCGGTGCGCCAATGCGATCCATAATCGCCTGCCCGCACCTGCTGCCAGCGCGTCGTGCCGTCGGCGTAGGAAAAGGCGACGGCGAGTCGGTCGAAACGCGACTGATGGACCATCAGGGTGACATCGCCGCGCCCGGCGCCCGGCCCCTCAAGCGGCGCGCGCAGCCAGAGGCTGCCCTGCTGATAATCCGCGGGCGATCCGCTGCACGAAAAGCGAAGCGTGGGCAGGCTGCTATCGCGCGCCGCGACACCGGTCTGCGCATGGCAAAGGTCGCGATCGACGTCGAGCGTCCCCGCCGCTGCCGGTGCCGCCCACATCGCGAGCACGAGGACGGCAAAGCCAAGCCCCAGCCGGCCGCACAGGTGCGCCAGAAGATGTGCCGCCGCGATCATCCCTACCCCATCGCATCAATATGTTCGGAAATGTTTACCACCATCGGGAGGGTCGCGCGAATCTAAGGCCGGCCGACGCGCATCCGGACCGCGATCCGATCGCCGAGGCCCACGGCTTCGGACCGCTGGACCGCGACCTTGATCGGCAGCAGATAGGTGCCGTCGCGCGGGAAAAGCGACGTAGCGAACGCCGTCTCCCCCACGGTCGCGACCACGGGCACGACACCCCAGCCATAGCTCTCTGTCATCGCGGCGTAGCGGACGGCACCGACATGCTCGCCCGGAACCGGCGCAAAAAGAAAGGGAGCCGGGCCGCGCCATTCGATGATCTCCGCCTCGAAAACGATCTCCTCCATCAGTTCCTCGGTGCCTGCCGCCGATAGCTGAGCGCTTCGGCGATATGAATGCGCCCGACAGCGTCGCTGCCCGCCAGATCGGCGATCGTCCGCGCGACGCGCAATATCCGCGTATAGCCGCGCGCCGACAGCCGCATCGCCTCGGCCGCCTGCGCCAGCAGTTTGCGCCCCGCTTCGTCGGGGGTCGCGACCGTTTCGAGCAGCTCGCCGTCGATCTCGGCATTGGTCCGCGCCTTGTGCGTCGCATAACGTGCGGTCTGCGCGGCGCGCGCCGCCGCGACGCGCGCCGCGACCTCGGCGCTGCCCTCGGCGGGCGGCGGCAGGACGAGGTCGGCGGCGCTCACCGCTTGCACCTCGACATGCAGGTCGATGCGGTCGAGCAGCGGCCCCGACAGCTTCGCCTGATAATCGGCGGCGCAGCGCGGCGCGCGGCTGCACGCGAGCGCGGGGTCGCCCAGATGGCCGCAGCGGCATGGGTTCATCGCCGCGACGAGCTGCACACGCGCCGGGAAGGTGACATGCGCGTTGGCGCGCGCGACGCTGACCTCGCCCGTTTCGAGCGGCTGGCGCAGCGAATCGAGCACGCCGCGCTGGAATTCGGGGAGTTCGTCGAGGAAGAGCACACCCAGATGCGCGAGGCTGACCTCGCCCGGCCGCACGCGCAGCCCGCCGCCGACGAGCGCGGGCATCGATGCCGAATGATGCGGGCTGCGAAACGGCCGCGCGCGGATCAGGCGTCCGCCCTCGAGGTTCCCGGCGACCGACGCGATCATCGACACTTCGAGCGCCTCGGCGGGGGTGAGATCGGGCAGGATGCCCGGCATGCATGCCGCCATCAGCGATTTGCCGGCGCCGGGCGGACCCGACATCATCAGATTGTGCGCGCCGGCGGCGGCGATTTCGAGTGCGCGTTTGGCGGTCTCCTGCCCCTTCACCTGGCGGAGGTCGGCGGAGCGCACCGGCGCCTCGACCTCGCCCGGCAGCGGCGGTGCGAGCAGCGCATGGCCCCTGAAATGATTGAGCAGCGACAGGAGGTCGGGCGCGCCGATCACTTCGACATTGCCCGCCCACGCCGCCTCGGGCCCCTGCGCCGCCGGGCAGATCAGCCCGAGCCCGGCGCTGCCCGCGTGGATCGCGGCGAGCAGCACGCCGGGCGACGCCGCAACGCGCCCGTCGAGCCCGAGTTCGCCGACGACCACGTAGGAGGCGAGCGTCTCGGCATCGATCACCCCCATCGCGCCGAGCAGCGCGAGCGCGATCGGCAGGTCGTAGTGCGAGCCTTCTTTCGGCAGGTCGGCGGGTGACAGGTTGACGGTGATGACCTTGGGCGGAAGCGACAGGCCGATCGCGGCGATCGCGGCGCGGACGCGCTCGCGGCTTTCGCCGACCGCCTTGTCGGGCAGGCCGACGACGACGAAGCGCGGGACGCCGGGGGTGATCTGGCACTGCACCTCGACCCCGCGCGCGTCGATGCCGAGATAGGCAGTGGTTGAAACGACTGCGACCATATTCCCCCCGGAACAGCACCGATGTGCCCCCTTTGTTCCGATGCCCTGTTTAGGCGAAGTGGCGGGAAGGTCGAGTCTTTTCGCAACTTTCCGATCATCGCGCACATCGCCGAGGTCTATGCCGATTTGACAACATACCAACTAGTCGGTATGTCGATTCGCATGACGACGAATCACTCGCCCTCGATCCCCGCAGCCGCCGCCCGCGACGTCCCCCCGGCGGGCGGCGGCACCCCTGCGGTCCGCGCGCCGCGCGGCAGCGCGCGCGCCAAGCTGATCGCCGCGGCGCATGCCACGGTGCGCAAGCAGGGCTATGCGGCGACGACGGTCGACCAGATCTGCGCGGCGGCAGGGGTGACCAAGGGCGCCTTCTTCCATCACTTCGCGTCGAAAGAGGAGCTGGCGGTCGCCGCGGCCGAGGGCTGGACCGAGCGCGCGCGGCCGATGTTCGAGCTGGCACCGCATGTCAGCCTCGAGGATCCGCTCGATCGGCTGCTCGGCCATATCGATTTCCGCCTGTCGATGCTCGACGGCCCCACCGAAGATTATACCTGCTTCGTCGGCACGATGGTGCAGGAAGCCTATGCGACGAACGACCGCATCCGCGCCGCTTGCGAGGCAAGCATCAACGCCTATTGCCAGGCACTCGCGCCCGACATCCAGGCGGCGATGGACGTTTATAACGTGCCCGAGGATATCACCGCGATCGGCCTGGCCCAGCATGTCCAGTCGGTGCTGCAGGGCGCTTTCGTCCTGGCGAAAACGACGAACGATCCGGCGATTGCGCGCGGCACCGTCACCCATTTGAAGCGTTATGTCCGGATGCTGTTCGGCGCCGGCGGCACGCCATGATGCGACAGGTAATTGCCGCCGCGCACCGCGCACGCTGACTTCAACAATCACCACACCCCAAAGGAGAGAGTAATGCCCCAGATGATTTTCGTGAACCTGCCGGTCACCGACCTCGACAAGTCGAAAGCCTTTTACGAAGCGATCGGCGCGGCGAACAACCCCGCCTTCACCGACGAAACCGCCGCGTGCATGGTCGTCGAAGAGGGTTCGATCCACGTCATGCTGCTGACCCACGCGAAATGGGCGGACTTCACGACCAAGACGATCCCCGACGCGCGCACCCATGCGCAGGTCCTGCTCTGCCTTTCGGCCGACAGCCGCGACGCGGTCGACGGACAGGTCGCCAAGGCGGTCAAGGCGGGCGGCAAGGCCGACCCGACCCCGACGCAGGATTTCGGCTTCATGTACGGCCGCAGCTACGAAGATCCCGACGGCCATATCTGGGAAGTGATGTGGATGGACCCGACCGCGATCCCCGCCGGCGAGCCCGCCGAAGCATCGGCCTGACATAAAGCATAAGGGAGGAGGAAGAGGATGACCGATACGACCCCCGCCAAGGGCCAGTTGATCGCCGGCCGCGTTTTGAGCGGCCTTGTGATCCTCTTCCTGCTCTTCGACGCCGGGCTCAAGCTAGTGTCGCCCGAGACCGCGATCAAATATAGCCCGCCCGATCTAGGATGGCCGCTCGAGGTCGGCACGATGTATCTGCTCGGCACGCTGCTGCTGATCCCGACGCTCCTGTATATCTGGCCGCGCACCGCGATCCTCGGTGCGATCCTGATCACCGGCTATCTCGGCGGCGCGATCGGCACGCATGTGCGCATCGACAGCCCGCTGTTCAGCCACAGCCTGTTCGGCGTCTATCTTGGCCTGATGCTGTGGGGCGGCCTGTGGCTGCGCGATCCGCGCCTCCGCGCGCTGATCCCGCTCAGCGCAGGAGCGAGCGCATGAGCTTCCAGGCCTATATCGACAATGTCGAAACCAAGACCGGCAAATCGGCCGGCGCGCTGAAGACCATCGCGATCGACAAAGGCCTCGCCGACGAAAGCGGCCTCGCCCCGGGGATCAAGGCCGGTGCGATCATCGACTGGCTGAAGGCCGATTACGACCTCGGCCACGGCCATGCGATGTCGATCGTCGCCTGGATCAAAGGCAAACGCTCCTAGCCTCCGTCTTTAGAACAAGAGGAATAGTCGAATGACAAACCACTCCTCCAGTTGGAGCCTCGTGCCCGTCTTTGCGCTGCTCGCCGCCGCGGCCCTGCCGCAGCCGGCGCACGCCGCGCCGCCCGCCGCCGCCCCAGAAACCGCCAAAGCCGCGGCACCGGTAACGGTCAAGAATGGCGACGCCGATGTGAATGGCACGCGCATCCATTACCAGCTGCACGGCGATCTCGCGTCGGGCAAGACCCCGCTGCTCATACTCCACGGCGCCTTCATGTTCGCCGACGCGATGAAGCCGCTGATCGATCCCCTGGCCGCGACGCGCCCGGTGATCGCGATCGACGCGCGCGGTCATGGCCGGTCGGGCGGGGTCGACGGCAAGCTGAGCTATGACCTGATGGCCGACGACGCCGCCGCCGTGCTTGCAAAGCTCGGGGTGAAACAGGCCGACGTGCTCGGCTATTCGATGGGCGCATCGACCGCGATCGCGCTGGCGGTCCGCCACCCCGGACGGGTTGGCAAACAGGTCATCCTGTCGGGAACCTCGCGGCTCGACGGCTGGTATCCCGAAGTGCTCGCCGGTATCGCGCAGATCACCCCCGAGACATTCGCCGGCAGCCCGATCGAAACGGGTTACAAGAGCCTGTCGCCGACGCCCGACAAATTTCCGAAACTGGTCGAGAATATCAAGACGCTCGACGCCACGCCCTTCGCCTATTCCGACGAACAGCTTCGCGCGATCCCCGGCAAGACGATGGTGATCATCGGCGACGCCGACGGCGTCACGCTCGATCATGCGATCGCGCTGTTCAAGCTGCGCGGCGGCGGCGACATCGCGGCGGCGACCCAGGGTTTCATGACCGAAGCGCCGAAGGCGCGGCTCGCGATCCTGCCCGCGACATCGCACGTCGGGATCATGAGCGAGGCGCCCGCGATCGTCGCGACGGTCGTGCCCTTCCTCGACGACGCCAAGCCGCCGATGCCGACCTTCTGACCCCAACAACAAGACAAAAAGAGAGGAACGATCATGTCCGTCAACCCGAACGCCAAGCTCGAGATCACCGCCTTCGACTGGGTTCCCGATTTCGCGCGCGGCTATGTCCGCGACCTGCGCCCGCGCTGGGCGTGCGAGGAAATCGGGCTCGATTATGCCGAGCATCTGATCAGCGCGATCAACCGCCCCGCCGACCATTTCCTGTTCCAGCCGTGGGGGCAGGTGCCGGTGCTCAACGACGGCGGCATCCGCCTGTTCGAAAGCGGCGCGATCCTGCTCCACCTCGCCGAGAAGGACGAGCGGCTGATGCCCCGCGACCCGCAAGCGCGCGCCAACACGCTCGCCTGGCTGTTCGCCGCCTATAACAGCGTCGAGCCGATGCTGTTCGAACTCGGCAATGTCGACATTTTCTCGACCGACGAGGAATGGGCGAAGCTGCGCCGGCCGAGCCTGATCGAATTCATCCAGGGCCGGCTCGGCCGCCTCAACGACGCGATCGGCGACAAACAATATGTCGCGGGCGACTTCACCGTCGCCGACATCGCGATGGCGACCGTGCTGCGCGAAGGTGTCGAGGCCGGACTGATCGCCGAACAACCGCGGCTGCAGGCCTATCTCGACCGCTGCCTCGCCCGGCCAGCATTCCAGCGTGCGATGGACGCACAGCTCGAAGCCTTCAGCGAAGAAGCGGGCCCACCCGCCGCCTGAAGTTCCACTCCCACCCCCCTAAGGAGAGATAAGATGACCTATGTAGAAGGATTTGTGGTCGCGGTGCCGACCGCCAACAAGGAAGCCTATCGCAAGCATGCCGCCGATGCGGCGCCGCTGTTCAAGGAATTCGGCGTCGCTCGCATGGTCGAATGCTGGGGCGACGATGTCCCCGACGGCAAGGTCAACGACTTCAAGGGCGCCGTGCAGGCGAAGCCCGACGAAACGGTCGTTTTCAGCTGGTTCGAATATCCCGACAAGGCGACGCGCGATGCCGCGAACCAAAAGATGATGAGCGACCCGCGCATGGCGCAAATGGGCGGCGCGATGCCGTTCGACGGCAAGCGCATGATCATCGGCGGATTCGACTCGATCGTCGACGACGCCAAGGGAGGCGACGGCAAGACCGGTTATGCCGACGGCTATATCGTGCCCGTCCCCGACGCCAACAAGGAAGCCTATCGCGAGCTGGCGCAGAAGATGTCGGGCGTCTTCATCGATTATGGCGCGACGCGCGTCGTCGAGGCGTGGGCGGACGATGTCCCCGACGGCAAGGTCACCGACTATGCGCGGGCGGCGCACAAGAAGGACGGCGAAAGCGTCGTCTACAGCTGGGTCGAATGGCCGAGCAAGGAAGCGCGCACCCAGGGCTGGGAAAAGATGATGGCCGACGAGCGGATGAAGGCGAGTTCCGAGAACACGCCGTTCGACGGCGCGCGCATGATTTACGGCGGCTTTGCACCGATCGTCGAGGCGTGATCGCAGCTGCTCCTCCCTGTGGCGAAGCCATGGGGAGGGGGACCGCCGCGAAGCGGTGGTGGAGGGGCCGCAACGCTGCGCCATTGGCCCCTCCGTCAGCGCTGCGCGCTGCCACCTCCCCACCGCTGCGCGACAGGGAGGATCGAGAAGAGGATCCCGAACGATGATAAAACTTTACGGAACGCCCCCCACCCGCGCGCTGCGTGCGATGTGGCTCCTGAACGAACTCGATCTCGCGCACGAAATCGTCTCGATCGACCTCGGCGCCGGCGAGCAGCTGACGCCCGAGTTTCTGGCGCTCAATCCGGCCGCGAAGCTGCCGGTGTTGGTCGACGGCGACCTGGTGGTAAGCGAATCGGCGGCGATCCAGCTCTATCTGGCGGATAAATATGGCGGCCGCTTTCCCGGCGGCGGGCTGATCCCCGCTACACCCGAAGATCGCGGCCAAATGTATCGCTGGCTGTTTTTCCTGATGACCGAGATCGAAGCGCCGCTGTGGCGGATCGCGTTGCACAGCTTCCTCTATGCACCCGACGAGCAATCGGCCGCGGAAATTGCGCTGGCGAGGCGCGATTGCAAACGGATGATCGCGATATTCGAACAACATATGCAGGGGCGCGACTTTGTCGTCGGCGCGCAGGTGACGGTGGCCGATTTCAATGCCGCCTACACGCTCGATTGGGCCAAGCTGGAAGACATGCTGGACGATGCCCCCGCGCTCAGCGCCTATCTGAACTCGATGTACGCGCGGCCCAAGGCGCCGGTGACCATCGCCAAGGCGATGGCGGAGCTGGACGCATGACCCGCGGCGAGCCCGGCATGACGCGCACCGCCTCGTGCCCGTGCGGCGCGGTGCGGCTGGAACTCAGCGGCGAGCCGATCATGGCGGCGACCTGCTATTGCCATAGCTGCCAGGAGGCGGGCCGGAGCTTCGCCGCGCTTCCGGGCGCGCCGGGAGTCGTCGGCACCGACGGCGGGACGCCCTATGTGCTGATGCGCAAGGACCGGCTGCAATGGCTGTCGGGATCGGACCAGCTGGACGAGCATCGGCTGAAGCCCGATTCGCCGACGCGGCGGTTCGTCGCGCGCTGCTGCAACGCGCCGATCGCGCTCGAATTCACCAAGGGGCATTGGCTGAGCGTCTATTCGGGACGCATAGCCGAGGCCGAGCGCCCGGCGGCCGAGATGCGGACGATCGTCGGCGACCGGCCCGACGGGGTCGAGCTGCCGGACGACATCCCCAATTACCGGACGCCGACGGGCAAGTTCATGTGGCGGCTGCTGAAGGCGTGGGCCGCGATGGGTTTCCGCGCCCCGCCGATCGAAGCGACGAAAGGATATGCAGGATGAGCAAAACCATCGAACGCACCGAGATGCGCAGCATAACCAGCCCGGGTTTCGCGATGCAGGTCGACAAGGCCAAATATGACGCAATGAAGGAGGCGATACTGGCGGCGGTGCCGAAGGGTAAACCCGGGCTGACCGTCGCGGAGGTCAAGGCCGGCGTGCTGCCCTTGCTGCCCGAGGCGCTGTTCCCCGGCGGCGCCAAGGCGGGCTGGTGGCTGAAGGGCGTTCAGCTCGATCTTGAGGCGCGTGGGCTGATCGCGCGCGAAAATGTGAAGCCGCTGCGGCTGCACCGGCTATAAGAACCCACAGAAGGAAGCAGGCCATGGAACATCTGTCCTTCCCCGGCGAGAGTCCCGAATATCGCGCCGCGCGCGCCGAGCTGCTCGCCGACGAAATCGCGCTGCGCCGCCAGATCGAGGCGGTCGCCGCCAAGCGCCGCGCGCTGCCCCCGGGCGGCACGGTGCCCGAGGATTATAGCTTCGAGCGCATCGGCGCTTTCCAGCGTCCCGAGCGGGTCAGATTGTCCGAGCTGTTCGAGGGCAAGCCGAGCATCATCCTGCAAAGCTTCATGTTCGGGGCCGAACGCGACAAGCCGTGCAACGGGTGCACGCATATGCTCGACGCGATCGACGGCAGCGCGCGTCATGTCGGGCAGCGCGCGCCGCTCTACATCGTCGCCAAGTCGCCGATCGCGCGGCTCGAAGCCTGGGCGAAGGAGCGGCGCTGGCCGCACCTCATCTTTCTGTCCGACGTCGATGGACGCTATTCGGCCGATTATTTCGGCGACACGTCGAAGCTGACCGACGCCAAGCGCGCCGAGCATGGCCTGAAGCCCGGCGAGAATTGGGACGAGACGATCTTCAACGTGTTCTGCAAGGATGGCGCGGACGTCCGCCACGTCTGGGCGAGCGAGATGGCTTATGCGCCCGAGGATCCCGGCCAGCACCACCGCGCGGGCGACCTTGTCGATCCGCTCTGGGGTCTGCTCGACATGACGCCCGAGGGACGCGGCGACTGGTTTCCCAGCCTGACCTATTGAGACCAAGGAAAGAGGAGAGAGACGATGGCATCCAATTTCATCTGGTACGAGCTGATGACCCCCGATCCCGCGGGCGCGGCATCCTTTTACGGCGCCGTCGTCGGCTGGACGATCGCGGCGCAGAACGACGCCGCGGCCGGCGGCGTCGATTACCGCATGATCCTGCGCAGCGACGGCGGCACCGCGGGCGGGGTGCTCGCGCTGGGCGCCGACATGCTCGCGGGCGGCGCACGCCCCGGCTGGCTCGGCTATCTCGAGGTCGCCGATGTCGATGCCGCTATCGATGCGATCAAGGCCGATGGCGGCGCGGTACATATGCCCGCGACCGACCTCCCCGTCGGGCGCATCGCGATGGTCAGCGACCCGCAGGGGGCGCATTTCTATATCATGGACCCGATCCCGCCCGAGGATGCCGTACCGGGGGAAGGCGGCGTGTTTTCGGTCACCGAAGCGCAGCATGTCCGCTGGAACGAACTCGCGACCTCCGACTCCGACGCCGCGATCGCCTTCTATAAAAAGCATTTCGGCTGGGGGCAGGAGGGCGAGATGGATATGGGTCCGCTCGGCGCCTACCGCTTCGTCCAGCGCGGCGACGTGATGATCGGCGCGGTGATGCCCTTGATGGAGGGCTATCCGGTGCCCGTGTGGAATTTCTACATCGGCGTCGACGACATCGACCGCGCGCACGCTGCGGTGACCGCGAACGGCGGCACGATCACCAGCGAACCGATGGAAATCCCCGGCGGCGAATATGCGATGAACGCGATCGACCCGCAGGGCGCGCCCGTCGGCTTCGTCGGTCCGCGCAAATAAGCAAAGGAGAGAGAGGATGGAAAACCAGGGCCCGACGACGGGACTCACCCCGCATATCGCCATCGCCGACAAGCGCGCGAGCGAGGCGATCGATTTTTACATCAAGGCGTTCGGCGCGACCGAGAATATGCGCATGCCCGCCGACGATGGCGTGCGGCTGATGCACGCGCATCTGACGATCAACGGCGCGTCGCTGATGATGCACGACGAATTTCCCGAATATGTCAGCGAACCCTCGGGCAAGCCCGATGGCGTGACCTTGCACCTGCACGTCGACGACGCCGACGCCTGGTTCGACCGCGCGGTCGCCGCCGGCGCGACGGTGGTGATGCCGCTCGACAATATGTTCTGGGGGGACCGTTACGGCCAAATCAAGGATCCGTTCGGCCATCAATGGTCGATCGGCGCGCCGATCAAAGGAGAGTGAAAATGACGAACCAACCGACAAGCCAGCCCGTGACCCTCTGCCTCTGGTACGACAAGGACGCCGAGGAAGCCGCGAACTTCTATGCCGCGACCTTCCCCGACAGCAAGGTCGGGTCGGTCCACAAGGCGCCGGGCGACAATCCGAGCGGCAAGGAGGGCGACGTGCTGACGGTCGACTTTACCGTTCTCGGCATATCGTGCGTCGGGCTCAACGGCGGCCCCGCCTTCAAGCATAGCGAGGCCTTTTCCTTTCAGGTCCACACCGACACGCAGGAGGAAACCGACCGGCTGTGGAACGCGATCGTCGGCAATGGCGGACAGGAAAGCATGTGCGGCTGGTGCAAGGACAAATGGGGGCTGAGCTGGCAGATCACTCCGCGCGCGCTGACCGACGCAGCGATGGGCGGCGACCCCGCGGCCGCCAAACGCGCGTTCGAGGCGATGATGACGATGAAGAAGATCGATATCGCGAAGATCGAGGCCGCGGTGCGGGGCGAAGCCGTTGACGCGGCGTAGTCCGGCGCTCTTCGCCTGGCTGCTCTGCGGCACGCTCGACATCGTCTATGCGGCGGTGTCGAGCGTCGTGCAGGGGGGCACCGTCTCCTCGATGCTCCACGCCGTCGCGAGCGGGCCGTTCGGCGACGCCGCGCGCGGCTGGGGCATCGGCGGCGACATCGCAGGGCTCGCGACGCATTATGCGATCATGGGTGCGATGGTCGCTACGTGGTTCTTTGTCGCGCGGCGCTGGACCGCGCTGACCGTATGGCCATGGTGGCTCACCGGCACGCTCTATGGGCTGCTGCTCTATGTCATCATGAACGGGATCGTGCTGCCGCTGCGCTTCGGAGTGCCCTTCCCGCCGACCGACCTCGTCAAAGGCGCGGTCGCGCTCTTTCCGCATATTTTCTTCGTCGGCTGGCCGCTCGCCTGGCTGACGCGCAAGGATGGTAATTGATGCTGATCTATTATGGCCACCCCTTCTCCTCCTACACCTGGAAAGTGCTGATCGCGCTGTACGAGAAGGGGATCGAATTCGACTATCGCTCGGTCGACCCGGCGTTCCCGGACCATATGCCCGAGCTGAAAGCGCACTGGCCGGTCGGGCAGTTTCCGCTGCTCGTCCACGACGGCATTCCCTATTTTGAATCGTCGATCATCATCGAATATCTCGACCGGCTGGTGCCCGAACCGCGCCTGATCCCGGCGGATTTCGATGCGGCGCTGAAAGTCCGGCTGTTCGACCGCGTCTTCGACAATCATGTCATGGGCCGGATGCAGGCGGTCGTCGCCGACGCGATCCGCGGGCCCGAAAATCACGTCCCGATGATCGTCGAGCAGTCGAAAGCCGCGCTCGATACCGTCTATGGCTGGCTCGACAAGGAGCTGGCGGGCGGCGGATGGGCGACGCCCCATGGCTTCACCATGGCCGATTGTGCGGCGGCGCCTTCGCTCTTCTATGCCGACTGGGTTCATCAAATCCCGGACACATATGAGAATCTGCGCGCCTATCGCGCGCGGCTGCTCGCGCATCCGACGATTTCGCGCTGCGTCGAGGAAGCGCGGCCCTATCGTCCCTATTTCCCGCTCGGCGCGCCCGACCGCGATTGAGGAAGAATGGCGGTCGAGCTCAACCACACGATCATCTGGTGCCGCGACAAGCGCGCGTCATCGGCCTTCCTGGCCGAAATGTTCGCGCTCGACCCGCCCGAACCCTTCCTCCATTTCATGGTCGTCCGGCTCGCGAACCATGTGTCGGTCGATTTCATGCAAAAGGACGGACCGGTCGCGCCGCAGCATTATGCCTTTCTGGTCAGCGAAGCCGAGTTCGATGGCGTGATCGACCGGCTCGCGGCGCGCGGGCTCGACTATTGGGCCGACCCCGCGCGCACCCGGCCGGGCGAGATCAATCGCCATTTCGGCGGGCGCGGCGTCTATTTCGCCGATCCCGACGGCCATCTGCTCGAAGCGATCACGACACCCTATGGCACCGAAAGCGAGCTGTAGCGCGATTGTCCCGGATCGCGGTTAACGGCGCGCTGACACTGCCTCTTTGCCATTTGATAGGCGCGCACGCGCGAAGGCGGATGCATGGTTTCGCCGTCGGCCTTCGTCCGCACGCTGATCGTCGCCGCTTTGGCGGCGGTGCTCGCGTTCGCGCCGGCGCAGGCGCAGCAGGTCGTGACGATCACCACCACGACGGTGACGTGGACCTATGACGATACCGGCGACGACGCCGAAGCCGCCGACAGCGATGAGGGTGTCATCTACGAAGGCGCCGCGCTGCTGGGTGACGAGGCGCTCGCCGAGGATGCCGATTTCGCGGCGGCGCGCCGCTACGCCCCCGCCGCCACGCTCGCGACACTCGGCCATGCCAAGGCGCGCTTCGGTCCCTTTTCGGTGATCGACGGCGCGACCGTCCGCATGGCGGGCGACGTCACGTCGGCAACCCCGCGCCAGTTCGCGGCGATGCTCGCGGCCTATCCCGGTCTCAAGCGGCTCGAAATGACCGACTGCCCCGGTAGCCTCGACGAGGAAGCGAATTTGATCCTCGCGCGCGCAATCCGCCGCGCGGGGCTCGAAACCGTGGTTCCGGCGGGCGGCTCGATCCGCTCGGGCGCGGTCGAACTGTGGCTCGCCGGGGTCACCCGCCGCGCCGCGCCCGACGCCGAATTCGGCGTCCACAGCTGGGCCGACGAATATGGGCGCGAGGCGAACGACTATCCGGCGAACGACCCGGTCCACGCCGAATATCTGGGCTATTACCGCGAAATGGGGCTGAACGACGCGAAGGCGCGCGCCTTTTACGCGCTAACCAACAGCACCCCGTTCGACGACGTCCGCTATCTGACGCGCGACGATATGGCGCGCTTCGTCACGCTCAACTGACGCGGCGCCGCTTCGCGGCTGCTTTAGCCTTGCAACACGCCGCAGCCTCCCCACATCGCCCCCATGGCGAAACGCAGCCTTTACCAGCGATTGCGATCGAACCCGCGGGTGCGGACGGCGCTGTTCGTGCTTGGCGTGCTGCTGATGATCGCCGCGCCCTTGCTCGGTCCGCTGCCGGGGCCGGGCTTTGTCATCCTGTTTCCCGCGGGACTGATGCTGGCTTTGCAGAACAGCGAGTGGGCGAAGCGCGTCTATGTCCGCTTCAAGCGGCGCCACCCGCGCTATGCCGGCTGGACGGACCGGTTGATGCGGCGTACCAGCGCGGCGCGGCGGCGCGAACGCGAAGCGCTGGCGGCAGCCGATGGCGAAACGACCGAAAACCGCGCCAATGGCGATTGACTTTGCGCCGACTCTCGCTTATCCGCGCCTCCATCAGTGGCCGCCCACGTTTGGCGGCCCTTTTCTGTTAAAGCCTTTGACGAGAATTAGGGACAACCGCGATGAAGCGTACCTTTCAACCGAGCAACCTCGTGCGCGCCCGTCGCCACGGTTTCCGCGCCCGCAAGGCAACGGTTGGCGGCCGCAAGATTCTCGCCAACCGCCGCGCCCAGGGCCGCAAGAAGCTGTCGGCCTGATCGCTGACGCTTCTGCGCCAGTTCAGCTGGTGCGAACGCTTTCAAAACGCAGCGAATTTCTGGCCGCGAACCGTGGCCTTCGCTTTCCCATGCCCGGCTTTGTCCTGCTCGTCCGCCAGCGCGGCGACGGCGACGACGCGCTGGGCATCGGCTATACCGTCAGCAAGAAAGTCGGCAATTCGGTCACGCGCAACCGGATGAAGCGCCGCCTGCGCGCCCTGTGCCGCGCCGCGCTCCCCGAATCGGGGATCGCCGGCGCCGACCATGTCCTGATCGGCCGGCCGGGCGGCAACGACATCGTCTTTGCCGAACTCGGCGAGCATCTCGATTCGGCGCTGAAGCGCGCGGCGAAGAAGCTCGGGACGAAGCCGTCGTGATTGCCGCCCATCTCCTTTATCGTCACCCCGGACTTGATCCGGGATCCCGCTCGGCGACGTTGAAAAGCGGGACCCCGGGTCAAGTCCGGGGTGACGAAGAAGAAAAAACATCGATCGCGCGTGAAGTTGCGCAGATTTCCGGGCTTTTCTCGTGATCGCCAAATTGCTCATCCTGATCGCGCGCGGCTGGCAAATCGGCCCGTCGCGCATCCTGCCGCCGACCTGCCGCTACGCGCCCTCGTGCAGCGAATATGCGATCATCGCACTGCGGCGCCATGGTGCGATCAAGGGTGGCTGGCTGGCGACAAAGCGGCTATTGCGCTGCCATCCTTGGGGGGGACACGGGTACGACCCGGTCCCGTAATCGATTCCCGACATTCTTTAGAGACGAAGAGAGACCGAAGAGCGTGGACGACAAGCGTAACATGATCGCGGCAATTTTGTTGTCGGTGGCCATCCTGATCGGCTGGAATTTCGTCTCCGAGAAATTCTTCCCCACCCCCGACAAGCCCGATGTGACCACGACGGTCGCCGGGCCGGGCGGCTCCGCGCCCGCCGCGGCGCCGGGCCAGCCCGCCGCGCTGCCCGCCCCCGGGGTGCCCGCTACGGCGGCGCCGCAAGCGATCCGCCCGATCGAAGCGGTGCTCGCCGACGGCAACCGCATTCCGATCGAAACCCCCGCGATCAAGGGGTCGATCAACCTCGTCGGCGCGCGCGTCGACGACATCACGCTCAGCAAATATCGCCAGACGATCAAAAAGGATTCGCCGCCGGTTCGCCTGTTTGCCCCCGCGGGCACCAAGGCCGCCTATTTCGCCAGCATCGGCTGGTCGGCGCAGGGCGTCGTCGTTCCGGGCCCGACCACGGTCTGGACCGCGACCGGGACCAAATTGACCCCGACGACGCCGGTCACGCTGAGCTGGGCCAACGGCGCCGGTCAGACCTTCCGCATCGAATATAGCATCGACGATGATTATCTGATCACCGCGAAGCAGACGATCGCCAACACCGGCGCCGCGCCGGTCGCGGTGCGCAGCGGCACCTATATCGACCGCACCGGCAAGCCGACCGACCCGCACGAGCAGGACAGCTGGACGATCCATGTCGGCCCGACCGGCTATCTCGACGGCAAGTCGAACTTCACCAATTATGACGAACTCGAGGAGGCTGCGAACAACACGGTTTCCTACACCTCGGCGGGCTGGCTCGGCTTTACCGACAAATATTGGCTCGCCGCGGTCGTCCCCGCGAAGGGCGAAAAAGTCTCCGCCGCGTTCAATTCGCTGCCGGGCGGTGCCTATCGCGCCGCCTTTGCCCGCGACCTTGTCGAAGTTGCGCCGGGCAAGCAGATCACGACCACCAGCCGCGTCTTTGCCGGCGCCAAGGAAGTGAGCACGCTCTCGCACTATCAGGACGATCAGGGCATCACGCGCCTGTCGAACGCGATCGACTGGGGCTGGTTCGAATTTTTCGAGGTGCCGATCTTCAAGCTGCTCGACTGGCTGTTCAAGCAGGTCGGCAATTTCGGCGTCGCGATCATGGCGCTGACCTTGATCATCCGCGCGCTGATGTTCCCGATCGCGCAGCGCCAGTTCGGATCGATGGCGCAGATGCGCCTCGTCCAGCCGAAGATGAAGGCGCTGCAGGAACGCCATAAGGACGACAAGCCCAAGATGCAGCAGGAGCTGATGAAGCTCTACAAGGACGAGAAGATCAATCCGCTCGCCGGCTGCCTGCCGATCGTCATCCAGATCCCGATCTTCTATGCGCTGTATAAGGTGCTGATGCTGACGATCGAAATGCGGCACCAGCCGTTCATCCTTTGGATCAAGGATCTGTCGGCGCCCGATCCGCTGCACATTCTCAATCTGTTCGGGCTGCTGCCCTTCACCCCGCCGTCGATCCTGTCGATCGGCATCCTCGCGGTGATCCTGGGCATCACGATGTTCCTGCAGTTCCGTCTGAACCCGCAGGCGACCGACCCCGTGCAGCAGCAGGTGTTCAAGATCATGCCCTGGCTGTTCATGTTCATCATGGCGCCGTTCGCGGCGGGTCTGCTGCTCTACTGGATCACCAACAATATCCTGTCGATCGCGCAGCAGCAGTGGATGTACCGCAAGTTCCCGCAGCTGAAGGCGGCACCGACGACGTGAGCGAAGTCGAACTTGAACCCGGGGCCGACCCCGAACGGGCGGAGCGCGCGCGCAAGCTGTTTTCGGGACCGATTGCGTTCCTGAAATCGGCGCCCGCGCTCCAGCATCTGCCGCCGCCGAGCGTGCCCGAGATCGCGTTCGCGGGGCGCTCGAACGTCGGCAAATCGTCGCTGCTCAACGCGCTGACGAACCGGGGCGGCCTCGCGCGCACCTCGGTGACGCCGGGGCGGACGCAGGAACTCAACTATTTCGACGTCGGCGAAGATCCGCTCATCTTCCGGCTCGTCGACATGCCCGGTTACGGCTTTGCCAAGGCGCCGAAGGATGTCGTCAAGAAATGGCGCTTCCTGATCAACGATTACCTCCGCGGCCGCGCGGTGCTGAAACGCACGCTCGTGCTGATCGACAGCCGCCACGGGATCAAGGACGTCGACCGCGACGTGCTCGAAATGCTCGACACCGCGGCGGTCAGCTATCGCATCGTGCTGACCAAGGCCGACAAGATCAAGGCGACCGAACTCGAAGCGGTGCAGGCCGCGACCGAGGCCGAAGCCCGCAAGCATCCCGCCGCGCACCCGCAAGTGATCGCAACGAGCAGCGAAAAGGGCATGGGGATCGCCGAGCTGCGCACCGCGGTGCTGGAGGCGGTCGAGTCATAATTTCTCCTCTCCCCTTGCGGGAGAGGATGGTGCAGGTTGCGGACTTGTCCGCTACCGGAACCTCGAGAGGGGGCGTGCGCACGCAACCGTTGACACCCCCTCTCCCAGCTACGACTAGGCAGCAAGCTGCCAAGTCTGCGCAACCCTCTCCCGCAAGGGGAGAGGGATTAAAGGAGACACCATGAAACTCTTCCTCGGCAACAAGGCGTATTCAAGCTGGAGCCTGCGCGGCTGGCTCGCGGTCAAGCATAGCGGCCTGCCGTTCGAGGAAGTCACCGTCCCGCTTTACGACGAGGACTGGTCGAACCGCCGCGAGGGCGACGAGTTCGCGCCGTCGGGCGGCAAGGTGCCGATCCTGTGGGACGGCGACGATATCGTCGTGTGGGACAGCCTCGCGATCATCGACTATCTCAACGAAAAGACCGGCGGCACCAAAGGTTTCTGGCCCGACGACATGGCGGCGCGCGCGATGGCGCGCTCGATGGCGGCCGAAATGCATTCGAGCTTTGCCGCGCTCCGCCGCAACCACAGCATGAACATCCGGCGCATCTACCCCCCCGCCGAACTGCTCCCCGAAGTGCAGGCCGATGTCGTGCGCATCTTCCAGATCTGGGCCGAGGCCCGCGCGCGCTTCGGCGGCGACGGCGATTATCTTTTCGGCAAATGGTCGGCGGCCGACATCATGTTCGCGCCCGTCGTCACGCGCTTCATCACTTACTCGATCCCGCTGCCGCGCTTTGCCGCCGCTTATGCGCAGGCGGTGATCAGCCACCCGTGCATGCAGGAATGGATCGGCGGCGCGCAGGCCGAGGACTGGATCATCGAGAAGTTCGAGGGGCCGGTCGAGGGCTGAGCCCAAGCTATCGCGGCGATGAACCGGCCGTTCAGGACATGACCATGTCGGCCTGCTATTCCGGGCCTATGCGATATCCTGTCACCGCGGCGCTGATCGCCTTTGCCCTGCTGTTCCCGGCCGCCAGCCCGGCGGCGGCGCAGCGCGGGGCGGACTGGGAGATCGGCCCGATCATTCGCGGCAAGAATTATTCGCAAGGCATGCCGCTGCGTCCGCAGCCGACCCGTACCGGGTGGCAATTCGACTTTCCCGTCGGCAGCGCCGCCGCCGGCCATGTCCATTATGTCACCTTTCGCCCCGGCCCGATCTCGCCGCAAGCCCGCATCGTCGTGCGCTACCGCGTCGATGCACAGGCCGGCACGCGCTTCGTGCCGCAGGAAAGCCCCGATGTTCCCGCCACCGTGTCGCTCTATTTCCAGCGGCGCGGCGACAATTGGAGCGCGAAGGGCCGCTACGAAGATTTTCGCTGGTACGCCCCCGCCGCCACGGTGCGCGAAATCTCGCCGGGCGAACATGAAATCAGCGTGCGGCTCGACGATCCGAACTGGATTTCCGTCCTGGGCCGAACCGCCGGATCGAAGCCGGGCGCGATCGAGGCCGCACTCGCCGATATCGACCGCATCGGGCTGGTCTTCGGATCGCCGGCGGCGCGCGGTCACGGCGTCTATGCGACCGCACCCGCCCGGTTCACACTGCTGAGCTACCGAATTCTCTAGGGAATCCGCGACGTCGGATAGGGTGTCCCGTCCTTGTGGAAATAGCCGTCGGGCGTGAAGAGCATGTCGATGTCCGAATAGCCGCCGCCGGTGTCATATTTCTTGCCGCCGCCCAAGGCGACGAAGACGCAGTCGGCGCCCGATTCGTTGACGAGGTGATGGCCGTTGGTGCTGCCCTTCGGCCACACCGCGATGTCGCCGGGCCGCATCGGCCAGCGTCCGTCATCTTCGATCAGCACCGCCTCGCCCGAAATCATCACGAGCATCTCGTCCTCGCCGTCGTGCCAGTGACGCTGCGACGACCAGGCGCCGGGTTTGAGCACGACATGGCTCGCGGCGAAGTCGCTGAGCCCCGTCGGCGGCGCGAGGCGGCGGTACCAGCGGCCCTGCACAGGCGCATCGTAAGGCGCGGGATAGCCCGTCGTGTTGGTTTGCGGGATCGTATCGAGATCGAGCTTGGGCATGGCAGTCCTCATGGCTTTGTTCTTCCTTTGTTTCGCACAAAGGCGACGCGATGCAAAGCCTCGACTTGCGGCCGCGCGAGGGAGTAAGGGAGCGGCATGAGCATCACCGTCGACCCCGTAGAGCTTGCCAAGGCGCTGATCGCCGCGCCGAGCGTCACCCCCGCCATGGGCGCCGTGTTCGACACGCTGGAGGCGGCGCTGACCCCGCTCGGCTTCACCGTCGAGCGCTTCATCGACGGGATCGAACCCGACGGGCCGGTCGAAAACCTGCTCGCGGTGCGGACGGGCAAAGGCCCGAAGCATTTAGGCTTTGCCGGGCATCTCGATGTCGTGCCGCCGGGTATCGGCTGGACCGGCGATGCCTTTGCTCCCGAGGTGCGCGGCGAGCTGCTCTACGGCCGCGGCGCGGTCGACATGAAGGGCTCGATCGCCGCCTTTGTCGCTGCGGCGGCCGCGACGCCGGTCGAGGCGGGCACGATCAGCCTGATCATCACCGGCGACGAGGAAGGCCCGGCGATCTTTGGCACGCGCGCGCTGATGGAGCATATGGACGCGCGCGGCGTCCGCCCCGACATGATCGTCGTCGGCGAGCCCACGTCGGTGAACCGGCTCGGCGACATGGTGAAGATCGGCCGGCGCGGCTCGGTCAATATCTGGATCGACGTGCCCGGAACGCAGGGCCATGTCGCCTACCCGCACCTCGCCGACAATCCGATCCCCAAGCTGGTCAAGATTTTGGCGGCGATCGATGCGGTGGTGCTAGACAGCGGCAACGACTGGTTCCAGCCGTCGAACATCGAATTCACCGACATCGAGGTCGGCAATGGCGCAACCAATGTCATCCCCGCGTCGGCGCGCGCGCGGCTGTCGATCCGCTTCAACGACCGGCATAAGGGCGCCGACCTCGTCGCGATGATCGAGCGTCTTGCGCACGACGTCGAGCCCAATGCCAAGGTGCTCGGCAAGATTTCGGGTGAAGCCTTCCTGACCCCGCCGGGCGACCTGTCCGAACTGGTCGCCGAGGCGATCCATGCCGAAACCGATGTGCGCCCCGAAATGTCGACCACCGGCGGCACCTCGGACGCACGCTTCCTCCACGCGCTCTGCCCGGTGGTCGAGTTTGGGCTGACCAATGCCACGATGCACAAGCTCGACGAAGCCGTCGCGGTCGAGGATCTGCACACGCTCACCGCCATCTATCGTGGCATATTGATGCGCGCTTTCGTCTAATCGTCGCGGGCGCGCCGCAGGATGACATAGACCGCGCCCGCGCCGCCGTGGCTGATATGCGCGGGGCGGAGCGCGACGATCTGGTCGGCGTAGGGCGAGTAAGCAAGCCAGTCGGGCAGTGAAGCACGGATCGCGCCGCGCGGGCGCGGATCGCCGTGCATCTGCGGCAGACGGTCAGCGCCGGGGCGCAGCCGTCCCGCCACCACCAGCAGCACGCGCGCGCCGCGCATCAGCCCGCGCCCGATCGCCTCGTCGAGCAAAGCCTGCGCCGAGGCGAGTGTATGGCCGTGGAGGTCGATGCTGAGATCGGGGCGGACGAGCCCCTTGCGCAAGCGGCGGTCCCAATGGCCGTCGAGCGTCGCCGCCTGGTGCGTACGGCGCGGCGGCGGCAGTTTCGTCGCGGGTCGCGGCGCGGCGGCGGGGACCGCGACGCTGCGCGGGGTGGGTTTCGGCGGCTTCACGGTCGGCGGCGCCACGGGCGCGGACGGCGCCTTCGCCTTGGCGAGCGGCTTTACCGTCGCCGCGACCTTTTTCCACAGCGCGCTTTCTTCGGGGGCGAGGCGCCGCGGCACATCAAGGCGCCGGGATCAGCCGTGCGATGCTGGCGCGCGGAAGCAGCAGCAGCGCCGAGCCGCGCCCCGCCATGCCGCCCGCGATCGCGCGCGCATCGTCGCCCGCGCCCCAGAAGCTGTCGAAGCGGTTGGCGCCCTTGATCGCGCCGCCGGTGTCCTGCGCGATCCACAGCCCATTGGGCTCGGCGCGGTCGAGCGAGAGGACAACGGGCGCGCCGAGCGGCACATATTTGGGATCGGCGGCGACGCTCGCGCGGCCGGTCACCGGGACGCCGAGCGCGCCGAGCGGCCCCGGGCCGGTGAGTTCGCGGAAAAAGACCCAGCTTGGGTTCTCGTTCATCACCGCGGCGCCGCGCACCGGATCGGCGCGGAGGTAATCGAGGATGCCCTGCATCGACGCCTGCCCGCGCTGCAGCTCGCCGCGGTCGAGCAGAAGCTTGCCGATGCCGACATAACCGCGGCCGTTCTGCGTATCATAGCCGATGCGCATGATGCCGCCGTCGGGCAGGCGGAGGCGGCCCGAGCCCTGCACCTGCAGGAAGAAGAATTCAGCCGCGTCGGCGGCATAGGCGATTTCGAGCCCGCGCCCGTCGAGCGCGCCGCTCTCGATCGCGGTGCGGTCGTAATAGCGCGTGAAATTCGAGCCATCGACGCGGCCGCGGATCTTGCGGCCCTTCAAATCGTCGGCGAACTGGCCGAGGTCGACTTCGATCAGGTCGGCGGGGCGGCGATAGATGGGGACGTCATAGCCCGGCTGCTTCGTGCGCGAGCCGGCGATTTCGGGTTCGTAATAACCGGTGACGAAGGCGGTGCCGGCGCCGACCTGTACGGTGCCGAAATAGTTGGTGAAGAAGGCCGAAGCGTCGCCGTCCTTCCAGCTTTTCGCCGCGTTGCAGCTTTCGGTCCAGTCGGCGCCCTGCGTCAGGCCGCTGGTGTCGGTGCGGCGCTGGACCGAGGGGCAGCTGATCCGAAACGCGACGAGCGCCGCGCTCGCCTGTTCGGCGGTCACACCGAGCGTCGCGAAATCGGGGCCCGCGACAACGCCGCTGGCAGCGGCGGTCGCCGCATCGGCCGGGACGGGCGTTGCGGGAAGCGCCGCTCGTGGGGTCGCGGGAATCGGCTGCGCGGCGGCGCCGGCGCCCTCAGACGGGCGCGGTATATAGGGGCGCTGCGTGCCAGCCGGACGCGGCGGTGCAGGGCTGGTGGTCGCGGGACGGCCGCTATCCGCGTCGGGAATCACCGACGCGCAACCCGAAAGCAGTGGCAGAGTAGCGAGCAGCGCGAATCCGAAAGTCCGCGCGCGCGGCGCCCCCACCGCCCGGATCATGCGATCAGGCCGATTCGGCTTCGTCGAGCACCCAATTGGGGTCGTTGCTGCCGATCTGGCGGCGGAAGGTCCACAAATCGTCGGTCTGCGACGCGTCGCTCATCGACCCGGCGATCAGCTTGCCGTCGGCGTCGCGCGTCACCGCGCTGATATCGGCGTGGTAACGAACGGTGACGCGCGCCTCGCTGCGATTCAGTTCGACCGCGGTGATCTTGGCCGAATCGATTCCCATCAGGCGGTTGTCGAGCGTTTCCCCGCGGCTTTCGCGCGCGGCGATCGCGTCGGCAAAGGCTTCGTAGCTGTCGTCGTCGCACAGGTCGCGCAGCGTGTCGCGGTCGCCCTTCCAATAGGCTTCGAGGATCATGCGATAAGCGGCCTCGGCGCCTTCCATGAAGCGGCCGGCGTCGAAATTGCGGTCGGAAGCCAGCAACTGGCGGAGGCCCGCTTCGGCAGCGGGTTCGTAAACGAGACCCGAGGTGTCGGCCGGTGCGGTCGCGGGCGCCTGCGACCCGTCATTCTCGTCGAGCCGGACCGGCGAGGCGGCGGTGCGCTCGCGCGGCAGCACGGGCTCCTGCTCATGCCCCGTGCGCTTGCCGAGCACCGAGTAGAGCCGCATGCCGAGGAAGGCGGCAATCATGGCGAGCAGGACGATCGAAAAAGCGGTCACGGGCAAAAGTCCAATGCGGGCAATAGAAACATAGTGGTTGATACATAGGCGATACGCGCCTCAGTTTCAAATGACCATGACCGCTGCCGCGCGGCGGGTCAACGATTCGCCCTTAACTATAGGATCGACAGGGCGGCCATTGTGCTCGCCGCCGGGCGCTGCTAAGCGCCGCGGCAACCGTCCGCCGCGGTTCCGACACGGTCCGCGGATGCCGATATTGTTTCCATCTTTTCAGTGAAAGCTTCTTCATCATGGCTGACGAGACCAGCGCCGACATCAACAATCCCGCCCTGCAGCCCAATGGCGAAGACACGAGCCCGGCGATCGGCCTGATTTCGCAATATGTGAAGGATCTGTCGTTCGAAAATCCGAACGCCCCCGCGGTTTACCAGTGGCAGGACGCGCCGCAGGTCGATGTGCAGTTCAACATCGCCGCCGACAGCGTCGGCGACAATCTGTACGAAGTGACGCTGAAGATCGATGTCACGTCGAAGACCGATGCGGGCACCAGCTTTGTGATCGACCTGAAATACGCCGGCCTGTTCGGCGTCCGCAACGTCCCCGACGACCAGCTGCAGCCCTTCTTCCTCGCCGAAGCCCCGCGCATCCTGTTCCCCTTCGCGCGCCGCGTCGTTGCCGATGCCGTCCGCGACGGCGGCTTTCCGCCGCTGCTGCTCGAACCGATCGATTTCCACGGCCTGTTCATGCAGCAGGTCCAGCAGGTCGAAGCCGAGCAGGCGGGCGACGTCGCGCCGGTCGGCCAGGCTTAACCCCCTTTCGGGCGGGCTGACGGGTTGAGCAGCCTCATCAAAAATGTCGGGACGATCGGCGGGCTGACGATGGTCAGCCGGATCTTCGGTTTCGCCCGCGACATGCTACTCGCCCGCGTGCTGGGCGCCGGCCTCGCCGCCGACGCCTTCCAGCTCGCCTTCACGCTGCCCAACACCTTTCGCCGCCTGTTCGCCGAAGGCGCCTTCTCGGTCGCCTTCGTCCCGACATACAGCCGCGCGCTGCATGGAGAGGGCGGCGAGACGGCGGCGGCGAAATTCGCCGACGACGTCCTCTCGGTCTTCCTCTGGATATTGCTCGTTTTCTCGGCGGTGATGATGATCGCGATGCCGGGAATCGTGTGGCTGCTCGCGCGCGATTTCCAGGAGGTGCCGGGCAAGTTCGAATTTGCGGTGTTCCTCAGCCGCGTGACCTTCCCCTATCTGGCGCTCGTCAGCCTTGTCGCGATGCTGTCGGGCCTGCTCAATGCCCGCTCGCGCTTTGCGCCGGGCGCCTTTGCGCCCGTGCTGCTCAATATCGTGCTGATCGGCGGCATTATCACCGGATGGTGGCTGCGCGGTCCGGGGGGCGACGACCGGATCGTCGCCGAAGCGCTGTGCGTCGCGGTGAGTATCGCGGGCGTCGTCCAGCTCGCCTATATGTGGTGGGCGGTGCGCCGCGCCGGGCTGAAGCTGCACTGGCACCTGCCCCGGCTCACGCCCGAGGTCAAAAAGCTCGGCATGCTGATCCTGCCCGCGACCTTCGGCGCGGGGATTTATCAGATCAGCCAGTTCGTCGACACCTTCTTCGCGACCTCGCTGGCGCAGGGCTCGCTCACGCTGCTGAAGCTCGCCGACCGGCTCAACCAGCTGCCGCTCGGCATCGTCGGCATCGCGCTCGGCACCGCGATCCTTCCGATGCTGTCGCGACACATCCATAGCGGCGACGCGCAGGAGGCGCAGCGATTGCAGGGCAATGCGTTCGAGATTGCGACGCTGCTGACGCTGCCCGCCGCCGCCGCGCTCGCGATCTGCGCCCCCGCCTTCGTCACCGCTTTTTTTGTCGGCGGGCGGTTCACCGAGGCCGACGGCGCGATCATGGCGCAGATCGTCGCCGCGCTCGTCGCGGGGCTTCCCGCCTATGTCATCGTCAAGATCCTGAACCCGGGCTTCTTCGCGCGCGAGGATATGCGCACCCCGGTGTGGACCGCGCTCGCGGCGCTGATCGTCAATATCGCGATCAACCTTTATGTCGTCGAACATTATGGCATCGTCGGGCTTGCGGGCGCGACCGCGGCGTCGGCGTCGCTCAACTGCATCCTGCTCTACACCGTGCTCCACCGCCGCGGCTGGTTCCATTTCACCGCGAAGATCGCCGGGCGCATCGCGCGCCAGCTGATCGCGGTCGCGGCGATGTCGGCGCTGCTGTGGTGGATGATGCCGATGATGGCGCCTTATTATGGCGGCGGCGTTTTCGAGCGGATCTGGTCGCTCGCGGCGCTCTGTACGGCGGGCGGCGCGGTGTTTTTCGTCGTCGCCTTCCTCGTCGGCGCGCTTGACAAGGATCTCGTCGCCATGCTCACGCGGCGGCGCGCCAAACCGGCGGCGACAGAGGAGTAAGACATGCGGACGCTATCGGGCATCCAGCCCACCGGAAATTTGCATCTCGGCAATTATCTGGGCGCGATCCGCAACTGGGTGCGCATGCAGGACGAGATGCCGGGCGAAAAGCTCTATTTCCTCGCCGACCTGCACGCGATCACCGTCTATAACGACCCCGCCGAGCTGACCGCGAACACGCGCGAAATGGCGGCGGCGTTGCTGGCCGCAGGGATCGACCCCGCGAAATCGATCCTGTTCAACCAGGCGCGCGTTCCCGCGCACGCCGAGCTCGCGTGGCTGCTCTTCTGCACCGCGCGCATCGGCTGGCTGAACCGGATGACGCAGTTCAAGGAAAAGTCGGGCAAGAACCGCGAGGGCGCGAGCGTCGGGCTGTTCGCCTATCCGGTGCTGCAGGCGGCCGACGTGCTGATCTATCAGACGACGCATGTGCCCGTCGGCGACGACCAGAAGCAGCATCTCGAGCTCGCGCGCGACATCGCGACCAAGTTCAACCTCGACACGGCCACCGAGACCTTCACCCTGCCCGAACCGACGATCCCGGCGGCGGCGGCGCGGATCATGAGCCTGCGCGACGGCAGCGCGAAGATGTCGAAGTCGGACCCGAGCGATGCGAGCCGCATCAACCTCGTCGACGACGCCGACACGATCATGGCGAAGATCCGCAAGGCGAAGACCGACGCCGAGCCGCTGCCGTCCGAGGCCGCGGGGCTCGAAGGGCGCGCGGAGGCACGCAATCTGGTCGCCATCTATGCCGCGATGGCCGACGAAAGCGTCGATCAGGTGCTCGCGCGCTTTGCCGGGCAAGGCTTCGGCGCGTTCAAGCCCGCGCTCGGCGAACTGCTCGTCGAAACGCTGCGCCCGATCGCGACGCGGCTGAACGAACTCAAGTCCGACCCGGCGGCGATCGACGCGGCGCTCGAGGCCGGTGCGGCGCGCGCATCGGCGCTCGCCAAGCCGACGCTCGACGCGGCTTATGCCGCGCTGGGGCTGTGCCGCTGACAGCGCGCTGTTTCGCAGGCGAAATTTCTTGTTTTTGCGGCGCGCGACCCCATATCGGGTCGTGGAACCGCCATGCGATGAAACGAGTTCAACCAAGGTTAAGTCGCACCGGCGTAGTCTATGGTACGAGAGCGCGGCTATATGCGCTTCCCGAATACGGAGCCAAGACGATGAGCAAGATGAATCTTAGGCGGCTGGGTCTGGCCGCGATGACCGGCGCGGCGCTCGCGCTCGCGGGTTGCGCGACGCCGTTCAAGGCCGATGTCGCGCGCTTCCAGACGCAGCTTCCCGCACCGCAGGGCCAGAGCTTCACCGTCGAGGCGAGCAACCCCGCGCTGCAGGGCGGCATCGAGTTCGGGCATTATGCCAATCTCGTCGCCGGCGAACTGACGCGCTATGGCTATCGCCCCGCGGCGAATGGCGAACGCGCCGACCTGATCGTCCGCATGGATTATGGCGTCGACAAGGGCCGCGAACGCGTCGTGTCGAGCCCCGGCTTCGGCGACCCCTGGTACGGCGGTTACGGCGGCTATTATGGCCGCGGCTTCTATCGCCCGGTGATCGTCAGCGGCCGCGGCGGGCGCCGCTATGTCTATGGCTATCGCGACCCGTTCCTGTGGGGCGGGTTCGGCCCGGGATGGGGCGGCTATAACGACGTCAGCAGCTACACCGTCTACACCAGCGGGCTGAACCTCCAGATCAACCGCGCCGCCGACGGCTCGCGCCTGTTCGAAGGTCATGCCGAGGCGCAGTCGCGCGACAATAATCTGCAGGCGCTCGTCCCGAACCTCGTCGAGGCGATGTTCACCGGCTTCCCCGGCAATTCGGGCGAGCGGGTGCGGATCACGGTGGCGCCGCCCGAAAAGGGCTGAACCGCCTCGCAAGCCAAAGCAAAAGGCCCGCCATCCGAAAGGAAGGCGGGCCTTTTTTTGGTTGGCATCAAAGCGATATCCGCTTTCGACCGGTTGCGGACTCCAACACTCTCGTCACCCCGGACTTGATCCGGGGTCCCGCTTGAGGTCGGAGCCAGCCGATGCCTCAAAAAGGGGATCCCGGATCAAGTCCGGGATGACGAAGGGTAGGGAAGCAACGTCCGCTCACCACCCCAAAGCGGACCTCACGGCCCGCGACGATGTGGATAACCCCGGGGACAACCCCGGGATAAGTCTGTGGATCAGCTGTTGAGACTGCGCCGGATCGCCGCGATCTCGGCGTCGAGCTCGCTGTCGGCGACGCGCAGTGCCTCGACCGTGCGTACCGCATGGATCACCGTCGAATGGTCGCGCCCGCCGAAGCGGCGCCCGATTTCGGGGTACGAACGCGGGGTGAGTTCCTTCGCGAGATACATCGCGACCTGGCGCGGGCGCGCGACCGCGCGAACGCGACGCTTCGACGACATTTCGGACTTGTCGAGCCGGTAGTGCGCGCAGACCGCGCGCTGGATCTCGTCGATCGTGATACGCGGGCGCGCGGTGCGGACATTTTCGGCCAGCCGGTCTTCGGCGAGCGCGATATCGACCGTCGTGCCGGTGAGCGCGGCGTAAGCGAGCAGCTTGTTGAGCGCACCTTCGAGTTCGCGGATGTTGCGCGTGAAATGCTTGACCAGATAGGCGACGACATTGTCGGGAACATCGACCATCGGCATCGCGGTCAGCCGCTGGCGGATGATGCGTTCACGAAGATCATCCTCGGGCGCCTCGATATCGGCGACCAGCCCGCCCGACAGGCGCGAGAGCAGGCGTGCCTCGACCCCGTCGAGCATCGCCGGCGGTCGGTCGGCGGTGACGACGAGGCGTTTGCCCGCGGTCATCAGGTCGTCGATCGTGTGGAGCAGTTCTTCCTGCGTCGAATTCTTGCCGATCACGAACTGCAGATCGTCGAGCAGCAGCAGGTCGGCGGCGCGCAGCCGCGCCTTGAACGCCATCATGTCGCCGCCGCGCATCGCGCCGACGAATTCGAGCATGAATTTTTCCGCTGACATCAGGATGATGTTCGCGGTCGGGTGCGCCGTGGCATAATCCTGCGCCATCGCCTGCAGGAGATGCGTCTTGCCCTGCCCGGTGCCCGAGCAGAGATAGAGCGGGTTGAACTGCGGCGTCTCGACCATCGCCATGCGGCGCGCGGCGTTGGCGGCGAGGATGTTGCTGCGCGCGACGACGAAGCGGTCGAACGACAGGCGCGGGTCGAAGCCCAGCAGCGCGGGATTGGCGGCGGGTGCCGACGGCGGCGCGTCAAAGCTCGGCAACGGCGAGGCTGCGAGCACCGTGGCGCGATCGTCGGCGGCAGCGCCGCCGCGCACCGTGACGCCGCGCACTGCGGGCAGCTGTTGGCGCCATGCGAGTTCGAGCCGGTCACCGAAACGCTCGTTGATCCAGTTCGCCGAAAAGCGGCTGACGGTTTCGAGCGTCACCACGCCCGACAGCGTGCAATAGTCGGCAAAACGCACGGGCTTCAGCCAATGATCGAAGGTACGCACGCCAAGGTCGCGGCGCAGCCCTTCGGCCACGCGCGGCCAGAGCGTCGCGGCATCACCGCTCATTGCTCCGCCCTTTGCGTCATATCCATGCCGATTGCTGCTTTCTATCACGCCGTGCCGCCCCCTCAGGTCCCCGCGCGCCGCACGATCGGGCGGCCGACCACGCGCCGATTCGTCGCCTGCGCAGGACGCAGGCATACTATCCGGGGCAGATAGCCCGAGAAGATGCGAATCATGTCGATGTGGCGGCCACCGGCGAAGGCCGACGACGCACCCTGTCTAGTCAGGCCGCGCCGAGTCGATCAAGGTCTGGCCGTGTAAAAATACTGAAATAAAAATCTTGACTCAACAGGGGGGCCGGAATCGCGCCAGAACGTCATTTTATGACTGATTTTCAACAGTTTAAATATGACATTCCGGTGACCAAACAACGAATCGCCGTAAATCCGTCACTTACCGCGCTGCAACACTATTGCCATCGCGCTGTCACAATATCCGACGCAAAAAAGGACCCGCGGGCATGAAGCCAGCGGGTCCTTTTTGTTCCCTTTCGGGACGAAGCGAATCAGGCGATCGCGTTCACGCTCTTGGTCAGGCGCGAGAACTTGCGCGCCACGGTGTTCTTGTGGAGCACACCCTTGGCAACGCCGCGCGCCATTTCAGGCTGCGCCGCCTTGAGTGCGGTCGCGGCCGCGTCCTTATCGCCGGCGGCGACGGCGTTTTCGACCTTCTTCACCAGCGTGCGGATGCGCGAAACGCGATTCTTGTTCACGACGGTGCGCGCGGTGTTGCGGCGGATGCGCTTTTTTGCCTGCGGCGTATTGGCCATAAATTCCTCGGTTTCCAAACGGTCTAAGTCAGTCGGAGCGCAGCGTCACCGGAGCAGCCGAATCGCGCAAACAGGCGAATCAATGTCCGGATACGGCCGGTTCCGGTAACCCGGACCCTGCTCGAAGGGTGCGCGCATAGCCAGCTTGGCCCTTTTGGTCAATGCCTATTGCGGGAAAGCACACGCATTACCGCTGGCATTTCGGACAAAAGAAGGTCGAGCGCCCGCTCTGGACGATCCGCGCGATCGTCCCGCCGCATTCGCAAGCCTCGCCCTCGCGGCCATAGACGCGCCAGTCCTTGGCGAAATAGCCGAGATCGCCCTCGGGGCTGAGGAAATCGCGCAAGGTCGAGCCGCCCGCCGCGATCGCCGCGATCAGCACCTCCTTGATCGCGGGCACCAATGCCGCGAGCTTCGCCCTGGCCACATCGGCCGCGGGCTTCGTCGGCGCGATGCGCGCCATGTTGAGCGCTTCGCACACATAGATATTGCCGAGCCCCGCGACGAGCGTCTGGTCGAGCAGCATCGCCTTGATCGGCGCGCGGCGCCCGGCAAGCGCCTTCGCGAGATAGGCGGCGTCGAAGGCTTCGGACAAGGGTTCGGGACCCAGCGTCACGAACGCCGGGAACAACGTCAGCGGATCGCCGCTGACGAGGTCGACCGACCCGAAGCGCCGCGGATCGTGGAGGAACAGCCGGTGTCCCGCGGTTTCGAGCAGCAGATGATCGTGCTTGCCCGCCTCGCCGCCTTCGGTCCGCCAGCGCCCCGACATGCCGAGATGGAAGATCATATGATCGTCCCGGTCGGTCGAGATGACGCCATATTTGGCACGGCGTGACAGGCCCGTGACCGTCGCGCCGGTGAGCCGCTGCGCAAGGTCGGCGGGAAAGGGCCGGCGCAGGTCGGGCCGGAACGTGGTGACCGCGGTCAGCCGCTGGCCTTCGAGGAAGGGCGCGAGGCCGCGGACGGTGGTTTCGACTTCGGGCAATTCGGGCATATCGCGCATCGGGCTACGCGCCATTTGCCTGCACGGCAAGGCCCGGCTAAAGGCCGACGCAACACACCATCTCCCCGCAAAGGCGCGCACTCCATGGCCACTCCCGACACCGTCAGCTTCGGCTATGAACAGGTTCCCGCGGGCGAGAAGACCGCGATGGTCGGCGAGGTGTTCAGCCGCGTCGCGCGCAAATACGACATCATGAACGACGCGATGTCGGGCGGCATGCACCGTCTGTGGAAGGATCGCTTCGTGCGCCGCGTGAAGCCGCGCGAGGGCGAGACGATCCTCGACATGGCGGGCGGCACCGGCGACATCGCCTTTCGCATGGAGCGCTTCGGCGCGAGCATCACCGTCGCCGATATCAACCCCGACATGCTCGGCGTCGGCGTCGAACGCGCGGCCGAACGCGGCATCGACAGCCTCGTCTGGTCCGAACAGAATGCCGAGAAACTGTCGTTCCCCGACCAGTTTTTCGACGCCTATACGATCGCCTTCGGCATCCGCAACGTCACCGACATCCCGGCGGCCCTCAGGGAAGCGCACCGCGTGCTGCGCTATGGCGGGCGTTTCTTCTGCCTCGAATTTTCGACGAACGAATGGCCGGGCTTCGCGCAGGCTTATGACGCCTATTCGCACCACCTCGTCCCCAAGCTCGGCAAGCTGATCGCCGACGACGAGGACAGCTATCGCTACCTGATCGAATCGATCCGCCGCTTCCCGCCGATGCCCAAATTTGCGCAGATGATCCGCGACGCCGGCTTCACCGCGGTGAAGGTCGAGCCGATCCTCGGCGGCCTCGTCGCGATCCACAGCGGGTGGAAAGCTTGACCCGTCCCGTCATCCACATAATGCGCCTGCTGAAATGGGGCCGCATCCTCGCGCGCCACGGTGCGCTGCGCGGGATCGAAGCTGCGCCCGAAACGCCGGCGGGGGTGAAGCGTCTGTGCCGGATTGCACGGCTGGGCACGATCCAGCCGAAAATCCCCGACTATGCCACCGCATTTCAGGCGATCGGCCCCGCCGCGGTGAAACTCGGCCAGACGCTTGCGACGCGTCCCGACCTTGTCGGCGAAGAAGCGGCGCGCAATTTGCTGAGCCTGCAGGACGCACTCGCGCCCGTCGATTTCGACCGCATCAAGCAGGAAATCGAGGCGGTCTTCGAAACGCCGCTCGAAAGCCTCTACAGCGAATTCGATCCCGAACCCGTCGGCTCGGCCTCGATCGCGCAGGTCCACCGCGCGGTCACGACCGACGGCCGCAAGGTCGCGGTGAAAGTCCGCCGCCCCGGCATCGACAAGCAGTTCGCGCGCGACATCGACACATATGAATGGGCGGCGGCGCATCTCGAGGCGCTCGGCGGCGAAGCGACGCGGCTGCGCCCGCGCGAAGTGATCGCCAATTTCCGCCGCTGGACCTTGCGCGAGCTCGACCTGCGCCGCGAGGCCGCCTCGGCGTCCGAACTCGCCGACGCGATGGTCGGGGTGCCGACTTATCAGGTCCCCGCGATCGACTGGGACCGCACCGCGAGCCGCGTGATGACGCTCGACTGGATCGACGGGATCAAGATTTCGCACCGCGAGCAGCTGATTGCCGCGGGGCACGACATGGAAAAATTGTCGGCGAACCTCGTCAACGCCTTCCTGCGGCAAGCCATTGCGGAAGGCTTCTTCCACGCCGACATGCACCAGGGCAATTTGTTCGTGAAAGCCGACGGCACGATCGCCGCGGTCGACTTTGGCATCATGGGGCGGATCAACCGGCAGGCGCGCTACTGGCTCGCCGAGATCCTCTATGGCCTGACCACGGGCAATTATCGCCGCGTCGCCGAAATCCATTTCGAAGCGCAATATGTGCCCGACTATCATAATGTCGAGGAGTTCGCGACGGCGCTCCGCGCGGTCGGCGAACCCATGCGCGGCAAGCCGGTGAGCGAACTCAGCGTCGGGCAGATGCTCGACGGGCTGTTCGCGATCACACGCGATTTCGACATGCAGACGCAGCCGCACCTCCTCCTCCTCCAGAAAACGATGGTGATGGTCGAGGGCGTCGCGACGATGCTCAATCCGAAGATCAATATGTGGGACGTGTCGGGGCCCTTCGTCAGCGAATGGATTCGCGACGAGCTTGGGCCCGAGGCCGCGCTCGCCGACGGTTTGCGCGAACAGGGCAAGACGCTGGCGCTGATCCCCGACATCATCCGCCGCCTCGACGCGCAATTGCCGAAGAAAGGCGCCGCGCCGCCCGCCCCGCCGCTGCCCGACATCGCGCTGATGTGGGATGTGGGCGAGAAAAAGCGCTGGTGGCGCTATGCGCTGACCGCGCTCGCGGGCGCCGCGGCGGGCGCCGGCATCCTGAACTGGCTGGGCTGACCCTCGTTCATCGGGCCGGGAATTAGCTGGTTACCGGACATTTACCTTAAATCGTTAAGCGTGGACCTCGACCAACCCGGACGTGAAATCCGGACAGAACCGAGGTTTCATGCGCCACGACATCCTGATTGCCGACAAGATCCTGCCGGTCGACAGCCTGCCTCTCGAGGTGGCGGTCGTGGTGCCGACGCTCAACGAAGCCGCCAATGTCGAAAAACTGATCGCAAAACTCTCGGTCGTGCTCGCGGGGCGCGGCTGGGAAGTCGTCTTCGTCGACGATAATTCGCCCGACGGGACGAGCGAACTGGTGCGCCGCATCGGCCGCGGATCGCGGCATGTGCGCATCGTCCAGCGCGTCGGGCGGCGCGGGCTGTCGTCGGCGGTGGTCGAGGGTATCTTGGCGACCGCCGCGCCCGTGGTCGCGGTGATGGACGGCGACCTCCAGCATAGCGAGGACGCGTTGCCGCAGCTGATCGATGCGATCGCGGGCGGCGCCGATATCGCGGTCGGCACGCGCTATGTCGCGGGCGGCGGGATCGGCGACTGGGACAGGGACCGCGCGCGGATGAGCCGACTCGCGACGCGCGCCGGGCAGATTGCGCTCGGCACCGACGTGTCCGATCCGATGAGCGGTTTTTTCGCGGTGCGCCGCGATGCCTTCGAACGCGCGCTGCCGCGCCTCTCGGCGATCGGCTTCAAGATATTGATCGACATTTTGGCGTCGAGCCCGACGCCGCTGAAAGTCGCCGAAATCCCCTATCAATTCCGCACCCGCGAGGCGGGCGAGAGCAAGATCGGCGCGCGCGTGATCGCCGAATATGCCGAGCTGATCGCCGACAAGACGATCGGCCGCTTCGTCCCCGTCCGCCTGCTCAAATTCCTGATGGTCGGCGGGCTCGGCGTGTTCGTCCACCTCGCCGTCCTGCGCACGATCCTTGGCACCGGCAGCGCCTTTGTCACCGCGCAGACCAGCGCCGTGATCACCGCTATCGCGTTCAACTTCTTCCTCAACAACAGCTTCACCTACGCCGACCGCAAGCTCAAGGGCTGGCGCCTGGTCGGCGGCCTTGCCAGCTTCTATGCGATTTCGGCGCTCGGCGCGGTCGCCAATATCGGCATCGGCACGTGGATGGCCGGGCATGACGAGCGCTGGTGGGTGGCGGGGGTTGCGGGCGTGCTGGTCGGTGCGATCTGGAACTTCGCGATGTCGTCGGCGCTCACATGGCGCAAATGACGACGCGCGCACCGGGCTGGAACCGCTTCGCCGGGGTTTCGCGCCCCGTCGCGGCGGCGATGCTGGGCCTGCTTGCGCTGTTGATGATCTGGGGTGTGATGGGCGGTGTCGGCCGCGAGCATGTCGCGGTCGCAAAGCCCACGTCGGCGCAATTCGACGGCCTCGTCGGCGATCATGCGCTCTACGCGCGCATCGCGGCGCGGGTCGATGCGGGCGAAGCCTATTACGCCGCGGCCGCCGCCGAACACCGCGCCGGCGATTATCCGCTGCGCCCCTTTGTGACGGTCCGTTTGCCGGCGCTGGCCTATATCGTCGCCGCGCTGGGCGAACGGAAGGCGATGCTGCTCTTCCTCGTCATCGGCGGCGCGGCCATCCTTGCCTGGTATCGGCGGCTGCGGACCGAGCCCGCGCTCCCCCGCTACGCCGCGGTCGGCGCGCTATTCGTCGCGGCCAACCTGACGCAGCTCGCCGCGCGCGAGTGGCTGTTCATCCACGAAGCCGCGGCGGGCGTGCTCCTCGCGCTCGCGCTTGCGCTCTATCGCCCCGCCCGTCCGTGGTGGACCATGGCGATCGTCGCCGCAGCGCTCGCGATCCGCGAGACGATACTTCCCGTAGCGATGCTGTTCGGGCTTTTCGCGCTGATCGATCGCGACTGGCGCGCCGCAGCGGGCTGGCTGGCAGTCGGGCTATGCTTCGCGGCCGGCCTCGCGGCGCATATCGCGGCGCTGGCGGCGGTGACGACCCCCGCCGACGCCGCGAGCCAGGGCTGGAACGGACAGGGCGGCTGGATCGCCTATCTGTCGTTCGTCCAGGCATCGTCGCTGCTGCGTTTTTTTGCGGGATGGGTCGGCGCGCTGCTCGTGCCGCTCGCGCTGCTCGGCTGGGCGGCATGGCGCTCGCGGCTCGGGCTCGCCGTGCTGCTGATCCAGCTCGGCTATGCGGCGCTGCTGATGCTCTTTGCGCGCCCCGCCAATTTCTATTGGGCGATGCTCGTCACGCCGACATTGTTCGTCGGCCTCGCCTTCGCACCCGCCGCGCTGACCGCTCTAATACGATTGTTGCGACAGCCGATGCGCGCGATTCCCGCTGCTGCGATTTAGGCGTCCGCTTGAACTGAAGCGAGGAAGCGCATAACTGATGCGCGAAGGAGACGGCGATGAATCAAACCCAGTCGATCGCCGCCCGCTCGCGGCAGGCTTGCCACCGCTGATGTCCGCTCCGCGCATTCTTTTGATCATTGGCGGCGGCATCGCGGCCTATAAATCGATCGAGCTCGTCCGCCTGCTGCGCAAGGCGGGCTATGTCGTGCGCTGCGTCATCACGCGCGCGGGCGAGCAGTTCGTGACGCCGCTGACACTCGCGGCATTGAGCGAGAACAAGGTCTATACCGACCTCTTCGACCTCAAGGACGAGGTCGAGATGGGGCATATCCAGCTCAGCCGCGAGGCCGATCTGGTCGTCGTCGCGCCCGCCACCGCCGATCTTCTCGCGAAGATGGCGGCGGGGATCGCCGACGACCTCGCGACGACATTGCTTCTCGCGACCGATAAGCCGGTGCTCGCGGCGCCCGCGATGAACGTGCGAATGTGGCTGCACGCCGCAACGCGCCGCAATATCGCGACCTTGCGCGGCGATGGCGTGACCGTGATGGAACCCGACGAGGGCGAGATGGCGTGCGGCGAATATGGCCCGGGCCGCCTGCCCGAACCCGCCGCGATCAAGGAAGCGATCGATGCGGCGCTTTCTTCTCCCCTCCCGCTTGCGGGAGGGGGCGGGGGAGGGCCTGTTGCGTCGTCAAACTTACCATTAGACGACTCTCGCTCATCCGCCGACATGCCCTCCCCTAACCCCTCCCGCCGGCGGGAGGGGGATTTGAGCGGCCAGCCCGACTTCGCCGACGAAAATCACCGCCCGCTCTATGGCCGCCGCATCCTGATCACCGCGGGGCCAACGCACGAACCGATCGACCCGGTACGCTACATCGCCAACCGGTCGAGCGGGAAGCAGGGCTTTGCGATTGCCGCCGCCGCCGCGGAAGCCGGCGCCGAGGTGCTGCTGATCGCCGGCCCCGTGCCGCTGCCGACCCCGCCCGGCGTGATCCGCGTCGATGTCGAGACCGCGGTCGAGATGGCCGCCGAAGTGCAGCAAAGCCTGCCCGTCGATGCCGCGATCATGGTCGCCGCGGTCGCCGACTGGCGCGCCGCCGACACTGCGGTGCAAAAGATCAAGAAGGACGGCAGCGGGCAGGTTCCCCCGCTCGCGCTCGCCGAAAATCCCGACATCCTCGCCGGCCTCGCCAAATCGCCCGAACGCCCCAAACTGCTGATCGGCTTTGCCGCCGAAACCAACGACGTGATCGCGCATGCCGAGGCCAAGCTTGCGCGCAAGGGATGCGACTGGATCGTCGCGAACGACGTCGCGGCCGACCCGATGGGCGGCGAAAGCAACCGGGTGCATATCGTTAGCAAAGACGGGGTAGACAGCTGGGACCGGCTTCCCAAACAGGCCGTCGCCCGCAAATTGATGGAAAAGATCGCCGATGAGCTCGACACCCGCGCACCGCTTGAAAGAGATTGAGATCGCCATCCAGCGGCTGCCCAACGGCGGCGGCCTGCCCCTGCCCGCCTATGCCAGCGATGGCGCGGCGGGAATGGACGTCGTCGCGGCCGAGACGCTGACGCTGCGCCCCGGCGCACGCCACGCGGTCGCGACCGGCTTCGCAATGGCGATCCCGGCCGGTTATGAGGTCCAGGTGCGTCCACGCTCGGGCCTCGCGCTCAAACATGGCGTCACCTGCCTCAACACGCCCGGGACGATCGACAGCGACTATCGCGGCGAAGTGAAAGTGATCCTCGCGAACCTCGGCGACGAGAGTTTCGAGATCAAGCGCGGCGACCGGATCGCGCAGCTCGTCCCCGCGCCCGTCCAGCGCGCGGCCTTTGCCGAGGTCGAGACGCTTGATGAGACCGTGCGCGGCGCGGGCGGTTTCGGATCGACGGGGGTCGAGAGCGATGCGGTCGACGAGACCGCGGACATGGCGGGCCTCGCTTCGCTGTCGGGCATCAAGCTGCGGCGGCCGGTCGACTAGATTGCTCAGCGACGCCGAACTCGACCGCTATGCCCGCCAGATCATCCTGCCGGCCTTTGGCGGCGCGGGACAGGCGAAGCTGAAGGGCGCGCATGTCGCGGTGATCGGCGCAGGCGGGATCGGCTGTCCGGCGATCACCTATCTGGCGGCGGCGGGCGTGGGCAAGCTCTCGATCATCGATCATGACGTGATCGAGCTGTCGAACCTGCAGCGGCAGCCGCTGTTCACCGATGCCGATATCGGCGCGCGCAAGGCCGATGTTGCGGCCAGCGCGGCGCGGCGGATCAACCCGCATGTCGATGCCATCGCGGTCGCCGAAAGGCTCGATTCGAGCAACGCCGAGGCGCTGCTGGCGGGCGCAAGCCTGATCCTCGACGGCTGCGACAATTTCGGCACGCGGCTCGCCGTGAACCGCGCCGCCGTCGCGCTGCACATTCCGCTGCTCAGCGCCGCGATCGGCGCCTTCGAGGGGCAGGTCGCGCTCTACGAAGGCTGGCGCGCGGAGTGCGCCTGCTATGCGTGCCTGGTCGGCTCCGATCCCGACCGCGAAGGCATTAATTGCGCCGAAACCGGCGTGATGGGCGCGCTCGCGGGGATGATCGGCACGATGGCGGCGCTCGAGACGGTGCGCGCGCTCACCGGCCTTGGGTCGTCCTTGACCGGCCGGCTCGCGATCGTCGATATGCTCGACAGGCGCTGGCGCGAGGTCGGCGTACCGAAGGATCCGCTATGCCCGGTCTGCCGAGCCTGAACATCATCGTCGCGGTCGCCGAGGGGCGGCGGCTCTATGCCGCGCTCGAAGCGGGGATGGCGGCGGCGGCGCTGGGCCGGCCGGTGCGGATCTTCCTGCAAGGCGAGGCCGCGGCGCTGTTGCGCGATCCTGTGTCCTTTTCAGGCGACGAAGCGCGCCGCGCCGCGGGACAGCCCGATCTCGCCTGGCTCGTCGAAGAAGCGATCGCGATGGAGGTCGACCTTTTCGTCTGCCAGTCGGGCATGGCGCTCGTCGGCATCGCGGCAACCGAACTCGTACCGCATGTTCGCGCTGCGGGACTGGTCAGCTTTCTCGCCGAGGTCGGCGCCGAGGACCGGCTGATCGTTTATTGATCTGGATCCTCCCTGTGCCGAAGGCATGGGGAGGTGGCAGCGCGAAGCGCTGACGGAGGGGCTAATGGCGCGACGTCGCTGCCGCTCCACCACCGCTACGGCGGCGGTCCCCCTCCCCACGGCTTCGCCGCAGGGAGGATCAAAGCGTCACGGATTATCGCAGACCTTGATCGCATCGGGCTCGGGACGCCTGCCTTCGGGCTCGAAGCGTGCGAGGTAGCCCCCGGCATGCTGCTTGTCGTCGTAGGAGACGAGCTTGTAGCCCACCGCCTCGAACTCGCAGACGAGCAGGCGGAAAGGCGTGCCGTGCTGCGCGATCGGGCGGTCGCCGTCGACGACGAGCACCTGCCCGCCCTTGCGCAGCGCCGGCCGCAGCCGCCACAGAAAGGCGTAAGGTTCGCCGATCTCGTGATACATATGGACCATGAACACGCGGTCGAAGCTCGCGGCGGGCAGGCGCGGATCGTCGACCGCACCGAGTTTCAGCGAGACATTGTCGAGCCGCTCGCGCGCGACGCGATCGGCGAGCCGCTCGATCACCTCGGGAATGATGTCCTGCGCGAGCACGCGCCCGCCGACGCCGACGCGCTGCGCGAGGCGCACCGTATAATAGCCGTCGCCCGCGCCGATGTCGGCGACGGTCATGCCGGGCCGCACGTCGGCCGAGTTCATGACATCCTCGGCCTCGTTGACGCGGTCGCGCGCCTCCTCGGTCGACCATTTGGTCGAGACGGTCGGCGCGACCGGCCGGTCGGCGGGCGGGAATTCGCGCGCGGTCTCGGCGCGGTCGCTGCCATCGTCCCACGGCGCGTCATCGCAGCTGCCGAGCAGCGGCAACATCGCCAGCGCGGCAAGAGCGGCGACGCGCTTCATCAGTCGATATCTTCCACTTCGACCTTCTCGCCCGTCACCTTCTGCGACAGCGCCGCCGCCATGAAGGGGTCGAGCGCGCCGTCGAGCACGTCGGACGGTGCGGTCGAGGTCACGCCGGTGCGCAGGTCCTTCACCAGCTGATAGGGCTGGAGGACATAGGAGCGGATCTGGTGGCCCCAGCCGATCTCGGTCTTCGCCTGATATTCGCCCGACGCCGCGGCCTCGCGCTTCTGGAGCTCGGCTTCGTACATCCGCGCCTTCAGCATCCCCATCGCGGTCGCGCGGTTCTTGTGCTGCGAGCGGTCGTTCTGGCTCGCGACGACGATGCCGGTCGGGATATGCGTGATGCGCACCGCCGAATCGGTCGTGTTGACGTGCTGGCCGCCCGCGCCCGAGGCGCGATAGGTGTCGATCTTGAGGTCGCCTTCGTTGATCTCGATATCGATATTATCGTCGATCACCGGATAGACCCAGACGCTCGAAAAGCTGGTGTGGCGCCGCGCCGAGCTGTCATAGGGCGAGATGCGCACGAGGCGGTGGACGCCGCTTTCGGTCTTGGCATAGCCATAGGCGTTTTCGCCTTTCACCAGCATCGTCGCCGATTTGATGCCCGCCTGTTCGCCCGCCTGATATTCGACCAGCTCAACCTTCAGCCCGCGCTTTTCGGCCCAGCGGCTGTACATGCGCTGGAGCATTTCGGCCCAGTCCTGGCTTTCGGTGCCGCCGGCGCCCGCATGGACTTCGATATAGGCGTCGTTGGCGTCGGCCTCGCCCGCGAGCAAGGCTTTGATCTTGTCCTCTTCGGCGCGCGCGGCGAGCACGCCAAGCGACGCGACGGCCTCGTCGACCATCGCCTCGTCGCCTTCCATCTCGGCAAGCTCGATCAGCTCGGCGGTATCGGCGCATTCGGTTTCGATCGCACGCGTCGCGGTGATCGCCTCGTCGAGGCGGCGACGTTCGCGCATCACCTCTTGCGCGGCCTTGGCGTCGTTCCACAGCGTCGGGTCCTCGACCTTCGCATTGAGTTCGTCGAGCCGCCGCACCGCGCGGTCCCAGTCGAGAAAGCGGCGCAGCAGCGCCAGCGCGGCGCCAATCTTGTCGATATGATCCTGCGCTTCGGCGCGCATGTCCTTGCTCCTGAAATATGTTGATCCCGCCTTACGGCTTCAAGCGCCGCAGGGGAAGGTGGTCCAAGCCGTCAGATAATGCCGCCGCGGTCGTCGAGGAAGTCGCTGTCGGTGCGGCCGGTCGATCCCTTTTGCGACGCGCCGCCGGTCGCCCGCCGCTGCGTCTTGATCGGCTTGATTTCCTCTTCGCGGATCGTGCGGCGCGGTTCGCTTTCGGGCTTGAAGGCTTCCCAGATGATCGACGCCTTCGGGTCGGTCCCCGGCCAGCTGCCATAGACCCGGCGCCCCGACTGACGGTCGATGCGGACCATGCGCACGCCCTTCGGCGCCGAGAAGGGAATCGGCTGGCGATCGGCGAGCGCGGCGAGCGCGAAATCCTTGAAGATCGGCGCGGCATAGCTGCCGCCCTGCGCATAACCGCCCATGCTGCGCGGCTGGTCAAAACCGATATACATGCCCGCGATCACGTCGGGGGTGCCGCCGACGAACCACACATCGTTCGGGCCCGACGTCGTGCCGGTCTTGCCGAACAGCGGCACGCCCAAGTCACGCAGCCGCACCGCGGTGCCGCGCTGGACGACGCCTTCGAGCATATGCACGACCTGATAGGCGGTGATCGGGTCCATCAGCTGCTTGCCCGACCTCGCGAAGCGCGGCATCGGCCGGCCGTCCCAATCCTTCTTATTGCAGCCCTCGCACGGTTTCCAATTGGCGGGGAAGACCACCTTGCCGCGGCGGTCCTGCGCATAGTCGATCACGCGCGGTTTCAGCGCGCGGCCGTGGTTGGCGAGCATCGCGTACGCATTGGTGATCTTTTCAACCGTCGTCGTCCCGGCGCCGAGCGCGGTCGAGAGATAGGGTTCGTGCTTGCCGATGCCCATCGTCTGGATCGTTTCGACCACCGGCTCCATGCCGACCTGGCTCGCGGTGCGCACCGTCATCAGGTTGCGCGACTGTTCGAGACCCCAGCGCATCGTATGCTCACCCGACCCGCCCGCGCCGCCGAAGTTGCGGAAGCATTTGTTGCCGAGGCTCGCGCCCTGATAGACGCAGAAGGGCCCGTCGACGATCATCGTCGCGGGGGTCATGCCATTGTCGAGCGCGGCGGCATAGACGAAGGGCTTGATCGTCGAACCCGGCTGACGTTCGGCCTGCGTCGCGCGATTGAAGGGCGACAGGCGGACGTCGAAGCCGCCCTGCATCGCGTAGATGCGGCCCGAATGCGGGCTTTCGACGACCATGCCGCCCGAGACTTCGGGAATGTTGCGCAGCGCATAGCTGCTGCCGCCGGTCGATTTGACGACGATCAGCTGGCCGGGGCGCATTGCGGAGAAAGCGCTGCCGCCGGTCTTGCGATAGCCCATCGTCGCGGCGCTCGCGGGCAGCGTGCCCGTGTCGCCGTTGGAAAAGCCGATCCGCGCCGCGCCCGCCGACTTCGACAGCACCGCGGCGACGCGCCAATTGTCGTAATCGATGCCGATGAAGCTCGACGCGAGGCGGCTCTGCCACTGGTCGTCGGCCTCGATCGTCGCGATCGGCCCCGACCAGCCCTTGCCCGCGTCGTAGCGCTGCAGCCCCTTGCGCAGCGCCATCGTCGCGCCTTGCTGCATCTTGCCGTCATAGGGCGTGCGCACCCAGAGGCCGCCGGCATAGACGCTGTGCGGACCCTTGTCGGCGGTTTCGCCGAATTCGGCGATCAGCTGGCGCCGCACCTCTTCCATATAATAGCCGCCGACCTGCGCGATCGCGGTGTTGCCCGTGTTGGTGAGGCCGAGCGGCATCGCGCGCGCCGCGTCGCGCTGCGCGGTGCTGATCCAGCCATTGTCCTGCATCGACCCGAGCACGAAATTGCGCCGCGCCAGCGCCTCGCGCTCAAAGCGCGCGCGGCCGTATTTCTCGGGCGCCTTGGGCAGGATCGCGAGGAAGGCCATCTCGTGCAGCTGGAGCTGGTCGACATCCTTGTCGAAATAGGCGCGGCTCGCCGCCTGCACGCCAAAGCTGCGGCGGCCGAGCGGGATTTCGTTGAGATACAGCTCGAGAATCTGTTCCTTGGTCAGCGCATCCTCGATGCGCATCGCGAGGATCGCCTCGCGCACCTTGCGGCGATAGCTGAGCTCGTTCGTGAGCAGCAGGTTCTTCGCGACCTGCTGGGTGATCGTCGACGCACCGATGGGGCGGCCGCTGTTCGTCAGATTGGTGACGATCGCCGAGGCGATCCCCGGATAGTCGATGCCGCCGTGGCTGAAGAAGGTCTTGTCCTCGGCCGCGAGGAAGCTGCGCACAAGAAGCTGGGGATATTCGCTATATTCGAGCTGGACGCGGCGTTCGCGGGCATAGCTGTGCACCGGCTTGCCCTCGCCGTCGCGGACCATCGTCGGCAGCGGCGGTTCATAGTCGCGAAGCTGGTCGACCGACGGCAGGTCGCGCGCGAAAACCACCCAGATCAGCGCAAGAAAGAGAACGCCCGCGAGCGCGAGATAGCCGAGCCAGCGGAACCAGCGCCGCGTCCACATATCGCTCAGCCATGCGATGACGGCATTGCTGTCGCGGCGCAGGCGCAAGCGGAAATCGGGCGGACTGTCAGCGGCCATATGTCCCCGCCTCTAAAGCCTGTGTCGACGAAAGGGAAGCGTGCTTGCGGCGAGGTGCGCGACTATGCGCTTCGGGTCAGGTCGAGCAACGCCGAACGCAGCATCGCGGCCACTTCGGCGTGCACCGCGCCCGCCGAAACGCGGTCTTCCTCATACAGCATTTCGTCGGCGGCAAAGCCAAGCTCGACCGCCAGCCGCAGCCTCGACCAGAGTATTTTGCGCTCGATGCCAGGAAGGTGCGGCGTGCAGGCATCGGCGAGCCGGCCGGTCACATGGCGATGCGATTCGAGCCGGACATGCACGAGGCGCGGAGTCGCGTGCAGCGCACGCAAGATCCACACCGCCCCCGGTTCGGCGCGCGTCACCGCGGCATTTTCGGCCAGCAGGTCGCCGATATGATCGGCCATGCCCGCGACCCCCGCGGGCGCATGACGCGCGATCCAGTGTTCGAGCACATCGTTCTGACGCTCCATCAGCCGCCGCCCGAGCGCCTCGATCACCGCATATTTGTCGTCGAAATAACGATAGAGCGCGGGCGGGGTCAGCCCGGCGCGCGCGGCGATCATGTTGGTCGAAATCCGCTCGAGCCCGACCTCGGCGAGCAATTCGCCCGCGACATCGAGCAGGCGTCCCTGCGTCTGCCGCGCGCGATCCTGCTTCGGCGGCTGGCGGGCGGCGGCGATCACCGCGCCCGGCCGCGCGCGCTGACTGGCCAGATGTCGACGAGCGTGTCGCCCGCGACGATATGATAGAAATCATAGAGGTTCACCGTCGGGTCGCAGTGCGGCACGGTCAGGCTGACCGGATCGCCGGGGGCGAGCGCGCTGCCGATGTCAGCCGCGATCAGCGCGGCATGCTCGTCGCCCATGAAGGCGAAAAAGGCGGTTTCGGGCGTTCCGCGCTGCACCACAGCGACGCCGCCATCGGTCGACAGCGACTTGTATCCGGCATCGATTGTGACGAGCCCGCTGTGGTTGGCGCTGACGACGCGCGCGTCGACCGACAGCGAAACCTCGAACGGCGGTTCGGCGCCATCGGCGATGTCGCAGTCGAGATATTGCTTGTCCATGAAGACATAGGAACCCGCCTGCAATTCGGTGAAGACGCCGAGCTCGAGGTCGATCCGGTGCGTGCCGGTGCCCGACCCGGTGATGATCGCGGGCGCGAAACCGGCTTCGGTCAGCGCAGCGATCACCGCCTGCAGATAGGCGGTGCGTTCGACGATCGCGGCGCGGCGCTCGGCGTAGCTTTCGATATGCTGCTGCGACCCGCAGTAAAATTGCACGCCGCGATATTCGAGGTGCGGCGATGCGGCGATGGTCTTCGCCAAGGCCACGGCTGCCTCGGCCGACGCGACGCCGGTGCGCGCGATGCCGGGGTCGATGTCGATGATCACGTCGAGCTTCGCGCCCGCTGCCGCCAGCGCCGCGTCGATGCGCTCGGCAACGCCCGGATGATCGACGACCGCCATCAGCCCGTCGTCGGTGACCGCGAGTTTCGCCAGCCGCTCGATCGCGGCGGGAGCGGCAACGGGCGAGGTGATGAGGATGCCGGTCACCCCGCCCTCGGCGAGCACCTCGGCCTCGCCGATCTTGGCGCAGCAAACGCCGACCGCGCCTGCCGCGAGCTGGCGCTTGGCGATGTCGACGCTCTTATGCGTCTTGGCATGCGGGCGCAGCGCGACGCCGTGCTGCGCCGTGAGCGCGGCCATGCGCTGAATATTGCGGTCGAGGGCGTCGACATCGAGGACAAGCACCGGCGTGTTGAGGTCGGCGCGCGAACCCTGCCGGCCGATCAGATGGTCGTGCAATTCACGGTCGGTCGTCATGCGAACAATGTCTCCAGATGCGGATTGAGGAATTTGCCGTGCGGGTCGGCGGCGCGGCGCACCGCTGTATAGCGCGCCGCCATCGGGTAAAGCGCCGCGACGTCGGCACGGCTCAGCCTGTGGCGCTTCGCCCAGTGCGGGCGCCCACCGGCGCCGCGAAAGATCGCCTCTGCATCGGTGAAAAGGGCCGCCCAGGGCATTTTCGCATATTGGTGCATCGAGATCGCGGCGACCGGCCCGGCGTTCATCGGGCTCATCCAGATATCGTCGGCAGCAACGGTGCGATATTCGAAAGGAAAGGTCACAGGCAGCCGTTTCTTGCGGATCCAGCCGACGACTTCGTCCAGCGTATCAAGCCCGGCGGCGCGCGGCATTTCATATTCCATCTCCTCGAACCGCAGCGTCCGGTCGGACGGGAAAATGGCGTGCGCGGGGCCGCGGCGCCGGCCCGAAATGCCGCTTTTCATCATCAGGCGCTGAAGAAAAGGGGTGAGGAACGGCAGCCGCGCCGAAATGTCGAGGATGCGGCGAAAGGTCGCCTCCTCCATGTCGGTCGTACTCGGCGGCGGGTCGCACGGGTCGCATAGGTCGAGTGTCTTCAGGATCACATGGTCGCTGTACGGAAAGAACCAGAATTCGATATGGCGGTGCCGCTGCGCCAGCTCGTCATAGCTTTCGCGAATCTCGGCCCAGCGGCGCTTTTCGATGCGTTCGGCGAGGTGGAAGGCGGGGACGACCGCGACCTCGATTTCTGTCGCCACGCCGAACAGCCCCAGCGACAGACGCTGCGCCTGATAAAGATCGGCGTTGGTGTCGGCATCACACCAATGCGCCTCACCATCGGCGCCGACGAGGCGGAAACCGCGTGCAAAAGTCGCGAGCGAGCCGAGGTCGACGCCGGTGCCATGCGTCCCCGTCGCCATTGCGCCGGCTAGCGACTGCGGATTGACGTCGCCCTGGTTGGCGAGCGCCAGCCCCTCGTCCCACAGCGCAGCGGTCAGCCGGCGGATGCTCCAGCCCGCCGGGATGCGCGCGGTCCGGCGGTCGGCGGCGATATGGATCGCACCCGCCATATCGTCGAGGCTGACGATGAGCTCGGCCGATTCGCAGAGCGGCATGAAACTGTGCCCCGCGCCGGTGACGCGCAGCCGGTTCGCGCTGCGAACGAGCGCCGCCAGCTCATCCTCGCTTTGCGGGCGCGCGACCTGTCCATTCGCGGTGACGCTGCCCGACCAGTTGCTCCACGCCATGCTTCTCTCCCGCAGCGAGCGCGGCGAAGCTGTGCGCCGCAGCAAAGTTAGTCAAGACTATATTTTACCAGTCGCGGACCTTCTCTTTCATCGTCACCCCGGACTTGATCCGGGGTCCCGCTTGAAACCCAAGCTGGTCGATGCTCCAAAAAGCGGGATCCCGGGTCAAGCCCGGGATGACGAGAGGGGGTCGCGACTCCCCACCCCGCAACAGACATCGACGCCAACCTACCAATTGGCGTGAAGCGTCGCTCAACGTGCCGTGATCCGCCGCGCAAAATGGATCTGCACCGCGTCGCGCACCCCGCGCGCGACCTTTTTCTGGCCTGCGGACGAGGCGAGGAATTCGCCATCTTCCTTGTTCGAGATGAAGCCGGTTTCGAAAAGGACCGAGGGGGTATCGGGCGCCTTCAGCACGATGAACGAGGCGAAGCGGTGCGCTGTGGTGCGGAATTTGACGTCGCCCGACGCCTCGCGCTGGAGCAGCCGCGCGAAATCCGACGCGACATTCATCGTCTCGCGCTGGGTGAGGTCAAGCAGGATCGCCGACACATCGCCGCTGTGTGCGCCGAGATCGACGCCATTGATGACATTCGCCTTGTTCTCGCGCGCGGCAAGCCGCGCCGCCTCGCGGTCGGAGGCGACTTCGGACAGCGTGTAGATCGAGGCACCGCTGGCCTGCTGATTCTCGGCGGCATCGGCGTGCACCGAGATGAACAGATCGGCCTTCAGCCGCCGCGCGATGCCATAGCGTTCCTCGAGCACCAGGAAACGGTCGTCCGCGCGCGTCAGCGCAACGCGCACGCGGCCCGAGGCGAGCAGGTCGTCGCGGATCGCACGCGCGAGCGCGAGGGTAATGTCCTTTTCGCGCTTGCCGCTGTGCGGGCTGATTGCGCCGGGGTCGTGCCCGCCGTGCCCCGCGTCGATCACGACGAGCGGCAGGCGGCTGTTCGCCGGCCCCTCGATGCGCGGCAGCGCCACCGAAGGCTTCGGTTTGCCGATCGGGACGGTGACGCTGTAACGTTTTTCGGGCCGTTTGGCGCGGAACTGGGCGGGCGACTGCAATTGGGGGCGCAGGCCGCGCGATGTGCGTTCGAACCGATTTACCGAATCGCCGATCGGGCTCGCGTCCGCCTGCCCCGTCAGCGCCGGCGCCGGGGTCGCAATCATGCCAAGCAGGACGAGCAGCGGGCTCATGGGGCGTCTATGCCGCCCGATGCGCGCGATGGTCCAGCGCTTATTCGAAACATGGCGCCCCCGGCCGCAAAACATGGTGAAGATATCGTTATCCGTGAGGCGTGAAAGGCCGGTTAACTGCCGAATAATGACGTTTGATACGGCGTGCATAATTGCAACACCCCGGCGCCATCCTATCTTTGTACGGTGGTTGTGGTTGCCGTCGGCACATGCCGATGCTAGCACGCCCTCACTGACGGTGTCGTTCCCGGTGCCGTCCGGCCTTTTGAGGGGAGGGCCTGCTCCGCGAATATGCGGAACATGGCCGCCTTGGCGCCGGACTTACGGGGAAGGGCGACCTGCCGCCAGTCCACCCGGTTGACCGGACAGTCGGGGCGTGCGCATCACGCCCGCCCTGCCCGCCCGCTCATCCCGTAACAGGTTGATGCCGCATGAGGCTTGCCATGCCCTCTTCACTCCGCGACGCGGGCGCTTTCGCCCCGGCCGTCGCCGGATTTGAAGACCGCATGCGCGTCCAGGACCGGACGCAGGCTCCTTTCGGCAATAACGTCTTTTTTCTTTTCACCCGTATCCGCCGCGGCCCGCCCTCGGGCAGGTTCGCGGGATTTTTTGATGGCGCGCTGAGGCGCGCTTGGAGTGTATCTAATGACCACGCGCATGTTGATCGACGCGCGGCACCGGGAAGAAACCCGGGTCGCCGTCACCAAGGGCAACCGAATCGAGGAGTTTGATTTCGAGTCCGCCGAGCACAAGCAGCTCAAGGGCAATATCTATCTGGCCAAGGTTACCCGCGTCGAACCGTCGCTTCAGGCGGCGTTCGTCGAATATGGCGGCAATCGCCACGGCTTCCTCGCGTTCAGCGAAATCCACCCCGATTATTACCAGATTCCGAAGGAAGACCGCGACGCGCTGCTGCGCGAAGAGGCCGAACATGCCGCCGCCGCCGCGCAGCGCGCCGAGGAAGACCTCGACGAGCTCGAAGGCGATGTCGCCGACGTCGAATATCACGACGAGGACGATAATGGCGACAATCGCGGCGATCGCGACGATGACCGTGACGATCACGACGATGGGCACGATGACCATGATGATCGCGACGACAATGGCGATGCCGAAAATGGCGACGCCGAAGAGGGCGCCGAGGGCTCCGAGGAAAATAAGGATGGCCGCGGCGATCGCCGGGGCCGCGGGCGCGGACGCGGAAACAATAATCGCAAGGGCGGCCGCGGACGCAGCCGCCGGGGCGACGACGAAGACGGCGAGAACCGTATGTCGCTGCGCCGCCGTTACAAGATCCAGGACGTTATCCGTCGCCGTCAGGTGATGCTGGTCCAGGTCGTCAAGGAAGAACGCGGCAACAAGGGCGCCGCGCTCACCACCTATTTGTCGCTCGCCGGCCGTTATTGCGTGCTGATGCCGAACACGATGCACGGTGGCGGCATCAGCCGGAAGATTTCGAACGGCGCCGATCGCCGCAAGCTGAAGGCGATGATCGACGAGCTCGCGCTGCCGCCGACGATGGGCTGCATCGTCCGCACCGCAGGGATGAGCCGCACCAAGGTCGAGATCAAACGCGACTTCGACTATCTCGCGCGCCTGTGGGACGAGATCCGCGAAAATACGCTGGGCAGCTCGGCACCGGCGCTGATCCATTCGGACAGCGACCTGGTGAAGCGCGCGATCCGCGACATCTATCATAAAGACATCGAGGAAGTGCTCGTCGAGGGCGACGACGGCTACAAGGCTGCGAAGCAGTTCATGAAGCTGCTGATGCCCAGCCACGCGCGGCGCGTGAAGCAATATGCCGACCCCGTCTCGCTCTATCAGCGCTACGGCGTCGAGGATCAGCTCGCGGGGATGCTCAATCCCGTCGTCCAGCTGAAATCGGGCGGCTATCTGGTCATCAACCCGACCGAGGCCTTGGTGTCGATCGACATCAACTCGGGCCGCTCGACGCGCGAGCATAATATCGAGCAGACCGCGCTCAGCACCAACCTGGAAGCCGCGGCCGAAATCGCGCGCCAGCTGCGCCTGCGCGACATGGCCGGGCTCGTCGTGATCGACTTCATCGACATGGATCATGGCTCGAACGTCCGCAAGGTCGAGCGCGCGATGAAGGATGCGCTCAAGAACGACCGCGCGCGCATCCAGGTCGGTCGCATCTCGGGCTTCGGCCTGATGGAGATGAGCCGCCAGCGCCTGCGCACCGGCGTGCTTGAAGCGTCGACGCGCCCCTGCCCGCATTGCGAAGGCACCGGCCTCGTCCGTACCGCCTCGTCGGCGGGACTCAGCGCGCTGCGCCTGATCGAAGAGGAAGCCGCACGCGGCAAGGGCAACAAGATCACTCTGCGCGCCAGCCAGGAAGCGACCTTCTACCTCCTCAACGAAAAGCGCCGCGAACTGCGCGAGATCGAAGAGCTTTACGGCGTGACGGTCGAAATCCTGCCCGACGGCGAGACCGAAGGCGCGCGCATGGCGGTCGAGGTCAGCGGTCCGCCGCCGATCGCGCGCCGCAGCTTCGCCCCGATCGCACCGATCGAAGATGACGACGACGAAGACTATCCCGAGGACGAGGAAGAAGAAGCCGAAGAAGAGGCCGCCGAAGAGCGTCCGGCGCGTTCGCGTGACCGCGAAGAAGGTACGCGCGACCGCGAGGAAGGCGATGCCGACGGCGAAGGCCGCAAGCGCCGCCGCCGCCGCCGCCGTGGCCGCCGCGGTCGCCGCGACGACGAAGGCAATGAAATCGCCGAGGGCGGTGAAGGCGGCGACGATCGCGAAGGCGACAGCGCCGAGGCCGACGAAGGCGAGGCCGCACCGGCCGAAGCCGTCGAGGCTGCCCCCGACGTGGATGCCGAGGAAGCCGAAGCCAAACCGCGCCGCCGCCGTGGCGGACGCGGCCGCAAGAAGGCCGATGCGGTGGAGACGACCGACGACGCTGCGGTCGAAGCTGAAGTCGCTCCGGTAGAGACGGTCGAAGCCGCCGAACCGGTTGCCGAAGAAGCGCCGATCGCCGAGGAAAAACCGAAGCGCAAGCGCGCGCCGCGCAAGACCAAGGCTGCTGCGGCCGCCGAAGCCGAGGCTGCGGATGCCGCCGAGGCGCCGACCGTCGAAGCGCCCGCCGTCGAAGCACCCGCTGCCGAAGCTCCGGTTGAAGCGGAAGCCGAAGCCGAACCCGCCAAGCCCGCACCCAAGAAGCGTGCGAGCCGCGCGAAAAAGGCCGTCGCCGCCGAGGCGGCAGCGCAGCCCGCGACCGCCGGCGAAGCCGAACCGGTTGCGGCCGATGCCGACGGCGAGGGCGAAGGCCCCGACGGCGAACCGCGCCGCGGCTGGTGGCAGCGTACGTTTGGCAATTGATGCCCAGCACTGAGTAAGATGCCGTGTGTCCCCGCGAAGGCGGGGACCCATCTCCTGATGGCTCGAAATAGCACCCACCGGTGATGGGCCCCCGCCTTCGCGGGGGCACGCGGACTTCGCAGACCGCTCCTGATTCTCAAACGCGCGGCCACCCGTCGTAGAAATTGCAAGCTGACCTTGCGTCCGCGCGCACTGATCCCCAATAAGCCCGCATGGCTTCACTCGGGGTTCAGGCGCGCGGCGCAAGAGAGGCGGGGATGACCGCTCTCCCGCCGCAGCCCGCGTTCGGGGCGCAAAAGCTGCGCTCCATTTTCCGTATCGCGCTGACATTGCTTGCGATGTGCGCCATCGCGCTGCGCCCGGCAGCGGCGCAGTCGATCCTGCGCGACGCCGAAACCGAAGCTTTGTTCCAGGACATGATGGACCCGCTGCTCGTCGCCGCGGGGCTCAGGCCCGGACAGGTGCGTGTGCACCTGCTCGGCGACCGCAGCATCAACGCCTTTGTCGCCGGCAGTCAGGACATCTATGTCTTCAGCGGGCTGATCGAGGCCGCCGACAGCGCCGAAGAGGTGCAGGGCGTGCTCGCGCACGAACTCGGCCATGTGATGGGCGGCCACGCGATCCGGGTCAACGAAGGCGCCAAGACCGCGACGGGTATCTCGCTGCTCAGCCTGTTGCTCGGCGCCGCGGCGATCGCGGCGGGCGCGGGCGAGGCGGGCATGGGCGTCATGATGGCGGGCCAGCAGGCCGCGCTCGGCAAGTTCCTCGCGTTCAGCCGCGTCCAGGAATCGACCGCCGACGCCGCGGGCGCGCAATATCTGTCGAAGGCCGGGATCAGCGGCCGCGGCAGCCTCGCCTTTTTCAAGAAACTGCAGAATCTCGAATTCCGCTATGGGGTCAAGCAGGACGATGATCAGGCTTACGGCCGCACGCACCCGATGTCGGGCGACCGCATCCAGACGCTGCGCGAAGTCTATGTCATCGATCCGGCATGGGAAAAGCCCGCCGACCCGAAAATCGAGGCGCGCTTCCAGCGCATCAAGGCGAAGCTGTCGGGCTATATGGCCGAGCCCGAGCGGACGCTGCGCAAATTCCCCGAAAGCAACAGCAGCATTCCGGCGCGCTATGCCCGCGCCTATGCGTGGCACAAAAGCGCCTATCCGCAAAAGGCGCTGACCGAAGTCGAGGGTCTGCTCGCGAGCAACCCGAGCGATCCCTATTTCCTCGAGCTTGAGGGCCAGGTGCTGCTCGAATCGGGCCGGCCCAAGGAAGCGATCCCGGCGCTGCGCAAGGCGGTCAGCCTGTCGCGGTCGCAGCCGTTGATCAGCGCGACGCTGGGCCATGCACTGATCGCGACCGAGGATCCGGCGAATTATGCCGAAGCCGAAGAGGTGCTGAAAACCGCGGTCGCGCTCGACAATCAGAACCCGTTCGCCTGGTATCAGCTCGGAATCGTCTATGCGAACAAGGGCGATCAGGCGCGCGCGGCGCTCGCCTCGGCCGAACGCTACAGTCTTGAGGGTGGACAGTCGGGGCTTGCGCTGCGTAATGCCGAAATGGCGATGCAGGGTTTGCCCCAAGGCTCGCCCGACTGGATCCGTGCACAGGATATTTCGTTGGTGGCTCGCGCCGAGGTGGAACGCGAGCGCAAACGGCGTTAGTTTCGGGTGAAGACAGGGGCGACGCGTCGCATTTCCGTGATGCTCGAGGGCGATAAGTGACTGATAAAAAAGACGATTATTACCAGCCATGGCTGCGCGACCCCGCGCCGACGCCGACAGGCGGTGCGCCGGCGCCGGGCGAAGGATTAGCGAAGCCGAAGGACGAACCCCCGGTCGGCATCGACCTTGCGCGATACAGCGCCCCCGAAAAGCCGCGCGATCCGCTGGTGAAGCCCGAGGCGATCAAGGCCGGCGCGGCGAACCTGTGGGACCGTATCCAGAGCGGCGCCGAAGCCTTTGCCGACTGGACGATCCGTGTCGGCGACCGCGCCGACATTCCGGCGCGCGTCGAAGCGATGGAAATTCCGCGCCGCTCACGCGCACTCGCGGCAAAGACGGGTGCGCTGACCGCGCGCGCCGCGCGCGCGGCCGGGCGCGGATCGGCGCAGGCCGGCCGCGCCGCCGCCAAGGCGAGCGGCGAGGCGTGGGAGAAGATGGCGCTCGGCGACAAGGCCCGGAAGCTATCGAGCGAGGCCGGGCGCGGACTCGGCGAAGTCGCGGGCAAGACCAAGGCGGGCGTTGTCGACATCGCCAAGGCGAGTGGCGAAAGTCTTCGCGACGGCATCGGCGATGCCGCAAGCAAGCTCCGCCCCGCGCCGCGCGAGGAGCTGGCGCCGCCGCCCTCGGGGCTCGAACAATTGCTCGCGCGCGAGGAAGCCGCTGCCGCGCAGGCGAACGCACCTGCCGCGCCCGACTTGCCGCTGTTCGCCGGCGACGCCGCGATTCCGGCTGTCGCGAAGCCCGCACCGGCGGCGAGCGCGATGGAAGGCGACGATCGCTCGCCGATTGCGCCGCCAATGAAAAAGACCGCGAATGCCAAGGCGATGCCGGCGCAGGGCTTGCCGCAGGTGAAGGGGACGGGAATGGACGGCGTTTCAACGCGCACATGGGGTTTGGCGCTTGGCGGCATATTGCTCCTCGCCATCGTCTTCTGGCTCGGCGGCCGCTTCGGCGGCGGGATGAGCAAGAGCGAGGTCGAAACGATCGTCGCCGATTATATCAAGGCGAACCCGCAGATCATTCCCGCGGCGCTCGAAGCGCAGCGCAATGGCGAAATCGCCAAGGCGATCGACGCGATCCGCCCCGCGCTCGAAAAACCCTATGCCGGGGCGTGGGCGGGCAACGCCGACGGCGATGTGACGCTGGTGGTGTTCACCGATTATGCGTGCGGTTTCTGCCGCGCGAGCGTGCCCGACGTCGACCGGCTGATCCGCGAGGACAAAAGGCTGAAGGTCGTGTTCCGCGAACTGCCGATCATCGCGCCGCAAAGCCGCGACGCCGCGATCATGGCGCTCGCCGCGGCGCGGCAGGGCAAATATGACGCCTTCCACCACGCGATGTTCGCGGCGGGCTCGCTCGACAAGGCGGCGATCGCCGCGGCCGCCGAAAAGGTCGGCGTCGTCACCGACGGCACCGCCGATGCGACCGCGAACGAGGCGCTGTTCCAGCGCGAACTCGACAGCAACCTCGCGATCGCGACCCAGTTGCAGCTCAACGCCACCCCGACCTGGATCGTCGGCAACCAGCTGTTCCAGGGGCAGATCGGCTACGACGCGTTGAAGCAGGCCGTCGCGAAAGCCCGCGCGGCGAAAAGCTGAGGGAGATCGAGGGGGAAATGATCGACAAGGTGCCGGAATTTCCCTCCTCGTCATTCCCGCGCAGGCGGGAATCCCGCTTCTTCCTGTCGTTTCGCAATCGAGCTTCGGTGAAGGGTGCCCGGCCGCAGAGCGGGATTCCCGCCTTCGCGGGAATGACGAAATTTTCGCGATGACCGCGACCGTCTCGCACGATGAAGCGCTCGCCAACGCCCGCCGCCTGCTGAGCGGCGAGCCCGGCGCCGCGCTGGCGCAGGCGCAGGCAATTATCGAGGCGGTCCCGACATCGGCGGCGGCGCACCGGCTTGCCGCGCATGCGTTGCGCGCGCTGGACCGCGAAACCGAAGCGCAGGCGGCGTCGCTCGCCGCCGTCGGCGTAACGATCCACGATGAAGCGATGGTCGACGCCGCGCTCGCGCTCGCCGAGGACCGGCTGCCCGATGCCGAGGGGGCGCTGCGCCAGCGGCTGCGCGAAGATGCGACCGATGTCGCGGCGATCCGCATGCTCGCCGAGGTCGCGGGCCGGATCGGACGTTATGAGGACGCCGAAAAATTGCTGTCGCGCGCGCTGCAGCTTGCGCCCGGTTTCGGCGCCGCGCGCGCCAATCTCGCGACCGTCTATTACAAGCAGAACCGCTTCGCCGACGCCGCCGAGACGCTCGATGCGGTGCTCGGCGACGATCCCGACAACCCCGCGCACGCGAATTTGCGCGCCGCAGCGCTTGGCCGCATCGGCGGCTATGACGAGGCGCTCGCGCTTTATGAAGAGCTGACGCGCCGTTTTCCCGATCATGCCAAGCTGTGGATGAGCTATGGCCATATGCTCAAGACCGTGGGGCGGCAGGACGACAGCATCGCCGCCTATCGCCGCGCGCTCGCCGCCGATCCGGGTCTCGGCGAAATCTGGTGGAGCCTCGCGAACCTCAAGACGATCCGCTTTGACGCGGAGGACCGCGCCGCGATGGAAGCGGCCCTCCTTGCGGCCGAACCCGACAGCGATGCGCGCGCCGACGACCGGCTGCACCTGCATTTCGCGCTCGGCAAGGCGTATGACGATGCCGCCGAACATGAGCCCGCGTTTCGCCATTATGCCGCGGGCAATGCGATCCGGTCGGGCCAGCTCGGCTATCGCGCCGCCGAAACGAGCGCGGCGGTCGACGCGATCATCGCCGCCTGCACCCCCGAATTCTTCGCCGCGCGTGCCGACGCGGGCGATCCGGCGCCCGACCCGATCTTCATCCTCGGCATGCCGCGCGCCGGATCGACGCTGATCGAACAGATCCTTAGCTGCCATTCGGCGATCGAAGGCACGATGGAACTGCCCGACATCCCCGCGCTCGCGCTCGGCCTCGGCCGCGAGGCGTATGACGACGGCCGCCGCTGGATCGAGGCGCTGGCCGAGACGCCGCGCGAACGGCTCGCTGAGCTGGGCGCCGCCTTCCTCCAGCGCACCGCGGTGCAGCGCAAGACCGACAAGCCCTTCTATATCGACAAGCTGCCGAACAACTGGCTCTACACCGCCTTCATCCGGCTGATCCTGCCGAATGCGAAGATCATCGACGCGCGGCGGCATCCGCTCGACTGCTGTTTTTCGAACTTCCGCCAGCATTATGCGAAGGGGCAGGCGTTCAGTTACGGCCTCGCCGACGTCGGCGGCTATTATCGCGATTATGTCCGCCTGATGGCGCATATCGACGCGGTCCAGCCCGGCCGCGTCCACCGCGTGATCCACGAAGCGCTGCTCGATGACCCCGAGGCCGAAGTGCGCGCGATGCTCGCCTTTCTGGACCAGCCCTTCGAAGCCGCCTGCATGGCGTTCCACTCCAATGCGCGCGCGGTGCGCACGGCGTCGAGCGAACAGGTGCGCAAACCGATCAATCGCGACGGCGTCGGGCAATGGCAACCCTATGAAAAATGGCTCGATCCGCTGAAGCAGGCGCTCGGCCCCCTGCTGGGCGCCTATCCCGCTATTCCCGCCGATTTCGGCTAGGCCCACGCGACAAAACGTTGCCTTTCGGCAACAGCCGACGACATTTTCGACCAACGACCGCGGCACGCCGCCAACAATGCTTGCGCTTGCGCGGCGCTGCGTCATGCTCCGTCACATGGCTGTCATGTGAGGGGGATTCCATGCGGAAACTATCGGCAGTATTGACCAAAAGCGGCGCGTTCCTGCTCGGCAGCACGATCCTGTGCACATCGGGAACCGCGCTGGCCCAGCAAACCAACACCAACGACGACCGCGATATCGTCGTCACCGCGTCGAAGCGCGAAGAAAATCTGCAGGATGTGCCGCTCGCGATCACTGCGATCGGGACCGAGCGGCTCGACGAGCTGCAGGTCAAGGAATTCCAGGACGTCGTCAAATTCCTGCCGTCGGTGACGATCCAGACGCTCGCGCCGGGGTTCAGCCAGGTCTATTTCCGCGGCGTCGCGTCGGGCGAGAACGCCAATCACTCGACCTCGCTGCCGACCGTTGGCACGTATCTCGACGAAATGCCGATCACGACCATCCAGGGCGCGCTCGACATCCATGCCTATGACCTCGCGCGCGTCGAGGCGCTCGCGGGGCCGCAGGGCACGCTCTATGGCGCGAGCTCGATGGCGGGCACGATCAAGCTCGTCACCAACAAGCCCGACACCAGCGGCACCTATGGCTCGGTGGGCCTCGAACTCAACAGCGTGACGCGCGGCGGCATCGGCGGCGTTGCCGAGGGCTTCATCAACGCCCGGATCAGCGATCGCGCGGCGCTGCGCCTCGTCGGCTGGTATCGCCACGACGCGGGCTATATCGACAATATCGCGGGGACCCGCGTCTATCCGATCAGCCAGAACACCGACACCGATGGCGACGGCGAGAATGACACGGTCATCAACCTTCCCGGCGACGACATCACGCAGAACAACGCCGATCTGGTCGAAAAGGACTATAACACCGTCGACACCTATGGCGCGCGCCTCGCGCTCGGCATCGAACTCGACGACGACTGGACGATCCGCCCGACGCTGATGGGCCAGATCCAGAAAGCGAATGGCAGCTTCGCGCAGGAACGCTCGTCGGCGGTAACGCGCAGCCTGCAGACGGTGCAATATAATCCCGAACGCAGCGACGATAAATGGATCCAGGCCGCGCTCACGATCGAGGGCAAGATCGGCAATTGGGACCTGACCGTCACCGGCGGGCATCTGCGCCGCAAGACGCTGACCGACAGCGACTATTCGGATTATGCCTATTTCTACGACGCGCTCTTTGGATCGGCGGTCTATCTTTACGACAATGCCGGGGACCAGATCAGCCCGAACCAATATATTCAGGGCATCGACCGCTATCGCCGCAACTTCGGCGAAATCCGCGTCGCCTCGCCCGCCGACGCGCGCATCCGCTTCATCGGCGGGCTGTTCTATCAGCGCCAGTCGCACAATATCGAGCAGCATTATATCATCGACAACCTGTCCGACGATCTGCAGGTCCCCGGCACCGTCGATAATATCTGGCTGACCAAGCAGCTGCGCGTCGACCGCGACTATGCCGCGTTCGGCGAGCTCAGCTTCGATATCACCGACAAATTGACGCTGACCGGCGGCGGCCGCCTGTACAAGTTCGATAACAGCCTCGTCGGCTTCTTCGGCTACAGCAACCCCGGCTACAGCAGCAATCCGGTCTATGCGTGCCAGGGACCGGCGGTTGTCGACGGATCGCCGTGTACCAACCTCGACAAACGGACGAAGAAAACCGACTTCATCCACAAGCTGAACCTGACGTACAAGTTCACCGACGATGTGATGGTCTATGCGACCTGGTCGCGCGGCTTCCGTCCCGGCGGCATCAACCGGCGCGGCTCGCTGCCGCCCTATGGTTCGGACACGCTCGACAATTACGAGCTCGGGTGGAAGACCAGCTTCGGTCCGGTTCGGTTCAACGGCGCGGTGTATCAGCAGGATTGGAAAAATATCCAGCTGTCCTTCCTCGGCGCCAACGGGCTGAGCGAAGTGCGCAACGCGGGCATCGCGCGGATCCGCGGGGTCGAAGCCGACGTCAGCTATCGTTCGGGCGGCTTCTCGCTCGGGATGGGCGCCAGCTATAACGACGCGACGATCCGCCGCGATTTCTGCGCCATCGCCAATGCCGATTTCGATTGCACGACAACGGACAACAGCCTGCTCGCGCCGTCGGGATCGCGCCTTCCGGTCACCGCGAAGTTCAAGGGCAATGCCGTCGCGCGCTATGAATTCCCGATCAGCGGCCTCGACGGCCACGTCCAGTTCGCGGTCAACCATATCGGCAAAAGGCGGTCCGACCTTCGCACGCTTGAAAATGACATCGTCGGCAATTTCAAAGCCTATACGACCGCCGATTTCAGCATCGGGGTGAAGGGCGAGGGCTGGGATGCCGAACTGTTCGCAACGAACCTGTTCGACAGCCGCGGCGTGATCAACAGCGCGGTCCAGTGCGGCGAGACGGTGTGCGGCGACGGCGATGGCCTGACCCCGGGCGGCGGGGTCTTCTATGACAATGTCATCCGCCCACGCCTGATCGGCATCAAGGTGAGCAAGGACTTCTGAGCGGCCCATTGAGGGGACGGCGCAAACGCGCAACGCGCATCGCGCCGCCCCTCGGCTCTATCCCCCACGCGGGGGATGGACGAACAGACCCCGATCGGACGGTATCGGCACCCGGGTCGATCGCGATCGGGGATAGAGGATGGGAACCAGCTTCGCATGGCAGAAGAGATGACCGCAGGCGTCAGGCCGGCCCAAAAGCTCGGCCTTGCAATGTGCGTCGCGCTCGTCATGGGCAATATGATCGGATCGGGGGTGTTCCTCCTCCCCGCCAGCCTTGCCCCGTTCGGGTGGAACGGCGTCGCAGGGTGGGTCATCACGATCGCGGGCGCGCTTGCGCTCGCGGTGGTTTTGGCGCGGCTGACCGTCGCCTTTCCGCAGGCGAGCGGGCCGACCGCCTTCGTCCAGCTCGCCTTCGGGCGCATTCCCAGCTTCATGATCGGCTGGGCCTATTGGGTGTCGGTGTGGACCGCCAATGTGACGCTCGCGGTCGCCGCGGTCAGCTTTCTCAGCCTCTTCGCGCCAGCGCTCGGCGACCATATGGCGCTCTCGACGCTCGCGCTGATCTGGATCGTCACCGCGATCAACTGGCGCGGCGCGCGCGCGGCGGGTCGTTTCCAGATCGTGACCCTGCTCATCAAACTGATCCCGCTGCTGACCGTAATCGTCCTGATACCGATCGCATTCGGCAGCGAGACCCCCGTCGTCACGACGCCCTTCCCTGCCGAGGGGCTTTCGCTGACGGCGGTCAGCGGATCGGCGATCCTCACATTATGGGCGCTGCTCGGCTTCGAATCGGCAAGCGTCGCGACCGACAAGGTCAAGGATCCGGTCGTCACCATCCCGCGCGCGACGATCATCGGCACGCTGGCGACGGGCATCCTCTACCTGATCGTCTGTTCGGCGGTCGCGCTGATGCTGCCGGCGGACAAGGTCGCGACGTCCGACGCGCCGTTCGCCCTGTTCGCCGAAACCTATTGGGGGCACGGTCCGGCGCTGTTCATCGCCGCCTTTGCCGCGATCAGCGCGATCGGGGCATTGAACGGCTTCACACTGATCCAGGCCGAACTGCCGGCAACGCTCGCGCGCCAGGGGCTGTTTCCCGCATGGTTCGCGCGCACCAACCGCCACGGCACGCCCGTTGCCGCGCTGCTGATCGCGAGCGGCCTCGCGACCGCGTGCGTTGTCCTGAACAGCAACAAATCGACCGCGGAGATGTTCACCTTCATGGCCATCCTGTCGACCTCGGTGACGCTCTGGCTCTACCTCTCCTGCGCCGCCGCCGCGCTGCGCCTGCGCGTGGCGATACCGGTCGCGCTCATCGGCCTCGCCTATTCGGTCTGGACGCTGTGGGGCGCCGGGCTGAACGTCAGCGCGATGAGCCTGATCCTGATGGTCGCGGGGCTGCCGCTCTATTGGTGGACGCGCGGATCGGCGCCAGCCTCAACGCCATCGGGGAGCGAAGAAACCCCGGTCGCGTAGGATCACCTGCGCCGCATTATGCCCCGGCGCGCCGGTGACCCCGCCGCCGGGATGCGTGCCCGCGCCGCACATATAAAGGCCCTTCACCGGCCCGCGATAGGCGCCGTTGCCGAGCACGGGGCGCGCCGACCATAGCTGGTCGAGGCTCATATTGCCGTGCATGATGTCGCCGCCGACGAGCCCGAATTTGCGCTCGAGCCCCTTGGGGCTGAGGATCTGGCGCCCGACGATCGAGGCGCGGAAGCCGGGGGCATGGGCTTCGACCGTGTCGATGATCGTATCGGCGGCCTTCCCCTCTTCGGCATCCCAGTCGCGCCCGTCTGGAAGTTCGGGCGCGAATTGCTGGCAGAAGAGGCTCGCGACATGCTGCCCCGGCGGCGCAAGGCTGTCGTCGACGGTCGACGGGATGAGCATTTCGACGATCGGTTTCTTCGACCAGCCGTACTGCTTCGCGTCGAGGAAGGCGCGGTCCATATAGTCGAGCGTCGGGGCGAGAATGATCCCCGACTGATGATGCTCGCCCGGTTCGGGAAGACAGGTGAAGCGCGGCAGTTCGCTGAGCGCGACATTCATGCGGAAGGTGCCGCTGCCCGCCTTGAACGCCTTGATCCGGCGCCGGAACTCGGGCGCGATATCGCCCTCGTCGAACATCCGTTCGTAAAGCAGCTTGGGCCCGACATTGGCGATGACGCGCGCCGCGGCGATCTCCTCGCCGCTGGCCAGCTTGACCCCGACGGCCTTGTTTCCATCGACCAATACGCGCGCGACGGGCGCTTCGAGGCTGATCTCGACGCCGAGCTGGGTGCACACCTTCGCCATCATCTGGGTGATCGCGCCCATGCCGCCGACGCTGTGGCCCCACGCGCCCTTCTTGCCGTTCACCTCGCCGAAGACGTGATGGAGGAGAACATAGGCGCTGCCCGGCGTATCGGGGCTGGCATAGTTGCCGACGACCGCATCGAAACCGAAAGCCGCCTTGACGGCTTCGCTTTCGAACCAGCTGTCGAGGAAGGTGCGCGCCGACTTGGTGAAGAGTTCGAGCACGTCGCGCTGCTGCGACAGGCTGAGTTTGGTGAGGCCGCGCCCCTGCCGCGCGGCGTCGAGCAACGTCTTGAAGCCGTCGCCGACATTTGGCGGCGATTTCAATGCGAGGTCGCGCAGCACATCGGCCACGCCCTCGAGCATGTCGTAATATTCGGGGAGGCGCGCGGCGTCGTGCGCCGAGAAGCGCGCAAATTCCTTTTGCGTGCGTTCGAGCCCGCCGCCGAGTTTCAGATAGCCGCCATCTTCCTGCGGCAGGAAATTGCTGATCGGCCGCTCGATCACGCGGTAGCCATGATCGGCCAGCTTCATGTCGGCGATGACCTTAGGCTGAAGCAGGCTGACCGTGTAGCTCGCGACCGAATTGCGGAACCCCGGCGCGAACTCCTCGGTCACCGCGGCGCCGCCGACCACGTCGCGCGCCTCGACGATGCGCACCTTCAGCCCCGCCTTGGCGAGATAGAAGGCGCAGACGAGGCCGTTGTGGCCGGCGCCGATAATCAGGGCGTCATAGGCTTTGGTCATTGAAACTCTTTCGCAAGCGGGGATTGGACATGCTGGCGGCCGAAGCCGAGGCCGAGGACGCGGCCGGGGATGCGGCGCAGCAGCGGGATGGAATCGAGCAGGCGAACGGCCAAGGGCACGCGCGTTATTTCGCCGCGCAGCATCGGTTCGATGACGCGCTGGTGCGCGAAACGCTGAATCGCCTGCATGCGCGTCGTCGGCGTCCAGCGGCGGTCCTGCACCTTGGCGAGCAACGGATCGGGGTCGGCGCCCGCCGCAAGCGGCGCGGCGAGGATATTCGCGGTCGCGACCGCATCCTGCACCGCGAGGTTGATACCGACCCCGCCGACAGGCGACATCGCGTGCGCGGCATCGCCGATCGCGAGCAGGCCGGGGCGCGACCAGCGCGTCAGCCGGTCGAGCGCGACGGTGAGCAATTTCACATCTTCGAAGCTCTGGATCGCGTCGATCCCGGCGGCGAGACCGGGAGCGATTGAAACGATCTTGTCGCGAAAGGCCGCGATCCCGCGCGCCTCGATCGGCGCGAAACCGCCTTTTTCGATGATCTGCGCGCATTGCCAATAATCGCCGCGCGGGATGGCGACGACCATGCCGCCCTTGTCGATCGTGCCGAGCGCGACTTCGGACATGTCCATGCCTGCGGGAACGGGGATGCGGAACCACAGCACGTCCATCGGCGCGCCCAGATCTTCGAGCGGCAATTGCGCGGCGTCGCGCAGCACCGAGCGGCGGCCGTCGGCGGCGATGACGAGCCGCGCGGGCAAGGTCTCGCCACTCGCCAGCGTCACGCCGCTGACGCGGCCGTTTGCGTCACAGGTGAGCCCAGTCGCCTCGGTCGACATGCGCAGATCGAAGGTCGGATATTTCCGGCCTTGCCCCGCAATGAAATCGAGCAGATCCCATTGCGGCATCATCGCGACGAAGCGCGCCGCGACGGGCAGATGCTTCATCGTCGCGATCGTATAATGCCCGCCGAGCAGGTTGAGCGTCATCGTGTCGATCGCGGCGTGCGGTTCCTTGAGCAGCTCTTCGAGCAGCCCGATCTCGTGGAACAGTTCGAGCGTCGAGGGATGCACCGTGTCGCCGCGGAAATCGCGGAGAAAGTCTGCGTGTTTTTCGAGCACAGTGACGGGCACGCCGGCGCGCGCGAAGAGCAGGCCCGCGACCATGCCGGCGGGACCGCCGCCAACGATGATGACAGGGTGAACCTCAGCCATAACAATCTCCGTTCGTGTCGAGCGAAGTCGAGACACCGCGAGGCCGTGCGCTCCCGATGGGCATCTCGACTTCGCTCGATGCGAACGGGGATATTATTGTCATGCCCGACTCCAACCCGGCGGCGGGGCTCGCTCCAACCGCGCTTCGGGGATGAGCTCGCGCATTCGCGAACAGAAATGCTTGAGGCAGACCTCCTTGTCGCTGAGCGGTCCCATCGTGAAGCTTTTCGACGCCATCCCCTGCTGGACGCGCGTGATCAGTTCGGTGTCCTCGGCGTTGACCTGACGGTTGATGCGCCAGTTCAAATAGCGCGCAGCCTTCATCTCGCGGCGCTCATCGGGGAGCACGTAAGAGATCTCGCGGATCAGGCACGTCGTCGGCCCGGTTGGCAGCCACTGCATGAAATCGACCTGGTCGGGATAGATGTCGAAGGCGACGTTCGGCCAGAGCTTGAAATAGAGCCAGTGGCGCTGGTTGGCCTCGGGTAGATGCGGGACCGGCGGCAACAATCGCTGATACATGCGCTCGGACCAGTTCACCGACGGCCGGTCGATCAGGTCGCCCCACATGCGGTCAACATTATCCTCGGCCTCAACGCCATAGCTTTTGCCGAACAGGCGGGTGAGGCCGGGGTGCGCGACGGGGATATGGAGCCCGTCCGAATAATTGTCGCCGACATTCTTCCAGTTCACGTCGCGCGGGCGCAGCGTGACGCGGCCGAGCGCGCCGAGTTCCTCGAAGCGGTAGGGCGCGACCTGCGCTTCATAGGGCGCCATCATCGACGCAACCGACGGGCCGCCGTCATCCTCGAGCCGCACGAACCAGAAGCCGCGCCATTGTTCGAGTCCGACGGGGACGAGCCCCGCCTTGCCCTTGTCGAGCGTCGGATAGCTCGCCGAATCGGGCACCCCGGTCAGCCGGCCGTCGAGTTCGTACGTCCACGCGTGATAGGGGCAGACGAGCTTCTTCGCGCAACCCACCGCGCCGTCGACAAGGCGCGAGCCACGATGGCGGCAGACATTGGTGAAGGCGCGTACATTGCGGTCGGTGCCGCGCACCAGAATCACGCTCTCGCCGCAATAGTCGATGCTGTGCCAGTCGCCGACGTTCGGGATGTCGCTATTGTGGCAGACGACCTGCCAGCTCGGACGGAAGATCCGTTCCATTTCAGCGGCATAGAAATCAGGATCGCTATAGGTCCAGGCGGGCAGCGACCAGCCATCGAGCGGGTCGAGATTCGAATCGCGAAGGGGTGCAGTTGCCATATCTCGTTCCTTGTTGTACATATGTATAACAATATGACCGCCGTTCGCCAAGCCTTTACGCGCGAAAGCGCCGATGCCCGCCGGGCGGACCTGATCGAGGCGACCGCGGCGTGCCTTGCCGAGCATGGGCTGGCGGGAACCAACGTCCGCGCGATCTGCGCGAAGGCGGGCGTGTCGCCGGGGCTGCTGCGCCACTATTTCGGCGGCATCGACGATCTGGTCGCGGCGACCTATCAAGCGACGAGCGACCGCATGGACGCGATTTTCGCCGCCGCGATGGTGCAGGCGGGCAGCGATCCGCGCGCGCGGCTGACCGCTTACCTCACCGCCAGCTTCCGTCCGCCGGTGACCGATCCCGAACTGCTCGGCGCATGGACCGCCTTTTGGGCGCTCGCGCGCAGCGACGCGCGCATGGCGGCGATCCACGCGGAAAGTTACGCCGGCTATCGCGCCCGGCTCGGCGAATTATTGGTCGCGTGCGGCGCGGCCGATGCCGAGCGGCTGGCGATCATGCTGACCGCGATGGTCGACGGGCTGTGGCTCGAGCTGTCGCTCGACGCCGAAAGTTTCGGCGCCGAGGCGGCAGTCGCGATGGTCGAGCGCGCGGTCTTCGCGCTCGTCTGACCCTTATTTCGACAGGTCTCGCAGCAGGCTGTCCCAGTGCGCGAGCGCGGGGGCGATCGCATCGACGGGCACGCGCTCGTTGAGGCCGTGCGCGTAGCTGTCGCTCGCCTTTGAAAATAGTCCCGCGACGCCATAGCTCGGCACGCCCTGGATGCGGAAATGATAGCTGTCGGTGGCGCCCGCGCTCATCGACGGGATGATCGGCAGGCCCGGCGCGCGCGCATGCACCGCCTTCGTCACCGCCGCGACGACGTCGGGGCGCAGCGGCGAGGCATCGCTCGCGCTCGCGTCGGGATCGGTCTTCACCTTGATCGCCGGATCGGCGATCGCCTTTTCGAGCTCGGCGCGCACCGTTTCGACCGGCACGCCGGGGAAGATGCGGCAGTTGATGTTCGCGGTCGCACGCTGCGGCAGCGCATTCTCGGCATGCCCGCCCTTGACCAGCGTCGGCACGCAGGTGGTGCCGATCTGGCCGATATATTCGGGGTCGGCGCGGATCGCAGCAATGGCTTTCGCGTCCGACGGGTTCGCGGCAAAGGCTTTCAGCGCCGCGCCGATATCGCCGCCGACCTGGTCGGCGACGATCGGCATGCCGACCTTGGTCAGCTCATTCTGCTGCGGCGTGAAGCGATAGGCGCCCACCTTGGCGAGCGCGGTCGACAGCTGGACGATCGCATTGCTGCCCGACGGGCGCGAGCTGTGGCCGCCCGGGTTGGTGACTTCGAGCGTGAAGTCGGCATAGGTCTTCTCGCCCGCCTGCAGGCCATAATATTTGGGTTTGCCGTCCTCGCCGATCGTTCCGCCACCGCCGTCGCCGTTGAGCGCGAATTCGGCACCCTTATACTTCGCTGCGAGCGCGCGCGTCGTGGTCATCGAGGTTTCCTCGTCGCCCGAGAGCAGCAGGATGATCGATCGCTTCGGCTTGAAGCCGTCCTTCTTGAGCTGCGCCATCGTCGCGACCATCATCGAGACGTCGAACTTATTGTCCTCCGACCCGCGCCCGAAAATATAGCCCTCTTCCTCGACCGGCACGAAGGGGTCGCGCGTCCAGTCCTTGGGATCGGCCTCGACGACGTCCATATGGCCCAGCAGCACGATCGGCTTTTGCTTCGTCGTACCGTGCAGCGTCGCGGCGAAGGTCGCGGTTTCGCCGATCGGCGTGATCTCGATATCGCTGTCGGCATAGCCCGCGGCTTTCAGCACGCTCGCATAATAGGCGGCGAGCTTCGGCACCTGCCCACGCCCCTCGACCGTCGGAATCGCAACGCTGTCCTTCAGTATCTTTTTCGCCGCCTCGGTATCGGCGGGCTTGGCGTGGACGGGCGCGGCGGCGAGCAAGGCGGCGGCGAGGGCGAGCGGAGCGGTAAGGTTGCGCATGGAAACGGACCCTAACCAGCTGTCATCCCAGCGCAAGCTGGGATCGCTATCGTGGTGGCCGGGCGGCAGCGGTCCCAGCTTTCGCCGGGACGACGATTCCTATGCCGCCTTCTTCGCCTTCGGTGCCGGCGTCTTCGGCTTGTAGCGGCAGAGGTCGACGACCGGGCAGCGCCAGCACTCAGGGGTGCGCGCCTTGCAGATATAGCGGCCGTGGAGGATCAGCCAGTGATGCGCGCCGACGCGGAACGGTGCGGGGGTATTCTTTTCGAGCTGTTTTTCGACCGCGAGCACGGTCTTGCCGGGTGCGAGCCCGGTGCGATTGCCGACGCGGAAGATATGCGTGTCGACCGCGAAGGTTTCGGCGCCGAAGGCGCAGTTCATCACGACATTGGCGGTCTTGCGCCCGACCCCGGGCAGTTCGACGAGCGTGTCGCGGTCGGCAGGCACCTCGCCGTGAAACTCGCGGACGAGGATTTCGCTGAGTGCGATGACATTCTTCGCCTTGCCGTTGAACAGTCCGATCGTCTTGATGTGCTGCTTCAGCCCCTCTTCGCCGAGGTCGATCATTTGCTGCGGGGTCTTTACCTCCTGAAAGAGCCGCCGCGTCGCCTTGTTCACCCCGACGTCGGTCGCCTGCGCCGACAGCACAACCGCGACGAGCAGCTGATAGGTGTTGCCGAACTCCAGCTCGGTCTCGGGGCTCGGGTTGAGTTCGGCGAGCCGCCGGTAGAATTCGAAGATATCGGCCTTTTTCATCGGATCAGTTAAGCCCGAGCACCTGCGGCATCGTGTAGCGGTCGGGCTTCTGCTGGAGCAGCCACAGCGCCGCGCGCACCGCGCCGCGCGCGAAGATCATGCGGTTTTCGGCGCGGTGCGAGAGGGTGATCATCTCCTCGGGGCCCGCGAAGATCACGTCATGGTCGCCCGCAACCGTCCCGCCGCGCAAGGACGCGAAGCCGATCTTGCCATGACCGCGCGCGCCCGTAAGCCCGTCGCGGCCGCGTTCGGAGCAGGTGTCGAGATTGATCCCGCGCCCTTGCGCCGCCGCCTGCCCGAGCAGCAGCGCGGTGCCGCTCGGTGCGTCGACCTTCATCCGGTGGTGCATCTCGACCACCTCGATATCCCAGTCGGCGCCGAGCCGCGTCGCGGCCTCGCGCACCAGATGCGCGAGCAGCGTGACGCCGAGCGAGGTGTTGCCGGTCTGGAGCACCGCGATATCCTTTGCGGCATCGTCGATCAGATAATGATGGCGTTCCTCGAGCCCCGTCGTCCCGATGACGATCGGCGTTTTTGCCGCAACGCAGGCGTCGAGCGTCGCCTCGAGCGCCGCGGGTGACGAGAAATCGACAAGAACGTCGGCGTCGCTGGCGAGCCTCAGAACATTGCCGCCCCGGTCGACGCCACAACTGCGCTGCCCCGCTTCGGAGATCGCGGCGGCGAGCGCGACGCCCATCCGCCCTTCGCTGCCGATAATGCCGATGCTGGTCATATGCCGTCCCCTAAATTGCCGCTCCCTTTAGCCGCTCGTGTCGAGCGAAGTCGAGATACCCATCAAAATGACGTAATGCCGATGGGCATCTCGACTTCGCTCGATGCGAGCGGATAGAGAGGAGTTATGCGTGACATCCAGAATATCGTCATCCTGACCGGCGCCGGCGTTTCGGCCGAAAGCGGCATCGACACCTTCCGCGACAGCGGCGGCCTCTGGGAACAGCATCGCGTCGAGGATGTCGCGACCCCCGAAGCCTTTGCGCGCGATCCCGACCTTGTCCTGCGCTTCTACGATATGCGGCGCGAGGCGATCCAGACCAAGGCGCCGAACGCCGCGCATGAAGCGCTCGCGCGGCTCGACGCCGCTTGGCCGGGCGAACTGCTGATCGTCACGCAGAATGTCGACGACCTGCACGAGCGCGCAGGCGCGAAACGGCTGATCCATATGCACGGCGAGCATCTCAATGCCTGGTGTACCGCATGCGACGCGCGAGTGCCGTGGACGGGGCCGTTGCTCGACCGGCCAGCGTGCAGCGCGTGCGGCATCGTCGGCACCCTGCGCCCCGACATCGTCTGGTTCGGCGAGATGCCGTACCGGATGGAGGACATTTACCACGCCCTGAACCGCGCCGACCTGTTTGTTTCAATCGGCACGTCGGGCGCGGTCTATCCCGCCGCGGGCTTCGTGCGCGAGGCGCGCGCGTCGGGCGCGCGGACGCTCGAGCTCAATATGGAGCCGAGCCAGGGCAGCTACTGGTTCAACGAGGCGCGGCAGGGTCCGGCGACGCGGCTGGTGCCCGAGTGGGTGGCGGAGATGTTGAAGGAATAACGTCGCCCCTGCGAAGGCAGGGGCCGCCGTGGGCATAGCGCTGAATCTCTCGCGGCCCCTGCCTTCGCAGGGGCGACGGTAGGTTTCTACCGCCGCGCCACGAAGAAATCTCTGAGCAGCGCCGCCGCTTCATCTTCGCCGATGCCGTCATAAATCTCGGGCCGGTGGTGGATCGTCGGCTGCGCGAAAGTGCGCGGACCGTGGACGACCGCGCCGCCCTTCGGATCGTCGGCGCCATAATAGAGCCGCGCGATTCGCGCGTGGGCGATCGCGCCGGCGCACATCGCGCACGGCTCGAGCGTCACATAGAGGTCGCAGCCGTCGAGCCGCTCGTTGCCGAGCTTGGACGCTGCAATGCGAATCGCGACGATTTCGGCATGCGCGGTCGGGTCGTGCGATTCGCGCGGGCGGTTGTGGCCCTCGGCGATAATCGCACCGTCCTTGACGATCACCGCGCCGACGGGCACTTCGCCCCATTCCGCGGCGATGCGGGCGAGATCGAGCGCGCGGCGCATCGGTTCGGGGAGCGGAAACTGGGCCATAAAAGCGGCCTATGCGCTTGACGAATCTCCTGCAAGCCGATAAGCGCGCGCCTTTCCCGGCTCACTCCGGTCCTGTATTCCCCGTTTTGCGGGAAGTGCCCGGACGCCGATCCGAAATTTTTTTGACGAGGACGAAGACCATGTCGCGCATCTGCGAACTGACCGGCAAGGGCCGCCAGGTTGGCCACAATGTGAGCCACGCCAACAACAAGACCAAGCGCACCTTCCTGCCCAACCTGCAGAATGTGACGTTGCTGTCGGACGCGCTCGGCAAGGGTGTGAAGCTGCGCGTGTCGACCCACGGCCTGCGCACGGTCGAGCATAATGGCGGTCTCGACAACTGGCTGCTGAAGGCCGGCGAAGACCAGCTGTCGACTTCGGCGCGCAAGGTGAAGAAGGAAGTCGCAAAGAAGCTGGCCGAAAAGGCCGCTTAAGCGCTTTCGAATCGCTAAAAGCAATCAGGCCGCCGGATCACCGCGCGGCCTTTTTGCTGTCCGGCCTCTTTTTCGACGGCAGGCCCACCAGTTCAAATTGCAGCAGCAGACTGCGTTGCCAGACATTGAAATTATTGTCGGCAACGAGCCACAGCCAGGTCCGCCCCTGCTCGACCGAAATCGCCGCGCCTTCATAATTTTCGGCGAGCGCCGCCGGGACGCGGCCGATCGTCCGTGATCGCACGACAGCGTCCTTCTTTATGTCCGCGGGGTCGACGACAGCGACGATCGTCGTGAAAACGGGGTCGAAGCCGAGCCGCCGGTGCACGATCAGGATGCGCCCGTCGGGCAGCGCCGCGGCAGCGCTGACCAGCCCGCGCCCCGCCGAATCATAAAAGAAGCGAATCGGCGCGGGACCGGGCGCGGCCGGATCGCCGGTGTAGATCAACGCCTCGCGCCCGCGCGGATCGTCGTTGGCGTCTTCCAGAAAGACCACCGTCCGGCCGTCCGGCAGCCGCGTCATCGCCTCAGGCCCGCGATTCCTGGGCCAGCGCGCCGGTTCGGGCAGCTTGCGTCGCGACTCGATTGCCGAAAGACCGGCATCGAGTCGCCAGATTTCGTTGATCCCCTCGAGCGCGATCCAGCTCTTGCCGCTTTCGGGGGCGACAAACATCGCCTCGGCATCGACCATGGATTTGCGTTGCGGCCTGCCGTCGGGCGTCGGCAGCGCGCGAATCCGGACATCCGAAACCGAACCGCGCGCATCGAGCGTCAGGCGCACTCCATAACCATTGTCGCCGATCAGCTGAAACCGGTCCGGCCCCATCCGCGCGAGCGCCGAAAAGCCGCCGAACCGGCTGTGCGGGCTGACGAGATGCCAGCCGCGGACGAACCGCATCGCACCCGAAGCCTCGGGCGCGAAAACCAGCGGACGCGCGGCGGCGCCTTCGGTCATGTCGCCCTTGGGAAAGCGCATGACGGTGCCGGGCACCGGACCGACGGCAAGAAAGATCAGGGCAGCGAAGAGCAAGCGGCGCATCGCCGCGGGTTAGGGCGGCGATACGCGAAAGGGAAGCGGTTCGCCGCAGAAAGCTGAACATCAGCCAACAACCATGTTCAGGCTTCGCTCAATGCGAATCAGGCAAAACCTGTTTCATCGACAAAGCCCAGTCGGGCCAATGACGACGAAGGAGAACGACAATGAAAAAGATGGTGACCCTCTCGATCGCCGCCCTGATGTCCGCCGCGACGCTGGGCATGGCGGCTCCCGCCGCGGCGCAGAACGGTTATTATGACCGCGACGGCTATTCGAGCTATTACAGCGGCTACGACCGCGACGATCGTCGCTACGACCGCTATGACCGCCGCGACTATCGCCGCGACCGCCGCGATTACCGCAACGATCGCCGCTATTACCGTGGTGACCGCCGCAACTATCGCCAGTGCGACAAGGGCACCGGCGGCACCGTGATCGGTGCGATTGCAGGCGGCCTTGCCGGTCATGAAATCGCCGGCCGCGGCGACCGCACGGTCGGCACGATCATCGGCGGCGCTGTCGGCGCCCTCGCCGGCCGCGCGATCGACAAGGGGAATGACGGCTGCCGTTAAGGGCTGTCCCGACCCCCAATAATTTCCTTCCCTCCTCCACCCCGCCCGGCCCCGCGCCGGGCGGGGTTTTCTTTGCGCCCAGCAGGCCGGGGAGGAGGCCTTGCCATAATGGCCGGGAAAGCCTAGGTTTGCTGCCAAGTGCACGCCTGCGGTCTTGCGGGCGCGTGAGCAGAACAGGTTACGATAGCCATGCGGCAAATGGCAGCGCCATCAGGGCGACCGCCGCGGCCAGGCCCGGCGGTAAAAGGACGAAACAAGGCGGGTGGCGAATCGCGTCCGATGCCGATCACGCGGCCGCGCAGCTATGCCGCGATCGACCTTGGCACCAACAATTGCCGGCTTTTGATCGCCCGCCCGCAAAATGGCGAGCTCGTCGTCATCGACGCTTTTTCGCGCATCGTCCGCCTCGGCGAAGGCTTGCACGGCAGCGGCCGCATCAGCGACGCGGCGATGGACCGCACCGTCGCGGCGCTGTCGATCTGCGCCGACAAGCTGCGCCGCCGCCACGTCTCGCTGTCGCGCGCGGTCGCGACGGAAGCGTGCCGCCGCGCGAGCAACGGCGAGGAACTGGCCGAGCGTGTCCGCCGCGAAACGGGCATCGTCCTCGACATCATCTCGGCCGCCGAAGAGGCGCGGCTCGCGGTGCTCGGCTGCCACAATCTGATGGAGCCCGGCGAAGGCCCGGCGCTGATCTTTGACATCGGCGGCGGTTCGACCGAGCTGATGCACGTCGATGTGTCGGACCATGACGTCAAGATCCACGACTGGATCAGCGTGCCGTGGGGCGTTGTCTCGCTGACCGAACATGCGCCGCTTCCCGACGACAGCCTCGCCGGCCGCCAGGCCGCCTATGCGCATATGCGCGAAGTGACGCGCGAAGCTTTTGCCGCCTTTGCCGGGCGCGCCGAACGCTTTGCCGGTCAGAAGCTGCGCCTGCTCGGCACCAGCGGCACCGTGACGACGCTCGCCAGCGTCTTCCTCGACCTGCCGCGATACGACCGGCGCGCGGTCGACGGGCTGGTGGTCCCATCCGATGCGATGCGCGACATCAGCCGCCGCCTTGCCGACGCGAGCATCGCCGATCGTGCCGAAATCGCATGCATCGGCCGCGAGCGCGCCGACCTGGTCGTCGCGGGCTGCGCGATCCTCGAGAGCATCATCGACCTGTGGCCCGCCGTGCGTGTCGGTGTCGCCGACCGCGGCATCCGCGAGGGCATCCTGCGCACGCTGGCGATGCAGGGCCGCGACATCCCCGTCACCCGCCGCGAGTATCGCAAATGAGCGGTGCCGGCGGAAAGGGTGGCAGCGGCCGCGGCGGTCTCCATGTGCGCGTCAAAACCGCGCGCAAGCGCAGCGTCTCGTCGACGCGCTGGCTGCAACGCCAGCTCAACGATCCCTATGTGCGCCGCGCGCAGGCCGAGGGCTATCGCTCGCGCGCCGCGTACAAGCTGATCGAGCTCGACGAGAAATTCGGCTTCATCAAGAAATCGCGCGCGGTCGTCGACCTCGGCATCACGCCCGGCGGCTGGTCGCAGGTCGTACGCAAGGCGAACCCGCGCGCGCGTGTCGCCGGGATCGACCTGCTCCACTGCGAGCCGATCGAGGGCGTCGAAATCCTCGAAATGGATTTCATGGACGATGCGGCGCCCGACGCGCTGATCGAAGCGCTCGGCAGCGCCCCCGACCTCGTCATTTCGGACATGGCGGCGAACACTGTCGGCCATCAACAGACTGACCATCTGCGCACGATCGGCCTTGCCGAAACCGCCGCCGATTTCGCGGTGCAGAATCTGCTGCCCGGCGGCGCGTTTGTGGCCAAGGTGTTCGCGGGCGGGGCGGATCACACACTGCTGACTCTACTAAAACGTCACTTCACAACGGTAAAGCACGCCAAACCGCCGGCGAGCCGCAAGGGGTCGCCCGAGCTCTATGTCATCGCCCAAGGCTTCAAGGGCCGGAGCAAGGACGCGGAATAAACAGTGTAATGGCTCGAACCGGGGGAGAATTTTGATGGCCAAGTCGGGGCAGTCGGTCGCGGCTATGACGCTTGCCGCGCTGATGCTGGCATCGTGCGGCGGCGGGGGTGGTTCGAGCACCCCCGGAAGCGGCGGCGCCGTCACGGTCACCCCAACGCCAACCCCCACCCCGACCGCCACTTGCGCGCTGGCGTCGCGCCAGGCTTTTGCGAAAGCGGTGATCGACGAATGGTATCTGTTCCCGAACGACATCGCGAACGTCAGCGCGGCGAGCCATAGCAATGTCGAATCCTATATCGACGCGCTCGTCGCCCCGGCGCGCGCGCTGAACAAGGATCGTTTCTTTACCTACATCACCTCGATCGCCGAGGAGAACGCCTTCTACGCCAGTGGGTCGAGCGCGGGCTTCGGCGTCCGCATGAGCTATGATGCGGCGGGTCAGCGCATCCTCATTGCCGAAGCCTATGAGAGCGCGCCGGCTTTTGCTGCCGGGATCGACCGCGGCACCGCGATCGTCGCCATCGGCACGAACAGCGGAAATTTGCGTAGCGTGGCGAGCATCGTCGCCGCCGAAGGGACCGCGGGCCTCACCAATGCACTCGGCCCGAGCGACCCCGGGGTCAGCCGCGTGCTGCGCATCACCGACGCGGCCGGAACGCGCGACGTCACCGTTGCCAAAGCCGATTATTCGCTCGACCCGGTTTCGGACCGCTATGGCGCAAAGATCATCACCGAGGGCGGCCGCAACTACGGCTATCTTAACCTCCGCACCTTCATCTCGTCGGCGGACGCCCAGTTGAAGGCGGCCTTCGCCGATTTCGGCGCGCGCGGCGTGACCGACATCATCATCGATTTCCGCTACAATGGCGGCGGCCTCGTTTCGACCGCCAATCTGATGGGCGATTTGATGGGCGCGGGCCGCGCCGGGCAGCTGTTTTCGCAGACCCGTTTTCGTCCGAACAAATCCGCAGAGAATGACGAGCACCGCTTTGCGCCGGTAAGCCAGTCGATCGCGCCGACGCGCATCGCCTTTATCGGCACCGCGTCGACCGCGTCGGCGAGCGAACTCGTGATCAATTCGATGCTGCCCTATCTCGGCGCCAATATGACGCTGGTCGGCGGCAACACCTATGGCAAGCCGGTCGGCCAGATCGCGCTCGACAAGGCCGAATGCGACGACCGCATGCGCGTCGTCGCCTTTGCGACGGCCAATTCGGCCGGCGCGGGCGACTATTATGACGGCCTCGCTCCGAAAATCACGAACAGCTGCGCTGCGAGCGACGATCTGACCGTCCCGCTCGGCGACCCGCGCGAGGCGTCGATCCGCGCCGCGATCGGCTTCCTGTCGGGCACCGCTTGTACCACGCGGATCGCCGACGCCAGCGCGGGGGCGGCGGCGCGGAGCCGCAGCGCGCGCGTGCTCGCCGAGCCCGAAATGCTGACCCCCGAGCGGCCGAGCGCGGCGCAGCGCGAACTGCCCGGGCTGTTCTGATCGCCCCCTGCTGCATCGCAGCAATTGACCGCGGCCCGAAAAAGGGGCTAACGGCCGCGGCAAGCGACAGGTTCCCCGGCGACGGGGACTAAGAGGGAACGGGAAAACCCCGGCTGCCCCTGCAACTGTACGCGGCGAGCCATCGGCCACTTGCCATTGGGATTCCGGTCCCGAGAAGGCGGCCGACCGGCGCTGACCCGCAAGCCAGGAGACCTGCCCGTCGCCGTCGTCTTTCGCGCGGACAGGGTGTGCCGGGCGGACGGGGGTGAACCCGCATGACGACAAGCTTGGCCGCGCATGGGCGCGGGCGATGTCGTGTGTCCCCGGGACAACCGCATCGACCGTGTTCGTGAGCGGCATTGTCGAGGGGTTATCCTGTGTTTAAAGTGTTTTTCCGAAGTTCGATCTGCCTCGCCGCCGTTGCGGCATCCTCCGCTGCGTTCGCCGACGAAGCGTCGACCGCGCACGCTGTCGCCGCCGACGGCGACAGCATCATCGTCACCGCGACGCGCGCGCCGCTGACGCTCGACGAAGTGCCGTCGTCGATCGCCGTGCTCGACAAGGAAGCGATCGACCGCGCGCAGGATATCGGCGTCACCGAACTGCTGCTCCGCACGCCCGGCATCAGCATTGCGCGCAACGGCGGCTACGGCACCTCGACCTCGCTGCGCATCCGCGGCGCCGAATCGGAGCACACCGTCGTCGTGATCGATGGGGTGAAGCTCAACGATCCGTCGTCGACCGGCGGCGGCTTCAACTTCGCCAACCTGCTCATCGGCGATATCGACCGGATCGAGGTGCTGCGCGGCCCGCAATCCATCCTGTGGGGCAGCCAGGCGATCGGCGGGGTTGTCAACGTCGTCACCGCCTCGCCCGAAAAATCGCTCGAAGGCAGCTTCGACCTCGAGGCCGGGTCGCGCGAGACCGTCAGCGCGCGCGCGGCGATCGGCGGCCGTACCGGCCCGCTCGCCTGGCGCCTCGGCGGCCAGCGCTTCACCACCGACGGCATTTCGTCGCACGCCAAGGCGTTCGGCGGGGTCGAGCGCGACGGCTATCGCAACACTAATCTTTCGGGCCGCGCCGAACTGGCGCTCGCCGACAATGTCAGCGCCGAGGTCCGCGGCTATTATTCGAGCGGCCGCGTCGAATTCGACGGCTTCAATACCGACAGCAACGACTATGGGCTCAACAAGGAATTCGTCGGCTATGCGGGGCTCAATTTCGACCTCGCGGGCGGACGGTTCCGCAACCGCGTCGCTTTTGCCTATACCGACACCAACCGCGATAATTTCAACCCCGACCGCGCACGCCCGCAGAGCTTCGAGGCCGACGGCCAGAACAAGCGCTGGGAATATCAGGGCAGCTTCGATTTTACCGATCGCATCACCGCGATCTTCGGGGCCGAGAATGAACGCTCGGACTTCCGCAGCCGTTCGCCCTCGGCATCGCTGGCGACCCCGCTTCCGGCGTTCGTGCGCGGCAAGGCCGAACTCACGAGCGCCTATGGTCAATTGAGCATCGAGCCGATCGACGGCCTGACGCTCAACGGCGGCGTCCGCTATGACGATCACGACCGCTACGGCGGGCAAACCTTGTTCGCGGCGGGCGGCGTCTGGCGTCTCGCCACCGGCACCGTGCTGCGCGCCAGCTATGGCGAAGGCTTCAAGGCGCCGTCGCTTTATCAGCTGTTCAGTGAATATGGGAATGTCGGGCTCGATCCCGAAGAAGCGCATGGCTGGGAAGCCGGCATCGAGCAGCATCTGTTCGACCGCAAGCTCGTCGTCGGCGCGAGCTGGTTCGACCGCACGACGACGAACCAGATCATCTTCAACAGCTGCAGCTTTCCGACCTCGACCGATCCGCTCTGCACGGTGCCCGGCAGCAGCCCGGCGACCCCGCGCTTCGGCTATTATCTGAATGTCGCGCGCAGCGAAGCACATGGCGTCGAGGCGGCCGCGGCGCTCACGCTCGGCGGGCTGACGCTCGATGGCAATACCAGCTGGATCGTCGCCGAGGACCGCTCGGAAGGCACCGCCAATTTCGGCAAATGGCTGCCGCGCCGCCCCCGCAACACCGCCAACGCCTCGGCGAGCTATGCCTTCGGCTTCGGGCTCGAACTCGGTGCGGCGGTGCGCTGGTCGGGCAAGAGCTATGACAATGCGAGCAATGCGACGCGGCTCGACGATTATACGCTCGTCGACCTGCGCGCCGAATATGCGCTGTCCGATGCGGTGAAGCTGTTCGCGCGCGCCGAGAATATCTTCGACGAGCAATATATGACGGCGTTCCGCTATGGCTCGCTCGGCCGCAGCATCTACGCCGGCATCCGGGGTCGCTTCTGATGGCCGCGCTGTCGGACCGGAGCGCCTCGGCGCTCTGGGTCTCGCTGCTGACGGCAGCGAGCACCGCGACGACACTCGCGCTCGCCTGCGCGACCCCCTTTCCGGCGCTTGCGGCGCTCGCGGCGGTGCATATGCGCCGCCGTGACGGCGTGGCGCTGATGCTGCTCGCCTGGGCCGCGAGCCAGTTCGTCGGCTTCTTTCTGCTCGGCTATCCGCGCGACGGGAGCACGCTCGGCTGGGGCGCCGGGCTCGGCACCGCCGCGGTGGGATCGGCGCTCGCAAGCTATGCGGCGTTGCGGGCGCTCCCATACCGCTCGGTCGCGGCGCGGCTCAGCCTCGCCTATGCGGCGGGGTTCACGGCGTTCAAGGGCATCATCCTCCTATGGGCGCTTGTGCTCGGCGGGCTGCACACCGCGATGGCACCCGACCTGCTCGCCGAACAGTTCGTGCGCAACGGTGCGATCCTGATCGGGCTTTACGCCCTGTATCGCGCGCTCGTCGCGGTTGGCGTCCCGGCGCCGCCGCAACCGGCAACGGCGGCATAATGCTGACGCGCGTCGACCCGGGCCCCGCGGTCGTGGTGTGCAACACCTGCCGCCACAGCCGCGAATCCCGGGACGACGCCGACGGCGTGCGCGGTGGTGCGCGGCTCGTCGAGGCGCTGAAACAGCTTAAGGAAGGCGATCCGCGCTACGCCGGCATCGCGGTGCAGGAAATGGCGTGCCTGTTCGCATGCCAGGACCATTGCACCGTCCACCTGCGCGCGCCCGACAAGGTCGGCTATGTCCTCGGCCGGTTTCAGGGCGATGAAGAGTCCGCGCGCGCCATCCTCGACTATGCGGTCCATTATGCGACAAGCGAGCATGGCCGCGTCCCCTTTTCGCTTTGGCCCGAAGGCGTCAAAGGGCATTTCATCACCCGCACCCCGCCACCAGGATTTGTCGCCGAATGACCAGCTTTGCCTCCGTCCATGCCTTCGAGGCCGCGCTTGCGAACCTGCGGGATCCCGATGCCGGGGCCGCCGCCGACGCGCGGGTAAGGCAAGGCGAGTTGACCAAACCCGCCGGATCGCTCGGGCGGCTCGAGGATCTGGCGATCTTTTTCGCCGGCTGGCAGGGCCGCGNCCCGCGGTCGCGCCGCGATCTTCGCCGGCAACCATGGCGTCACCGTCCATGGCGTCAGCGCCTTTCCGCCGAGCGTCACCGCACAGATGGTCGCCAATTTCGCGAACGGCGGCGCCGCGATCAACGCTTTGTCGGGCGCGGCGGGGCTCGAACTCGCCGTCGTCGCGCTCGATCTCGACCGGCCGACCGCCGATTTCACCGTCGATGCCGCGATGAGCGAGGCCGAATGCCTCGATGCGCTGAACCGCGGCGCCGCCGTGGTCGACGCCGACCTCGACCTGATCGTCCTCGGCGAAATGGGGATCGGAAATTCGACCGCCGCCGCCGCCCTCTGCGCGCGCAGCTTCGCCGGCGGCGTGGCGGGATGGGTCGGCCCCGGCACCGGGGTCGACGGCCACGGCATCGCGCGCAAGGTCGAGGTGATCGAGCGTGCGCTCGCCTTTCACATCGATGCGCCGCGCTCGGCGTTCGAGACGCTGCGCCGCGTCGGCGGGCGCGAGATTGCGGCGATCGCGGGCGCGATCGTGCGCGCACGCCAGCTTGGCGTTCCGGTGCTGCTCGACGGCTTCATCTGCACCTCGGCCATCGCACCGCTTGCGGCCGAGAATCCCGCGATCGCGGACCATATCATCGCGGGCCATTGCTCGGCCGAGCCGGGACACAAGCGTCTGCTCGACCTGCTCGGCCTCGCCCCTCTGCTGTCGCTCGACATGCGGCTGGGCGAAGGCAGCGGCGCGGCGGTCGCGGCGAACATCATTCGCAGCGCCCTCGCCGCGCACGACCAAATGGCGACCTTTGCCGAAGCGCAGGTTTCGGCGTCGTTGTGACCGGCTTCGCGCTCCATCTGCTGCGCCACGGCGCGCCCGAAACGCCGGCTTTGCTGATGGGACGCACCGATGGCGCGCCGACCGCCGAGGGCATCGCGGCTAGCGTGGCGCAGGCCCAAAACCTCGGCATCGAACGCCTGATCGCATCCGACCTTCACCGCAGCCGCGCGGCGGGCGAAGCGATCGGCGCGGCGCTGGGCGTGCCGCTCATCATCGATCCGCGCTGGCGCGAACTCGATTTCGGCGACTGGGACGGCCAAGCGGCGAGCACCATCGACCGCGACGCGCTCGGCCGCTTCTGGAGCGATCCCGACGCCAATCCCCCGCCCGGCGGCGAACGCTGGTCGGTGTTCGCCCGGCGCGTGTCCGCCGCCATCGCCGACCTTGCGCCGGTTCCAACATTGATCGTCACCCACGGCGGCGCGATGCGCGCCGCGCTCCATGCGCTGTGCGGGTTCGACCAGCGCCAGCTCTGGGCGTTCGACCTGCCCTACGCCGCGCTGCTCTCGCTCTGCGTCTGGCCGGGCGAACCGCCCAGCGCGCAGATCGCGGGGCTCTATCCATGAAGGGGCTCATCGTCGCGATCCAGTTCCTGACGCGCCTCCCCACCCCGCGCATTTCGGTGTCGAGCGACGAATTCGCGGCGTCGATGCGCTGGTTTCCCGCAGTCGGGCTGATCGTCGGCGCGATTGTCGCTGCAGGCGGCTGGGCCGGCGCGCGGATCGATCCGTGGACCGGCGCCTCGTGCGCGCTCATCCTCTGGGTCGCAGTCACCGGTGCGCTGCACCTCGACGGGCTCGGTGACATCGCCGACGCAAGCGGGGCGGCGCACAAGGACCGCGAACGCCTGCTCGGCGTCCTCTCCGATCCGCATGTTGGCAGCTTCGCGGTGGTGACCATCGCGCTGCAACTGATCGCCAAGCTGGTGCTGCTCCACGCGCTGCTCGATCGCCAGATGTTCGCCGCCATCGCGCTCATACCCTTTGCCGCGCGGATCGGCCCGCTCGCATGGTCGCGCGCGCTGCCCGACCTTCACGCGGGACTCGGGTCGCGTTTCCGCAATGCCGTGCGGCCAGTGGACTTCGTCATCTGGGGCTTGGCTCTCGTCGCTGCAGCGTGGGTATCACCCTCGCTGCTCATCGCACCCCTGATCTTCCTCCTCTGTGGCTGGTGGCTACTGCGCAGGATCGGCGGGATTTCAGGCGATGGCCATGGCGCGGGAATCGAGATCGCCGAAAGCCTGCTGCTCGCCGCCGCCCTGCTGCTGGCGCATCTTGCATGAGCAGCCCATGGACCTGGCACGGCGGCGGGCTCGAAGCCGCGAAGCGCGCGTTCGGGAATGGCGACTGGATCGACCTGTCGACCGGGATCAATCCGCACCCCTGGCCCGGCGCGGCCGCTATGGTTTTCGACTGGCACCGGCTGCCCGACCCCGACGCACTCGCGCAGCTCGAAGCCGTCGCCGCCGCCTGTTTCGGTGTCGACGCCCGCCATGTCTGCGCCGTGCCCGGAAGCGAGATCGGCCTGCGCCTGACCGGGACGCTGATCGAAGGCCTCGCACGGCATATCGCGCCGAGCTATCGCACCCATGGCGAAATGGTCGCGGGAAGCACGCCGATCGCCCCCGAAGCGGCATGCGGCCACGACGGCACATTGATCCTCGCCAACCCCAACAATCCCGACGGCCGCGCGACCGGCGCCGCGGCGATGCAGGCGCTGCTGGACGGGCGCGGACCCGGCGGCTGGCTGTTGGTCGACGAAGCCTTTGCCGACACCGATCCGGCCACGAGTATCGCGCCGCTGGTCGATGACGGCAGAAGGCTGATCGTCTTCCGCTCCTTCGGCAAATTTTTCGGCCTCGCGGGCATCCGACTCGGCTTCGTCGTCGCGCCGCAAGCCATCGTCGCGGCGCTGCGCGAACGGCTTGGTGCATGGCCCTTATCCGCGGCCGCAATCGCGATCGGAACCGCTGCCTATGCCGACCGCGACTGGATCGCCGCCGCGCGGCGCCGGCTCGCCGATGAAGCCGCCGCGCTCGACACCCTGCTGGTGCGCCAGGGTCATCGGCCGATCGGCGACTGCCCGCTCTTTCGCCTGATCGAAACCGGCGACGCGCATGCGCTGTTCGAACGGCTCGCGCGGCGCGCGATCCTGACGCGTCCCTTCGCCGACCAGCCGCGTTGGCTGCGGATCGGCCTCCCCGCCCACGCCGCCGCGCGCGCGCGGCTCGAAGCGGCGCTAACCGATGGCTGAGCCAGTCGCGCTCACCGCACTCGCGCTCGACGCAGCGTTCGGCTGGCCGCGCGCACTCTATCGCCACATCGGCCACCCCGTCGGGCTGTTTGCGCGGATCATCAACAGTTGCGAGGCGCGGTGGAACCGTCCCGAATATAGCTTCGGCGCACGGCGCGTGCTCGGTGTCCTGACCCTGCTCGTCCTGCTGATCCTCGTTGCCGGCTCCGGCTGGGCGCTTCAGCGCCTGCTACTCGCGTCGCTCGGCGGCTGGGGCTGGATCGGCGTGGCGATCCTTGCCTGGCCCGCGCTCGCGCAGCGCAGCCTGTTCGATCATGTGCGCGCGGTCGGCGAGCGGATCGATGCCGGCGACCTCACCGGCGCTCGCGGTGCGGTCGGCATGATCGTCGGCCGCGACACCGCCGCACTGGGCGAAGCCGGGGTCGCGCGCGCGGCGATCGAAAGCCTTGCCGAAAGCTATTGCGACGGCGTCGCGGCACCGCTCTTCTGGCTGCTCCTCCTCGGCCTGCCGGGCGTATGGGCGTATAAGGCGGTGAACACTGCCGACAGCCTGATCGGGCACCACGAGGAGCGCTGGCGCGCCTTCGGCTGGGCGGCGGCGCGTTTCGACGATCTTCTGAACTGGATTCCGGCGCGGCTGGCCGGCGTGCTCATCTGCCTGGCGGGCGGTGGCGGCTGGCGTGTATTGTGGCGCGACGCGCGGCGCCACGCTTCGCCCAACGCCGGCTGGCCCGAAGCGGCGATGGCGGGCGTACTCGGGCTTCGGCTGGCGGGCCCGATCGCCTATGACGACGTGATGCACGACAAACCATGGATCGGCGATGGGACCAGCGACGCGGGCGGCGACGAAATCGACCGCGCGCTCACCATCTATATCCGCGCCTGCCTGCTGCTGTGGCTGATCGCGGGGGGCGCGCTGTGGCTGCGCTGATGTTGCAGGGCACCGGCTCCGACGTCGGCAAGTCGGTGCTCGTCGCGGCGCTGTGCCGCGCGCTGACCAATCGCGGCCTTCGCGTCCTTCCCTTCAAGCCGCAGAATATGTCGAACAATGCCGCTGTGACGACCGACGGCGGCGAGATCGGGCGCGCGCAGGCGCTGCAAGCCGTCGCGTGCCGCGTCGAACCGCACAGCGACATGAATCCGGTGCTGTTGAAGCCGCAGGCCGATCGCACCTCGCAGCTGATCGTCCACGGCCGCGTGCGCGGCACGCTCGGCAGCGGCAATTTCCGCGAGGCGCGCGGCGCGCTGATGGCCGAAGTGCTCGAAAGCTATGAACGCCTCCGCGCCGCCTCGGACATCGTCATCGTCGAAGGCGCCGGATCGCCCGCCGAGATCAACCTGCGCGCGGGCGACATCGCGAACATGGGTTTCGCGCGCGCCGCGAACGTGCCCGTCGTGCTGATCGGTGATATCGACCGCGGCGGCGTGATCGCCTCGCTCGTCGGGACGCGCGCGGTGATCGACGTCGAGGACGCCGCGATGATCCGCGGCTTCCTGATCAACAAGTTTCGCGGCGACCCCGCGCTGTTCGAGGACGGCTATCGCGAGATCGAGACGCGCAGCGGGTGGCCGGGGTTCGGCGTGATCCCGTGGCTGAGCGCCGCCGCGCGCTTGCCGAGCGAGGATGCGGTGATCCTCGAACGCCCCGCCGACCCGCGCGAGGGGCGTAAGATGATCGCCTGCCCGATCCTTCCGCGCATCTCGAATTTCGACGACCTCGATCCGCTGAAGCTCGAGTCCGGTGTCGAGATCGTGATGGTGCCGCCGGGCCGGCCGATCCCAACCGAGGCGGCGATCATCGTGCTACCGGGATCGAAGGCGACGATCGCCGACCTCGCGGCGCTGCGTGCCGAGGGCTGGGACATCGACATCAAGGCGCATCACCGGCGCGGCGGGATGATCGTCGGGCTGTGCGGGGGCTACCAGATGCTCGGGCGCCGGATCGCCGACCCGCTGGGGCTCGAAGGCGCGCCGGCCGAAGTCGAAGGACTCGGCCTGCTCGACGTCGAAACGATTCTTTCGCCTGCAAAGACGTTGCGTCACGTGCAGGGCACCGCATTAGGAGCGGCGGTGGAGGGCTATGAAATGCATATGGGCGAAACCTGCGGCCCCGGTACGGCGCAGCCATTCGCCGTTCTGGAGGACGGTGCGCGGGATGGGGCGATCAATAGCGAAGGCAATGTCATCGGCTCCTATCTCCACAGCCTGTTCGCTTCGTCCGACTTGCGCCGCGCGTTGCTGGCGCGGATCGAGGTAGCAGGCGGCGGGCGCGACTATGCCGCCGACGTCGATGCGGCGCTCGACGACATCGCAGCCGAGTTTGCGGGGCATGCCGATATCGATGCGATGCTGCGCATCGCGGGGATCGGCGCATGAGCGGATCGTCGTTGTTCGTGCTCGGCGGCGCGCGATCGGGCAAGAGCCGCTATGCGCAGGCGCGCACCGAAGCTGCGGGCGGCAGCCCGGTCTTCGTTGCGACCGCCGAAGCGTTCGACGACGAGATGCACGAGCGGATCGCCCGCCACCAGGCCGACCGCGACGCGCGCTGGCGCACGGTCGAGGCGCCGCGCGACCTGCCCGCCGCTATCGACGCGCTGGATGCCGAAGATGCGGTCGTGCTGGTCGACTGCCTGACGCTCTGGGTCTCGAACCTGCTGCTCGCCGACGCCGACATTCCGCGTGCGGGCGGCCAATTATGCCATGCGATCAACCGCTTCGAAGGCACGCTGATCCTCGTCGCGAACGAAGTGGGCCTCGGCATCGTGCCCGACAATGCACTCGCACGGGCGTTTCGCGACGCAGCCGGGCAGCTCAACCAGTCGGTCGCGGCGACGGTGGACGAAGTGGTGCTGCTCACCGCCGGACTGCCCCTGACACTCAAGCCGCGCGGGGCATAGCCCTCGCTTTCCGAAACGTGCTGAATGCTGCGTTTACTATCGTCATGAAGCATATCCTCACGCCGCCCCGGCAAATCGGGCCGCATGAGAAAGCATGCCCATCTTGTCGCTGGCGATTCGCGATGGCTTCCTGTCTCCATCGCGCTTGCCGCCGTAGCGCTGACGCCGTCGCACGCGCACGCCTCGTCGAAGCTGTTCAATGCCAAGGCGTTGGCGGGCAGCAAGGCCGCATGCCCCGTCGCGGCGAGCTATGCGCCGCCGGCCAGGGCCGACATCTCACGCGCCATATTGGGCGGAGCGCCGAGCGCGCTCGAGCGCATCCGGGCCGACCAGCAGGGAATCGCGACGTCCGAAGCCGCTGCCGCTGTACCGATCACCGCCGGCCTCGCCGCTTTCCCGGTTCGGCAGGCGCTCGAGCCCGCCAGCCGCACCCCGATCGCTTTCGCCTCGTCCGAGGGCTGCGGTGCGCCGTCGATTTTCGTACCGCTCGTTGAAACCGCCGAATATGATCCGGCCGCCGAACTCGGCACCCGCGCGATCCCGGTCAAACGCACGCGTTTCGACGACCGCTGGGATCATGTCCGCCGCGCCGCGCCCGCCGGGCTGATGCAAAGCAAGCTACGCCGCGCGAACGCTTCGCCGGGGCTGGCCGAGCAGGACCTGCTCGCGCGGGTCAATCAATGGGTCAATCGCGAGATCGCCTATGTGAACGACGACCGCAATTACCGGCAGCGCGATTTCTGGGCGACCGCCGAGCAAACGATCGCGCGCGGCAAAGGCGATTGCGAGGATTTCGCGATTCTGAAAATGCAGATGCTGCGCGCCGCGGGAGTCGACGCCGACCGCATGAAGCTCGTCCTCCTTCGCGACCTCGCCGCGAACGCCGACCATGCCTTCCTGCTCGTCCAGACCGACGCCGGGAAGGTCGTCCTCGATAATGTGACCGACCGGCTTTACGACGGCAGCCGGGCCAATGCGGTGCGTCCGGTGTTGTCGTTCAGCGAGAACCGCCGCTGGGTCCACGCCTATCGCGGCACACAGCCGTCGGCGAATTTCGCGGCGATCCCGGCGTCGCAAAAATCCTACGCGCTGGCGCTGAACAATCAGCGTTCGGTAAGCGCCGATCCGCTGACCTTCAAGACGGGCTTGAGCAAATAACTCAGCACCGACTTTTTTCCGGTCACGATTTCGACATCGCATAGCATGCCGGGGGTGATCGGCAGCCGCCGACCGTTCGACGTCAGATAGCTGTTGGTCGTTTCGACGACGACGGTGAAATAAGCCTGCCGTTCGACCTCGTCATAGATGCTGTCGGCGGAGACGCGGACGACCTTGCCGTTGAGCCCACCATAGATTGAAAAGTCGTACGCAGTGACCTTGACATTCGCCGGGTCGCCGACCTTGATGAACGCGATGTCGCGCGGGGTGACGCGCGTTTCGATCAGCAATTTGTCGCCGAGCGGCACGATCTGCATGATCTTTTCGCCCGCATTCACATAACCGCCGAGCGTGTTGACGAGCAGGTCGTTGACGACCCCGCGCGTCGGTGAGCGGATTTCGGATCGCGCCAGCCGCCCTTCGGCGCCGCGGATCGTTTCCTCATTCACCGCCATCTTGGTCGTTAGCTGGCTGCGTTCGTTGAGCGCTTCCTGCTGGAAATCGAAGCGCGCGCGCGACACTTCGGCGCCCGCTTCGCGCACCGCGGCCTGCGAGCGCGAAATCGCCTGGCGCGCCGCGGCGAGCCGGCCCTGGATGTCGACGACCTCGCGCTGCGCGGTGAGCAGCTCGGTCTGCGGCACGACGCCCTTTGCCGCGAGCGGCGCGAGCATCGCGACCTGTTCGCGCGCGAGGCTCAGGCTGCTTTCGAGCGACGAGGCGGTCGCCTGCGCTTCGCCCATATCGCGGCGGCGCTGCTCGACGCTGGCCGACAGCGCCGCGAGCTGGCTTTGCAGCGACGAGCGCCGGACCTCGGCCAGCCGCGTTTCGTCGCCGCAGCTTGTCCCAATGCAACCCGCCCCGCCGCCTTCGCCCGCAAGGCGCGCTGCGCGCTGCGCGAGGCGGGCATTTTCGGTTTCGAGCTGGCCGAGTTCGGACTGCGACGTCGTATTGTCGAGCCGCACGAGCAGTTGGCCCTTTTTCACCGTCTGCCCCGATCGCACGAGGATTTCGCGGATCGTCGAGGGTTCGGCCGATTGGATGATCTGCACCTTCGACGAAGGGATTACGCGGCCCTGCCCGCGCGACACCTCATCGACGCGTGCGATACTCGCCCACAGCAGGAACAGCACGAAACCCGCCGCCGCCCCGACCATGATCTGCTCGCTCCCGCGGAGGCGCTGCCAGAATTTCACGATTCCCATGGTTATGTTCCGGGCTGGATTTCGGGTGTGGCGGCGACGCCCTGCTGGCTCGTCAAGCTGTCGAAGCGCGACTTGCTCTGCGCCGGGTCGGGAATATTGGGAACCCAACCCTTGGTCATATCGACGCGGCCGCCGACGTCATTGTCGGCGCGGTGGTCGGTCGGGTCGCGCGGCGGGGGCACACCCTCGACCGCGATCGCTTCGCCGGGTAGCGCCACCACAGCCGCAGCACTGCCTTGATAAAGCTGGCTGAACGCCGGAATCCACTCGGCACCGGCATAGGCGTCGGAGAAAGCCCCCGGCTTCCCCCACGAACCCGGCCAGCGATAGAAGATATGCGCGCCGATCTGCTCGATCTTGGTGAGCTTCGGTGCCCAGCGCGGCAGCACATAATTGGCGTGATAATGCGTCGCCATGCCGACGCTCGTCTCGACATGGCCCGACAGCGCGGCGCGCGCGATCTCGGCCGAACGGCGCCATAGCGCGGGTACCGGCGGGCGGCGCATCGATCCGTCGCAGGCAAAGCTGAACTGGCAGCCCGGGCGCGAACTGCCTTGATAGATCACGCCGCAGACGGTGTTCGGATAGGCTGGGTGCTTCATCCGGTTGAGAATGACCTGCGCGACCGCGGCCTTGCCCGCATCGGATTCGGTCGCCGCCTCATAGTAGATCGCCTGCGTCAGACAGCGCTGCGCGTTGGTCGCCTGCGCCAGCGAGATCGTCGGCATCAGGAACGGCCGCGCCGCCTCGACCGGCAGCGTCGAGACCGGGAGCAGCGCGTTGCGCGCGACGGCATCGGCGCCTTCGGCGGTGGGAACGACGGAGTTGGTTTCGGTTTCGGTGATCAGCTTTGCAATCGCCTGTTGCTTCGCCGCCTTGGCGGCTTCGACGGGATCGGCAGTCCAACTTGCGACGACGCCTTCGACGAAGCGCGACAGGCGATCGTTGGACGAGGCGAACAGGATCGCGGCCGCGAACAGCGCGAGACCCAGCAGGATCCGCTTCAGGCTCTTGGGCGCCCCCTGCCGGGCATCGGCCCAGGGTGCGTCGGCGGCCGCGGCGCCATCGCGCCCGATGTTAAGCTCAGGGATCATGATGCCGGTTCCTTGGTCGATCGCGCGAGGACTTCGGCGCGCGGGCCGTCGGCGACGATCCGCCCGCCGTCGATGACGATGATGCGGTCGCACATCTGCAGGATCGCCTCGCGGTGCGTCGCGATGATCACCGTCTGCGATTTCGCGACGGCGCTATCGAGCGCGTTGATGAAAAGCCGTTCGCTCTGTGTGTCCATCGCGCCGGTCGGTTCGTCGAGGAAGAGCAGCCGCGAGGGCGAGGCCAGCGCGCGCGCGATGGTGAGGAAGCCGCGCTGGCCGCCCGAAAGCTGGCCGCCGCGCTCGCCGGTGCCGCGGTCGAGCCCGGTTTCGTCGCGGCCCATGAAGCGGTCGGCGCCGATCGACTGCAAGGTCGCGAGCAACTCGGCGTCGGTCGCGGCGGGCGCGCAAAACTGCATATTCTGCTTGATCGAGCCGCTGAACAACACCGCATCCTGCCCGACGAAGCGGAATTGCGAGCGGAGGTAGATCGGCGAATGCTGACGGCTGTCGAGCCCGTCGATGAAGATATTGCCCGCCTCGGGCGCGTACAGCCCGCACAGCAGGCGCCCCAGCGTCGATTTGCCCGACGCGACGCGCCCGACGATCGCGATCCGCTCGCCCGCCGCGATCTTGAGGTCGATGTCGATCAGCGACGGCGCCGCCGCGCCCGGATAGGTGAAGGACAGGCCCTCGACCGAGACATTGCCCGTGTCGATCGTGAGGTTCAGCGCGCTGCTGCCCATGCGGCGTTCGTCGTCGGCCTCGATCATCTGCTGGATGCTCGCCATCGTCGTCAGCGCCTGGCGGCCGCGCGTCATCAGGAAGGCGAGCTGCCCGACGGGGGCCATCGAGCGGCCGGCGAGCATCACGATCGCGATGATCGCGCCCATCGAAATCTTGCCCGCATCGAACAGGTAGAAGCCGCCGACGATGAGCGCGAGACCCGAAAATTGCTGGCCGAGCGTCGCGAGGTTGATCGCCGCGGCGCCCGTGCGTCGCATCACCGCCTGCGTCCGCGCGCTGGTGTCGACCATCCGGCGCCACTGGCCGAGCACCTGTCCCTCGGCGGCGCAGCTCTTGACCGTTTCGGCCCCGCCGATCGCCTCGACGAGCATCGCATGCTGGATGCTCATGTCGGCCTGATTGTCGAGCGACGCCTGCGCCATGCGTCGCTGCAGGAAATAGCCGGCAACGCCCATCGCGACGATGATCGCCAGCGGGACGAGCGCGAGCCAGCCCGCGAGCACCGCGATCATGATCAGGAACAGCACGAGGAAGACGACATCGACGATCAGCACGATCGTCGTCGAGGCGAAGAAATCGCGAATGCTTTCGAATTCGGAGACGCGCCGCGCGAGCATGCCGGTGCTGCCGCGGCGGTCGGCGAGCGGCATGTTCAGCACTTTGGAGAAGATCTTCTCCGACAATTTGACGTCGAGTTCGCGGCCGAGATCGTCGAGCAAGGTCGAACGCGCGAGGCGGAGCGTGAATTCGACCGCGAAGGCGAGCAGCGCGCCCACCGCGAGAACCCACAGGCTCGACACCGCCTTGTTCGGGATGACGCGGTCATAGACGTTCATCGTGAACAGCGGCAGCGCAAAGCCGAGCAGGTTTATCATCAGCGCCGCGCCGAGCACCGGATAGAAGGAACGGCGCATCCGCCGGACCTCGCTCCAGAACCAGTGGCGCTTCGCTTGTTCGTCCCACGGCCGTTCTTCGGCGCGGATCGCGGTCGGATCGGCGGCCACCGCCACCGCCTGCCCCGCATAGCTTTCCTCGACACTGTCTTCGTCGGCCCAAACTGGCGCTTCGGCGCCCGGTTCCCAGACGAGATACTGGCTATCGCGCGCTTCGATCAGCACCGCGCACGATCCATCGGTGCGCCGGATGATCGCCGGCAGCTCGCGCGCAAGGTTCCGCACCTTGCGCGCATAGAGCCGCTCATTGTTGATGAAGCAGAGGTCGAGCGCGGCTTCGGCCTGATGAAAGGGGAGGAAACCCCTCTCGTCGCGCGCGAGCGCCGAGAGCGCGCCGCGCTGGAAATTCTGACCGAAATGCTGCGCGACAAAGAGGATGCAGGCGATCAGCGGATCGCCCGGCACCTCTTTACCGATACGCGCAATCGAGGATTGATTCTGCACCATATTGAAATTTTCTACTCGGAATCAACCCACTGACATCATTGCGGATAGTGGCGGCGCTGCAGTTCGGCCGGGGCCGGCGGACCGTAACCGACCTTCTCGCGCGCATAGACGCGGCGCGCTTCGGGGGCGGTCAGGTTGAACGCCTCCAGCAGACTGTTGGTCGATGCGAGGATTTGATAGACCGCGAACATCTCCGAGAAACGCGCCGTTTCGGCGCGGACCTGAACGTTGAAACGCGTGTTTTGCGCATCGAGCACGTCGAGCAGCGAACGGCGGCCGACCGAGAATTGCTCGCGGTACGACAGCAGGAGTTCGTCGGTCGACTTGCTCTGATCGACAAGATCCCGGAACACCGCGGTCTGCGTCTCGCGGCTGTTCCACGCGCGGCGCGTATCGGCCTCGGCATTGCGCTCGGTTTCATGCAGGCGGAAGCGGCTCTCGCTCGCGCGGCGTATCATCTCCTGATATTTCGCCTGGTTGATCCCGCCATTGAAAATATCCCAGCGCAGGACCACACGGCCCAACAGGTCGGTCGTCTCGCCGCGGAACGCGTCGATATCCTCGCCCACCCGGCCCGAAAATTCGAGGCCGATCGTCGGAAAGATATCGCCCTTTTCCTTCTTCGCCTCGGCATTCGCCGCATCGACGTCGGCCTGCGCTTCGAGCACCTTAGGGTGCCGCGACCGGGTCAGGCCGACCGCTTCGCTCAGGCTGACGGGCAGCTTTTCGGCCATCGCCGGCGGCATCTGCACCTCTTCAACTTCGAGCCCGCTGAGCGCGAGCAGCTCGATCCTTGCATTCTGCAGCGCTTCCTTGGCTTCGGACACGCGCACGCTTGCCGCCTTGGCGCGTTCCTGCGCCTGCTGCAGGTCGGCGACGCTGATCGATCCGGCGGTCACGCCGGTCGACAGGTCGGACACCAGGCTGTTGTGAAAGGTCATATTGTCTTCGGCGGCGGCGACGACGCGCTGCTGCAGCAGGACGTCGAGATATTGCCGCGCCGATTGCAGCGCGATGAACTCGGACCGTTCGACCACGCGCAGCGCCGCGCCGTCGACACGCGCCGCCTGACGAAGCTTTTCGCCGTGGCGCCGCCCGAAATCGATCAGCGTCTGCTCAGCGCGGATCCCCGCTTCGAGCGGATAGAGTTCGTCGTTGGCGATGCCGAGGTTGCGGCGCGTCGCATTTTCGAGCCGGCGGACCCCCGCCGACAATTCGAGCGAGACGCGCGGCAGATACAGGCCCTTGGCCTGCTCGAGTTCGAACTCGATCGCCTGCTTGTTCATTTCCGCCTGGTTGATCTGCGGATTCGAATCGATCGCGACCGCCATGACATTCTGCATGCTGGTCGGCTCGGCCAAAGCCGAACTGGCGAAAAAGGATATGGCGATGGCCGAGGCAAAGCCGGCGAGCTTATATTGCGGTTTCATCACTGTACCCCCGTCCCGTTCACTTCTACTTCGACGCGCCGGTTCTCCGGCGTGCGCTGGCCGTCCACGGTCTGGACGCGCGGCTTGCGCTCACCCATGCCCGACACCGCGATGGCATCGGCCGGAATGCCCGCGACGCCCATCATGTCGGCGATCACGCGCGCGCGCCGCAGCGCCAGACCGTCATTATATTTGTCGGAGCCCGACCGGTCGGTGTGGCCAACGACGGTAAAGCTGCGCCAGCCGCAACGCGTGCGATTCTCGGCCATGAAGGCGACCGACTGGCCCGCATCGGCGGGCGCGGCGGTCGAATCCCAGTCGAAATAGAAGGTCGAGGCGACCTCGGGCGGGCAATTTTCCGTCGGCGGTGCCGGCGGTACGAGCGGCGCCTCGGGCGTCGGCGGCGGCTGGTTCCGCATCATGCCATAGGCGAAATCGCAGCGACGCAGGCTTTCGGCGTCTTTGTTGCCCGACTTCAGGAAGCCTTTTGCGATGCCGCACTGCACCTTGGCTTCGGACGCCCAGGTATAGGTGTTGCTGTTGGCGGCGACGACCGATCGATCAGTGGTCAGCGCCAAGGCCGCGTCGTACCGGGTCTGGACCTCGGTCCGCACCTGATCGATCGGCAGATCGGCAAGAGCCTGCGCATATGCGCTGCCAGGCTGGGCGAAGGCCAGCGCGGCGAATGCCCCCGCCATCCATTTTCCCGGTTGATGTGCCATTTCGTATCGCCCTCCCGTTATTCTCTGTTCCACTGGTCCTAAATTTGCTCGATCAGGCCGCCGCCATATTGTGAAGATCCACTGCCAGCGGCTGGCTGGCCGGGAACGCCACATCGGGCGCGATCTGTTGATCGAGGAACTGCGCCAGATCGAAAGCGGGCGTCTCACCGGCCGCGATCTGCACCGGTTCATGGCCGCCTGTGACGGCGTGGATCAGCTGATCGACCGCGCTGCCGCCGCTCTCCAGGACCTCGGCAAGCACCGCAGTCGCCGCCGGATCATGCACCGCGGCATCCGAACCCGCGGCAACCGCATCGGCGGGCACCGCCGCCAGCGCGAGCAGACCGTCCATCACGCCCGGATCGAACGAGCCGCGATCCGCGATCATGTCGGCCAGCGAATCCGAGCTGTCGGCGTCGGCATTGTCGGTGGTTTCGCTGCGCCAGCCGCTGTCCTGCGCGCCGTCGATCGCGGCGGGGCTCGCGTCGTCGGAATGCAGCGTGGCCGATGTGTCGGGCGCGGCGGTTTTCGGCGTTTCGGCAAGGCCGTCGCTGGCGGCGCTCGAAGGCGCGGCCGTCGCCGCAGCATCGATGGATGCCGCTGCGACGCCGCCGTCGGCCTGGTCGATACCCGGCTCGTCCTTCGCCGCGACGATCGGCGACGCGCCGTTGTCGGGCTGCGCGCCCTGAATCCCCACGATCAGCGACGCGGCGACCAGCGAGCTCGTCAGCGCCTGATTGCCCGCAGCGCGCTGGACGTCTTCCGCCTCGCGCGCCGGTGCGCGGGCACCGAGCTGTGTGTCGAGCTGAACTTCGATATAGTCGCCGCTCGTGCCGTCCTCGCGGGTGAAGCCGCCGCGTGCGGTCACCGCTTGGCCATCGACCTGCTCATCGGTGGGGGTGGCACCCGTCGCAATCGAGGCGATCCCCTGATCGGCAAGGCTCGAAAGCTCGCCCGCATCGCTGACGCCGTCGGCGTTGGCGTCCTGCCAGATCAGGAGGTTGGCAAAAGCCGCGTCGGCCGCGTCGATGATGCCGTCGCCATTGCCATCGAGCGAAGCGAGCGCCGCGACGCCGCTGGCGAAATTGCCGCCACCGAAGCCGGGGGTGAAAATCTCAGTCCCGCTATCGATCTTGCCATTGCCGTTGAGGTCGACCGCCAGAATGCCGTCGTTCGACGAATTCCACGTTACCCGATCGGCCGCACCGTCGGCATTGATGTCGAATGCCGCGGTCGCGCCAAAGGCATAGCCGTCGCCGCCCAGATCGAGGATGATCGGGTCGGCGGTTCCGACGAAGTTGGCGGCGGAAAGATTGCCGTAACCGACACCGTTGATCGTCATGATATGTTCGACGGCCATCCCGCCCTGGGTGGGGTTGGCCGAGCCGGTGATCGACACCGAATAGATGCCCGCATTCGCCGAACCGCCCGTGCCCGAATAGACGATGAACGTATAGATCCCGACCGGAATGCCGTCGGTTGCGCTCTGAATGAAACCCTCGATCGTCGATCCGTCGCCGTCATTGCCAAGCGAACCCGTCACCCAGGCACTATTGACCAGTTCGACGACTTCGACCCCGGCGCCGATGGTGGTCTGCGTTGCCGTCACGGTCACGAAGCTGCCGTCGGTGCGGCTGGTGCCGCCCATCGACACCGCGATCCGGTCGTTCGTCGTCGAGAAATTGCTGACGGTGGCGACCGTGTTGTCGCCAAACCCCAGGGCCGTGTGGCTAAAGACGATCTTGTCCACTGCGCCATCGCCGTTGCCGAGGTCGACCGTCCAGGCGCGCGTCGTCAGCGCCGCGGCGTTGATGGTGACCGTATCGCCCCCAGACCCGGCGTTGACCACGCTGTTGTTGCCGGTGCTCGCGGTGAGTGCGTCGCCGCTCGCCGACCCGGTGATTGTCATCGTCTCGGTCTGGGCGCCGAGGTTGATCGTCACGCCGGCCGCCGCTCCCGATGCGGAAACCGTCTCGACATTCACCAGCCTGCCATCGGCGAGGCCGTTGAGGTCGGCCGAGGTCGAGGTGAGTGCGATCGTATCGCTGTTGTTCGCGCCAAGGTCGATCGTCCCGGCCGCCTGGATGATCGCGTCGAGCTGCGCGCCGGTCAGCGTCAGCGTGTCCGCACCGCCCGAGCCGGTGAGGTTGCTCGTCTCGACATTGCTGACCGTCGGCGCGCCTGCGGCGGAAATATTCACCGCGCCGCTGACCGCGACGTTCAGCGCGTCGGCGCCACCGGCAAGGTCGATCGTGCCGAACGACGCCCACTGCGCCGCGGACATCGAGACTGTGTCGATACCGCTGCTGCCCGTCAGCGTTTCGACGCCGCTGATCGTGCCGCCCGCGAAATTGACCGTCGTGGCATTGGTCAGCAGGATGGTGTCGCTGTTCGCGCCGCCGTTGATCGTTTCGCCCGCCCCAAATTCGCCATTGGCGAGCCAGAAAATATCGTTGCCGATACCACCGGTCAGCGTGTCCGAACCGGTGCCGCCCGAGATCAGGTCATCGCCGTCGCCACCGTCGATGATGTCATTGCCTTCCTGGCCGAAGACGATGTCGTTCCCGGTGCCGGCATTGATTGTGTCGTTGCCGCCGGTCCGTCCGCTTTCCTGTGCCAGCGCGCTGTAATTCGTGCGGATATAGGCGATCGTATCCTGACGGGTCCAATCGGCGCCATTGAGTCCGGGATCGATCGATTCCAGATTTGCCCGACCTTCGAGCGTCTGGAAGACGGCCCAGCCCGACCCGGCGGGAAGGCTCACGCCCAGCTGGGTCGCCAGCGTATCGGTGAACAGGACGTCGCCGAAGATCACGTCGCCCCCGGCGCCGCCGTTGATGGTGTCATTCGCCGCGGCGGCGAGGTCGGTCGAGCCGCCCAGAACCTGGAGCACGGCAGCCAGTTCTTCGGCCGAGGTCGCGTTGGTCGCGCTGCCCGTCCCGCCCGATGCAACGCCGTCCTCGACATCGCTGAGCCGTGCAAGCAGCGTCGCATTGACGTTGATCCCGATCGAATCGATCGAATAGCCGGTCGCGAGTATCTGCTGCGGCTCGTTCGAGCCGTCGGTGCCGAGCACCTGGTCCATCGCATTCTGGACGTTGGTGGCGTCGGAATCGCTGCCGTTGCCGCCAGTATTCCATAGGGTTGGAAGACCGTCGGAAACGAAGACGACCTTATTGATGTCGGCGCCGACAATGCCGTTCCCGCCGTTGATCCAACTCAGCGCATCCTGGAGGCCGTCTTCATAGTTGGTGCCGCCGCCCGCCGACATGTCCTCGACCGCCTGTTTGGCATCGTTGACCTCTTGCGTCTGGACGACCCCGTTGACGATCAGGTCGAAGGTGCCAAGATTGTCCCCATCCGCGTCGAAATCGATGATCGTGATACGGATGTCCTTGGCCCCCGACGCCGCCAGGCTGTCGATCAGCGCCTGCACACCATCCTCAAGCGCTTGTTGCCGCGAGATCGTGCTGTTTCCGAACGGAATCTGCGTCGTCATGCTGCCCGAACTGTCAAGCACCAGAACGATATTCGCCTGTTGCCCTTCGGTGATCGTCACCGATCCCGGATCGCCGACCAGCGTATCGTCGAAAGCACCGCCCTGGATCGCGCCGTCGACCTGGCCTTGCGGATTGGCGACGACATGGTCGGTCGGCTCGCCAGCGACGTCACCGGTTGCCGAACCGATCACCAGCAGCGGTGAAGCCGTGGTGATCGCCAGCGACGCTTGCGCGGTGTCGCCGTCGCGATCGACGATGGTGACCGGGACGTTGAAGTTCACCGGGTTTTCGGTCTGCACCACCGCACCGAAGTCGCCGATCTTGAACGTATCGCCGCCAGCATGGTGGAATTCGATGCTGTTATATCCGTCGGCGGTAAAACCGGCGACGACGGTATTCGCGACGACACCGGCGACGGTCGCTTCGCCGTTGGCGAAGGTCACGGTGAAGTTCTGGCCGCCGACATTATAGGTGCCATTCGCCGTCACGCTGAGCGTCGCATTGTTGAAGCTGATTGCGACCTTGGTGATCGTATCCTTCACACCGTCGCCGATGTCGTTGTCGGTGTCGATGTCGTCGCGCGCGACAAGCCGGACGCTGCTGCTGGAGCCGATATTCGTAAACAGCGCCGACGCGCCGTTCGCATTATAATGCGAGTCGAAGGCATGGTTCTGGTTGGCGGGCGTGGCATAGTTCGCGCCGCTGTTCGGCGATCCGGTCAGGTCAACGACGAAATCGACCCGCATCGCCTCACCAGCCTTGATCGACTGGCCATCACTGATCCCACCCGTGCCATTGTTGGTGTTCACGGTCCCGCCATCGATCCCGCCCGTCATCGGCGTCAACAGCAAGTCCTGACTGTTATTGTCGCCCGCCACCGTAAAGCCGGCCCATGACGTGTTGCCGCCGACGAAGTTGTAACTGCCGCTGTCGAAATCGACCGTCTGAGTCGAATCGAGCTTTTGGACCATCTGGACCTGATACTGGTCGGCATGGCCGGCCGGCTGCAGGCGGATGATAAAGACATCGTCGCCGTTCGGCTTTTCGGCGGTCAGAATGGTGCCACCGGCCGAGATGACGTAGTTCAGCGCCAGACCGCCCGCCGTCAGATTCTGCGCCTGGAGCGCCGCGATCGTCGCGGCGGTGAAGATCACGCTGCCCGGGCCGTCGCCACCATAATTATTGTCGACGTCATTGTCGGTATCGAGCGATTGATACACCGACGAGCCGGGGGCATTGATCAGCGCCGCGGCAAGCGGCGCGATCGCGATCGGCGAGTCGTCCTCGAGCCCGATGGTCAGCGCCGTCGCGTTGGTCACCGTCGTCGTGCCGTCGTTGACGCTGACGGGAACGACGAGCGACAGCGCGTCTTCCAAGGTCGTGTTGGGATGATCGATCGGCGCCGACAGCGTTACCGTGAAGTTGCCGCTGTTATTGATCGAAACGCTGATGATCGTATTGGCACCGACCTTGCCCAGCAGCAGCTGCGGGTTGGTCGTATCCCAGACGATCGGCTGACCGCCCGAGAACAGCGCCGTCGCCGGTGCGCCGAGCGAGAAGGTCAGAGCGTCGCCGTCGGGATCCGTCGCCGTGATCGTGCCGTTCCGGACGGTGAGGTTGGTCGTATCGACGGTGCCCGTCGTATCGGGGAAACCGCCCGCCAGGCCTTCGTCCGACACGGCGGTCGTCGCCGTCCCGATCGTCGGCAGGTCGTTCGAGCCATTGATCGTGATCGTCAGCGTCGTCGTCGACCGATCGCCATCGCCGTCGGTGATGGTGTAGGTAAAGGTTTCGGTCAGCGTCTCGTTGACCCCCAGCGCCTGCACCGTCGCATTACCGTTGTTCAGCGCATAGCTGTAGCCGCCATTGGCGTTCAGCGTCAGCGAGCCATAGGTGCCCGCGAGCGGCGTTCCAACATTGCCCGCCACCGCGCCCCCGGACGTGCCGGCGATGACGCCTGTCACGCTGGCGCCGTCGGCGCCCTGGGTGTCGGCGCTTCCGGGCGCATTGGTCGTCCCGACGCCGGTCACGACATTGCCGGTGGCGGGACTCGCCGCATCCTCGGTCACCGCATCGGTGTCGGGACGCGCGGTCGCCAAATCGTCCGAGATGGTGACCGTGACGGTGCCGGTCGCCGTATCGCCATCACTGTCGGTGGCGACGACGCCGACCGAGCCGAGGTTCGCGAGATCGTCGACATCGATGCCGGTGTGGTTGTCATGATTGTCGTTGAGCGTCGCGGTGACCGATGCATTATTGCCCACGCGCACCAGGTCGAGCGTCACGACGAGACGCGCGCCGTCCGAGCCGGTGATCTGCGTATCGGAGACGCGCACCCAGGTCAGGCCGCCGCCCAGCCCGGCAATGCTGGCCGCGAAGACGATCGAGGCGATGGCGTCCGAGCCGGGCGTGAAGACAAGCGATGCGTTCGCCGAATCGGGGCCGGCGGGGGTCGAGCCGTCGACCAGATTCTGGTCGTCGAGCGCGAGCGTGATCGATCCGCCCCCAATCGGATTGGCGCCGTCGGTCAGGCTGATCGCCTGCGTCGACGTCGCCGGATCGCCGTCGCCGTCGGTGATCGTGTAGCTGAATCCCGCATTCACCGCCGCGGCATTGCTCACGGGGTTCGGATCGAAGGTCCATGCGCCGGCCGCAGTGAAGGTGTAGACCCCGTTCGCCGTGGTAATCGTCGTCGTGCCGACGGCATTGATCGCGGTGGTCGTCGCCCCGATCGTCACCGACGTCACCGTCGCGCCATCGGCGCCGCGCGTGTCGTTGGTCAGCAGATTTCCTCCGACCGCAGGGCCATCTTCGGCGACGACGATGTCAGCATCGGGCCGCGCGGTCGGGACGTCGTCGATGATATTCACCGACAGCGTGCTGCTGGTCGTATCATTGTCGACGTCGGTTAGGGTGACGACAAAATTCTCGAACAGGCTGTTCTCGCTGGCGCCCGTCGCATGGGCCTCGGCGGCAGCCAGCGTGTAGCTATAGCTGATCTCGCCAGTTGCCGCATTATAAGCCGTGATATTCAGCGTATTGCCGAGCGGGGTAGGAATCGTCGCCGGCGTGAACACGCCATTGTTGATGACCTGCACGCCATGGATAGTGAGGTTCGCGACGCCGTCGGGTGCCGAGATATTGAAGGTGCCGGTCTGGGTGAGCGATTCCTTCGCCGTATCCGAACCCGCGGGCAGGTCGTCTTCATCGACCGAGACATCGCCACCCTGCGCCTCGGGCACCAGGTTGGTGATCGTCACGCCGTCGTCGGTGCCGGTCAGCGTGACCGTCAGCGTCGCGGGGTCGCTGTCACCGTCCTTGTCGGTCAGGGTGTAGGTAAAGATGTCGGTCAGCGTCGCCCCGGGCGCCAGCGCGTTGATCGCGGTCTGGCCAGCGGCGGTCAGCGTATAGGTCTGCGTGCCGTCGGGGTTGAGCGTGATCGTGCCATAGGTGCCCGTGAGGCTGGTGAAGGTGCGGCTGCCCAAACCGTCGGCGCCGTCGGTGTCGTTGGTGTCGACGTCGAAGATGACCGAGATCGGGCCGCCTTCGGTGAGGCCCGCTATATCGTCATTCGCCACCGGCGCATCGTCTTCGAATACCAGATTCTGGCCGATATTGGCGGTGGCGGTCGCCGTGTCGCCATCGGCATCGGTAACCGTTGCGGTCAGCGTGATCAGATTGTCGGCCGACAGGCTCGTCGGCTGATCGGGTCCGCTGTTCGGCGTGTGGACCACCGCGCGACTCTGGTCGAGCGTGACCGTGCCGTTCGCCGCGACGCTGACCGTGAAGACCAGCTCGTTCGAGGTCGAGGTCCGGCCCTCGACCACGCCGCCGACGACGCTGAGCACCACCGCCTGGTTCGTCAGCGTGTCGACAAGACCCGTCGGTCCGGCCGTGATGCCGAGCGCATAGGTCGTCGAATTCGTCGCCGCGCCATCGGCGCCAAAGGTCGGGGTAAAGACCGATGCGAAGCTGAACGGCGCGTCGGTGCCAAATGCCGATTCATCGACCGTCAGCACCGGCTGCGTGGTGTTGGCAACCACCGTCGGCGCATCGTCGTCGAAGCTGATCTGGAGTGTGCCGGGCGCCGTCGATCCGTCGCTGTCGCTGACGGTGAAGCCCAGCACCACCGTGGCGTCATTCTCGTCGCCGCCCGATGTGTGGAGGACATTGTCGACCAGCGTCACCTTGTACGCGCCGGTCGTGGGGTTGGTGACCTCGACGGTGAACAGCACGCCGCGCGGACCGGTGCCGGTCAGCGTGTTGGTGCCCGCGTTCCAGCCAAGCTGGACCGATTCCTGGCCGACAATGACGAACAGGCCGTTCATCGCGGCGAAGTTCACCGAACCCGGGCCGTCGCCACCGAAATTGAGGTTGAGCAGGCCGCTGAAGGTCGCCTGATTATTGTCGCCGTCGCTGTTCGGATCGGTCAGGTCGCCGGCTGTGCTGGCGGGATTGCCGCCGGCGAGCGCATCGTCGTCGACCGAAGCCTGCGTCTGGCCCGCGGTCGGGACGTTGGCGTCAGTGACCGTGAAGCTGATCGACGCGGTCGCGGTGTCGTTGTCACCATCGGTGACCGTGTAGGTCGCGGCGGCGCTGCCGGCGCCGGTCACCGATGCGTCGGCGGTGAAGCTGTAGCTGCCGTCGGCCTTCACCTTGATCGTGCCGTGGCCGATATCGAGGGCCTGCGAGAAGCCGTCGCCACCGAAGACCAGCGCCGTGCCGTTGATCTGGGTGACCGTCGCGCCGTCAGCGCCCTGCACGAAGTCGAGCGTGCCGGTGACCGTCGCGCCCTCGGCGACATTCTGGTTCGCTTCGGGCGAGGCGGCGGGCACGTCGTCGGTGATACGGATGTCGATCGTCGCGCTGGCGGTCGACCCGTCGATGTCGGTGACGGTCACGCCGACGCTGTCGTTGCGATTATCCTCGCCCGCTGCCGGATGGTCGGTGCGATTGTCGTTCAACGTGTAGCTATAGGTGAACGTCCCGCCGATCACCGAACCGTCGGCGCCGGTCACCGCGGTGAAGCCGGTGACATTGAGCGTGCCATAGGCGCTCGCAACCGACTGCGGCGTGAAGGTGCCATTCGCGACGACGAGCGTCAGCGGCACGCCAAGCGGCACGCCGTTGAAGCTGGTCAGCACCACATTGCCCATGCCATCGGGGGTCGACACGGTGAAGCTGTCGCTGTCGGTCAGGCTGTCGGGGGTCGTGTCCGAGCCCGCAGGCTCGCCGGGACGCGCCGGCAGATCGTCTTCGTCGACGAACAGTTCGGCGCCCGCAGCGTCGAGGCCGGTGATCGTGACGCCGTCGTTGGCTCCCTTGATCGTGATCGTCAACGTCGTCGTCGCTGGATCGCCGTCGCCGTCGGTGATCGTATAGGTGAAGATCTCGGTCAGCGTCTGACCGGCCGAAAGGCCCTGCACCGGCTGCGCCGCATTGTTGAGGACATAGCTATAGCTGCCGTCGGCGTTCAGCGTCAGCGTGCCATAGGCGCCCGCCAGCCCCGCGCCCACGGCGCCGACCGTCGCACCGAAGCTCACACCCGTGACGGTCGCGCCGTCGGCGCCCCTGACGTCCGCATCACCATCGGTCGCATTGCCGTCGGCGCCGCCCATACCGGTCAGCACATTGCCGTCGGCGGCCGACGGACCATCCTCGGTCACGCTGTCGGCGTCGGGCTTGGCGGCCGGAACATCGTCGGTGACCTGCACGGTGACAACGCCCGTTGCAGCGTCACCGTCGGTATCGGTCGCCTGCACCGTGACGGCGCCGAGCGCCTGCGTCTGCGCCGCCATCGCCAGCGCGTGGGGCAGGTTGTCGGCAAGCGTGACGGTAACCGTGGCGATTCCCGACAGGCCGGGCGGGATCGATGCGGGGGCCGTCAGGCTGATCGTGATCGCGGCCGGACCACCCAGCGTGAGCGAGCCGACGATCGTCTGCCCTCCGGGCGCCATCGACCAGAAAAGATCGATGCCCGTCCCGTCGAGATTGGCGACAAGCCCGGCGACGCCGGTGAAGGCGAAGCCCGAAAGTGTGTCCGAGCCCGCGGAGAAAATGAGGTCGCCGCTGGTCATTTCGGCGGGGCTCGCCGGGTTGCTGCCGATCGCATTGATCGCGGCTTCGTCGACCGTGAGCGTGATCGGGGAGGCGTTCTTCGGGTTCGCGCCGTCGGTGATCGCGATCGTCAGGCTGTCCGACGTCGGATCGCCGTCGCGGTCGACCGCCGACAGGGTGAAGCTGGCCGACGGATTCGCGGCGTTGTTCTGGTTGCCCGCGGCGGCAAAGCTGAAGGTGCCGTTGGCGTTGACCGTCAGCGTGCCCGTCGGCTGGGTGATCGACACACTGCTTCCGGGGGCAAGCGACAGCGTCGCGCTGCCCGCGCCGAAGCTGACATTGACCGACGAGACGCCATCGGCGCCCCGGTCGAGCGTCCACGTACCGGTCGCGGTCGCGCCTTCGACGACGGTCGTCGGCGTGTCGGAGACATTGAGCGTCGGCAAATCGTCGACGATCGTCACGCCGAACGAACCCGACGCGGTGGTGCCGTCATTGTCGGTGACGGTGAAGCCGATCCCCGCAAGGAAATCGCTATCCTCGCTGCCCGCCGCCGCCTGGTCGATCGCCTGCGACAGGCTGACCGTATAGCCATAGGTGACCTGCGTCGCGCCGGGCCCCGCGGTCGGGATCGTCAGGCTGATGCGGATCACGTCGTTGCCGCCGACCGAACCGACAAGATCGTTGCCGACCTTGTCGAAGGTCACCGGCACGCCGCCAACGGTCAGATGCGTGTCGAGCGCGGCGCTGTCGTTGAGCACCAGCGAGCCCGCGAGCGTCGCGGGGACGTCGCTGCCGAAATCGACGGTAATCGTGCCGTTGGCGCTGGCGCTGCCGGTCGAGGTGACTTCACCGGACAGGCCGTTGTCGGCATTGGCGCCCACGAGGCCATCCTCGTCGACGGTGACATCGGCGGTCTTGCCGATCTGCGGCGCCGAATCGGCGACGAGCGTGATCGTCGCGGTGGCGACGTCGGTGTCGCCGTCGCCGTCGCCGTCGGTGATCCGGTACTGGAAGCTAACGCTGCCTGTTTCCTGCGCACCGGGCGTGTAGGTGAAGCTGCCATCACCGTTGTTGACGAGCGTGCCGGTGCCGGTGAGCGAACCCGCGACGAGCTGGACCGCCGAAGGCTGGACGCCGTCGGCGCCGCGCACATCGTTGGCGAGCACGTCGATCGTGACCGGCGCATTTTCGACCGTCTGCGTCGTACCATCGTCCGCCGCGGTCGGGACATCGTCGATGATCCGGACGTCGAGGCTGGCGTTGGCGATCGATCCGTCGCTGTCGGTCACGACAACCGCGAAACTGTCGCCGACGAAGTCCTCGCCCTGGCTGCTATGCGTCAGCGTGTTGTCCGAAAGGACATAATTATAGGTGAAGGTCCCGCCGATCACCGAGCCATCGGCGCCGATCACCGGCGTGAAGCCCGTGATGTTGACGGTCCCCAGCGGGCTCGTCGCGGTGCCCGCGGTAAACACGCCGTTCGTCACGACCTGCGTGCCGCCGATCGTTACATTGCCCAGCCCGTCGGGGGTCGAAACGGTGAAATTATCCGTCTGCGTCAGCGCCGCCGCATCGGGCGACGAACCGTCGGACAGGTCGTCCTCGTTGACGACAACCTCGGCGCCTTCGGCGTTCAGACCATTGATCGTGACGCCATCGTCGGCGCCGTTGATCGTGATTGTCAGCGTCGCGGTCGACGTGTCGCCGTCGCCGTCGGCAATCGTGTAAGTGAAGGTCTCGGTCAGCGTTTCGCCCGCCGAAAGGCCCTGCACCGGCTGCGCCTGGTTGTTCAGCACATAGCGATAGCTGCCGTCGGCGTTCAGCGTCAGCGAGCCATAGGCGCCGGCAAAGGCCTCGCCCAGCGAGCCGCCCGCGACGGCCGTGACCGTCGCGCCATCGGCGCCTTGAGTGTCGGCGACCCCGTCGGTCGCATTGGCGTCGCCGCCACCCAAGCCCGTCAGAACATTGCCATCGGCAGCCGGCGGATTGTCGCCGTTTCCGCTATCCTCGGTCACGCTGTCGACATCGTCGCGCGCGGTCGGAACATCGTCGATGATGCGCACATCGATGCTGTCGGTGCCGGTCGATCCGTCGCTGTCGGTGACGACCACCGCAAAGCTGTCGATGACATTGTCCTCGCCCTGCGCACCGTGGGTCAACGTGTTGTCGCCCAGCACATAATTATAGGCGAAGGTGCCGCCGATCACCGACCCGTCGGCGCCCAGGACGGGCGTGAAGCCGGTGATGTTGACGACCCCGAGCGGGCTCGTCGCGGTGCCCGCGGTGAACACGCCGTTCGTCACCACCTGCGTCCCGCCGATCGTCACATTGCCCAGCCCGTCGGGGGTCGAGATCGAGAGGCTGCCGGCCTGCGTGAGCGCCGCGGCGTCGGGCGACGAGCCGTCGGCCAGATCATCCTCATCAACGGTCAGGTCGCCGCCTTCGGAATTGATGCCATTGATTGTGACGCCGTCGTCGGCGCCGTTGATTATGATCGTCAGCGTCGTCGTCGACGTGTCGCCGTCGCCGTCGGTGATCGTGTAGGTGAAGGTCTCGTTCAGCGTCTGCCCGGCCGCGAGGCCCTGCACCGCCTGTGCCGCATTGTTGAGGGCATAGCTGTAGCTGCCGTCGCTGTTCAGCGTCAGCGCACCATAGGCGCCGGCCAGCGGTTCGCCCACCGCGCCGCCCGCGACCGCGGTCACGGCCGCGCCGTCGGCGCCCTGCACGTCGGCGACGCCGTCGGTGCCATTGGAATCTTCGCCGCCGCTGCCGGTCAGCACGTTCCCGTCGGCCACCGTCGGGCCATCCTCGGTCACGCTGTCGCTGTCGGCGCGTGCGGTGGGCGTGTCGTCGACGATATCGATGTCGAGCGTGTCCGTCGCGGTGTCGCCGTCGGCGTCGGTGATGACGAGGGCGAAACTGACCGTCGTGCCGTCGCCGTCGAGCGTGTTGTCGATCAGCGTATAGGCATAGGTGATCGAACCCTCGCCCGTCGCGGCGTTGAAACTATAGCCGGTGACGACAAGCGTCCCGGTCGCGTCGCTGGAAATCGTCTGCGGCAGCGATCCGGGCGTCACCACGACGCCGCCGATCGACACGCTGCCGACGCCGTCGACCGCGGTGAAAGTGATTGTGCCGCTGGTCGAGGCGTCGCTGCCGCCTTCGCCGCCAGCAAAGGCCGAACCCGGCGCCTCACCTTCGCGCGGGCCGAGGTCGGCCTCATAAACGACCGTCCCGCCATCACCCTCGCCATCGCCCGGGACGAAGGTGATGACGGTCGGCGCGTCGGCGATACTGATGGTAAGGGTCGCCGTCGACGTATCGCCGTCACCGTCGGTAATCTGATAGCTGAAGACGTCGTTGACGCCGCCGGCGGTGCCCGGATTCCGGACATAGGTGTAGCCGCCTTGGGCATTGATCGTCAGCGTGCCATACTGGCCCTGCACCGTGCCCGGCGCCGAAAATCCGCCTTCGCCGCTCGCAGCGCGGATCCCCGTCAGGCTCGCGCCGTCGGCGCCCGGCGTGTCGGCGCCCGCCGCCCCGCTGGTCGTGCCCGTTCCGGTCAGGACATTGCCCGTCTCGGGCGCAAAGCTGCCCGCGGCGACCCGGTCGGTGTCGCCCCGCGCGGTCGGCACGTCGTCAACGACCGAGACGGTCAGCGTCGCGGTCGCGGTGTCGCCGTCATTGTCGGTGACGACGACGGTGAGCGCGTCGGTCAGATTGGCGTTCGCATTGGTATTGTCGGTGAGCGTGTAGCTGTAGCCGACATTGCCCGGCGTCAGGCTGGTGATCGTCAGCTGGCCAAGCGGCGTCGTGATGACCTGGCCGACCGCCGTAATGGCGATGCCGTTGATCGTGATCGTGTCGAGACCGTCGCCGGCGTCATAGACGATCGAACCCGTCGTGGTTTCGCTGTTCGCGGCGCTGTTGCTGCCCGCAGGCTCGTTGCCACGCGCGGGAAGCCCGGCTTCGTTGACGCTGGCGGTTGCGGCGGTCAGCCCCGCGGGCTGATCGGGCGTGACGATCAGAATCGTCGGTTCCTCGTCGGAAACGGCCGGCAGCAGTTCGCGGTCTTCGGGCTGCGGAAACGCAAGCTGCGTGTAAGGCAGCAGGTCGCCGAGCGCATAAGCATCCTGGATCGGGCCTTCGGGATCGGCGAAATTGCCGCCCGAGCTGCGGACGCCGGCTTCGGGGTTCAGCTCGCCCAGATTCTCCAGCAGCTGCGCCACCGTGCTCGCCGGCACCGTATCGCCATCGACGACGATCGACGGAACATCGACCGCACCGCCGGGAATGATGAACACCTGACCGTTCGGCAGGGTGATGACCAGGTCGGTTCCCGAAATCGTGATATCGTCGATCGATGCGCCCGCGGGCAGGACGACGCGGCCGCTTGCGTCGGGAACGAGGATCGCCTGGATCGCCAGCGGTATGATCGACGCGGCGGCGGTCACGTTCGCCGCGGCGGCAAGAAACTCGCCGCCCGGTGCGGCCCGGCTCGACTGCTCGTTCGATGCGCCGTCGCGCGCGGGACCGGTGATTCCATTACGCGCCGGATTGTCGAAAGCATCCATGTCAATTTCCCTCGAACGCACCTCGCCCTGCCGCAAAAACGGCACAGCAAAATTTCCACCAATGTCAGTGCGACCCACTGTCCGAGCGACTCGGACCTTCCCCACCCATTAGGAAACATGGATTCCCGGGACTCCGCAAGCGCGTTAACACATTTTTAGCAATCGCTAATTTTGGCTGAACGGCCAATCATTCTTCCGCGGTCTGGAGAATAAAATACAACGTATATTCAATGCGATAATCCGGCCGCCTTTTCAGGATCGCCCGCCGCGAAAGGCGTGCCGCCGTCCCAATTAGAACCACAAATTAACACGGCTCGTCGCATCCAAGGCGCCGTCGAGGCGGCGAATCGCCCCGGCGCTCCGCGCGGCGTTAAGTGGGTCCGACCCGATCTTAGCGAGGCCAGTTGCGCTCGACTGGCGCACCCGAGAACCGCGGCGAAAATGCAATATTAAGGGTTGCCGGGCGATAAGGGATCACCAAAGGAGACGTTGGTGAGATCCTTGCTGGCGCATATCGCGAACCCCGTCGAAACGACCGATCGCAGGCGAACGAGCCGCCGCACCCTCCGGCTCGATGTCGCGGCGCGCACGGCCACGGCCGAATCCGCGGTGATCATCCGCAACCTGTCGCGGACCGGCCTGCTGATCGAAACCGGAGCGGGCTTTTCCATCGGCGAAACCTTCCTGCTGGTCTTGCCGGAACTCGGCGCCGCCCCCGCGCGCGTCGTTCGCCACGACGGCAGGCTCTTCGGCTGTGAGTTTCTGACGCCCGTCCCCGCGAGCGCGATCAGCGCGGCGCTGCTCAAAGCAGCCCCCGACGAGGAAGCGGACGATATGGCCGATGCGGCGAGCGCGAGCGATGCCAACGAACTTTATGCGCGGCGGCCGTCGAGCGCGATCCTGTTCACGGCGCTGACCGCTTTGTTCACGGCCGTGGCTCTTCTCTTCGTCTTTGCCCTCGTGTCGCTGAACTTCTCGGCGGGCTGAGCCCCGGGCAACTGCTCGACGCGCGCAAGTCAATCTGGCGGACGGATCAGCGATCCGACCCTCGATATTGCGCGTTGTCCACCTGTTCCATCCACGTCACCGATTGCCCGTCCTGTGCCTCGGCGATCGCCACATGAACCATGCTGTCAGTTGCGCTTGCACCATGCCAATGCTTGACGCCCGGCGGGATCCAGACGAGGTCGCCAATGCCGATCGGCTGCACGGGGCCGCCCCAATGCTGGACCAGCCCGCGGCCCTCGGTCACAATCAGCGTTTGACCGAGCGGGTGACTGTGCCAGGCGGTCCGGGCTCCCGGCTCGAAGGTCACGATGCCGCCGCCGGTGCGCGCGGGAAGCGGGCGCTGGAAGCGCATGTCGACCCGGACGGCGCCGGTAAAATTGGCGGCGGTGCCGGCTACCGACGGCTGCGAGCCAGCCTTGGTCACGACGACGGCGTCATTCGTGGATGACGGGGGCTTTCCTTTCTGCGCATCATTCTCGGCGAAGACTTCGCGTGCGACGCCAACCGCGGCGATTGCGTTGGGCCAGCCCGAATAGAAGGCAAGCTGCGTGATCGTCTCGACCAGTTCCGCCTCGGCAACCCCGTTCTGGCGCGCGAGCCGCATATGCGAACGAAGCTGTTCGGGGCGGTTGAGCGCGATCAGCGCCGCGACGGTGATCAGGCTGCGGTCGCGCTTCGCCAGGCCGGGCCGCTCCCACACATCGCCGAAGAGGACATCGTCGGTGAGTTCGGCGAGCTTGGGCGCGATGTCACCCATGAGCTGCTGGGCACGCGATTGTCCGGTTCCCATCGAAGAAGCCTCCTGTGACTGCGCCTGAGCGGGAATGATAGCCATGCCGATCAGCAGCCCCGCCACCGATGCGATTTTAACGATGTTCATGATCAATTCCTTGGAGTGGCGGGCGAGGCAGACCGGCGGACTGCCGACCTACAGCGTCCGCGCGAAGAATGGCGACAGCTTGCCCATCGCGGCGTCAACATATTCGGGAACCCAATAGGTCTCGATGTGCGTGGCGCCTTCGATCGTGAACAACGCCTTGTCGCTCGTCCCGCTGGCCTTCGAGAAAGCCTCCTCGGTCATGTAGAGGCTGTCGGCCTTGCTGCCCGCAATCATCAGCAACGGCTGGTCGATCAGGTCGATCTGATCGGTGGCATCCCAGCGCATCAGGTCGAGCAGGCCGCTCATCGTATATTTGAAGGTCGAATTCGGGTGCGCGTGGGTCCGCCAGTAATATTCGTAACCCTGCCGGTACATTTCGAACGGCAGCGCCGCGATCTGCGCGTCGGTCATGTCGGCATCGCCGGCATAAAGGATTTCTCCCCCCGCCATCTCCTGGGCACGCGCGGCCGAAGCCCGCCGCAACCGCTCCCCGATCGTATCGAGCTGCGAGTCCGCAAAGCCGTTGCGGCGCACCCGGCCAGAGTTGAACATGCTCAGCGTCGCGACCGATTTGAAGCGCTTGTCGGTTTTTGCCGCGGACAGCGAGTATCCGCCGCCACCGCAAATGCCGAACAGGCCCAGCCGCGCGGCATCGACGCCCGGGTAATGCGTGATGAAATCCGCCATGCCGTGGATGTCCTCGATGCGGCATTGGGGCTTGTCGACGCTCCGCGGCTGGCCACCACTCCCGCCCTGGTAAGCGGCATCCGCGGTGATCGCGACATAGCCCTGTTCGGCGAGACGCTGCGCATAGAGACCCGCGACCTGTTCCTTCACCCCGCCGTTCGGATGCGCGAGAATGATGGCAGGATAGGCCATTGCCGGATCATAGTTTGCCGGCGTGTAGACGTTCGCGACGATGTCGACACCGTTCAGCCTGTATTGGACCGGGTGGATATTGACCTTACCCGCCACGTTCTGCGTGATCGCGCCGCGATAGACGAGTCCCAGCGGGTTCCGGTTGGTGTTGGCGGTCGAAGGGGTGGCACTGGCCATTGCGGTCGCTCCTGACATTGCGCCCGAAAATAGGAGCGCGGATGCGCCGAGGAACGCGCGCCTCTGGGTGTCGATGGGTCGGTCGGTCATTCGAAATCCAATCCTGAGGCGCTCAATCCAGCTTCTTCTCGGCAAGGAACCGCGAGACCTGCTCCGCGATCTCGACATTGTTGAGGTCCGACATCAGGAAATGCGTGTTGCCGCGAATGCCGATCTCCGGGAGATGCACCAGCCGCGCGTCGCCGCCGCGCTTGTTGATGGCGTCGACCCAGAGCCGGGCCATCGCGAGCCGCACCCGCCAATTGTCCTGTCCGCGCTCGGCGGTCGGCTCGACCGGGAAATTGTCGCCATAATAGATGATGATCGGAATGCGCGTGAGCTTCTCGAAATCCGCCAGCGGCACCGCCTCGGGCGACAGGGTGCCGGCGGCGCTCGGCATTGCCGGGGGTAGTTCGCCTTGTGGAAAGATGAAGCCGCTGCCCGGCTCGAACGCGACGATCGCCTTGACGTTCGGGTTTCGGATCGCGGTCAGCCAGCCAGGACCACCGCCTTGCGAGTGGGTGAAAAGGATGCCCGGCCCGGTCCGGTCGAACAGTGCCGACATCGCATCCGCGATGACCCCGGCATCATAAGGACCGGTGTTCGGCGTCACCGAGCGGAAGAACTGGTCGAGCGTCTCGGGCCTGCGGTCGAACTGCACGCCTTCGAAATAGTTTGGCCATTTGCCGATCCGGAACTGATCGAAGAAAAGCTGATCGTTGGGCGCCGGCTCGATCGTCGCCGCGACGCTGCTGTTACCGGCGCGGCCGCGGCGCGGCTGATCGACCAGATAGACCGGGAAACGGCGGCGAAGGAACAGCGTCTGAAAGCCTTCGCGGCCGTCGGGCGCCGTCTCCCAGCTGCGCGCCGACTGAAAGGCACCGTGCAGCATGACGATCGGTAGCGCCCTGGAGTTCTGCGGCGCCTGGTAAAAGGCATAGAGATGATCGGCGTGCAGCGTCTGTCCCGCGGCGGTGGGTTTGTTATTGTCGTATGCGCCGGGGGTGGCCGTCACCGTGCCGCCGACCGCGAAACTGCCTTGATCCGCGATGATCAACGGATCGGCCTGCGCCGCGTGACTCATTGCGGCGGGGGCCGCGGCGATGCAGCAACAGATCCAAAGCGGCATGACATATCTCTTCCGGCGACTCATCGGACGCTCCTTGGCGAAGGGGAAGCCACCTTTTACCGCAAAGCCCCTCGTGCAATTAGCCGCGCAATGTGAGATGAACTTGTGAATAGTATTCAGCAATGGAGAGGCGCGTGCCGCGGCAGAATCTGGCAGATCTCGAAGCCTTTGCCGTGGTCGCGCAGGAAGGGAGCTTCACGCGCGCGGCGGCGCGCCTTCGCGTCTCGCCCTCGGCGCTCAGCCACCGGATGCGCAAGCTGGAGGCGCGGCTCGGTCTCCGGCTTCTCGCCCGGACCACGCGCCGCGTCGCGACGACCGAGGCCGGGGAGCGGCTGCTCGATGCGCTGCGCCCGGCCATCGAAACGATCGACCGGCAGCTTGCCGAGCTCAGCGAGCTGCGTGAGCGCCCCTCGGGAAACATTCGCATCACCGCCTCGGACCATGCGACACGGACCTTGCTCTGGCCGGCGATCGACGGCTTTCTCAGGCGTTATCCGGATATCAAGGTCGAGATCAACGCCGAGTCCGGGCTCACCGACATTGTCGCCGAACGCTATGACGCGGGCGTCCGGCTTGGCGAACAGGTCGCCAAGGACATGATCGCGGTACGGATAGGGCCGCCGCTGCGCATGGTGGCGGTCGCGGCGCCCACCTATCTGGAAGTCCATGGAATCCCGCAGACCCCGCACGATCTTACACAGCACAAGTGCATCAACCTGCGCATGTGGAGTTCGGGCGGCCTTTATGCCTGGGAGTTTGAGAAGGATGGGCAAGCCGTCAATGTTCGCGTCGAGGGACAGGTCATATTGAACAGCGGCCATTTGATCCTCGAGGCTGCACTAGCGGGGCATGGCATCGGCTTCCTTATGGACGATTATGTCGTCCAAGGCGTCGAGACGGGCCAGCTGCTGTACATACTTGAAGACTGGTGCCCGCCATTCGACGGCTACCATCTCTATTATCCGAGCCGCCGGCAACCGACGCCGGCGTTCAGTCTGCTCGTAGAAGCGCTACGTTATCGGCCGACGTGAGCGGCCCATGCCGTTGCTCTTTGTCCACGGCGTGGCTCCAACGCGCCCTCCGAAGCCGGCGCGCATCGCCGAAAGCAGCTTTTCGGTCCGAAGGCCAGGTCTGGTGCAGCCCCGAACGTCATGGCCAGATCACCGGGATCCTGCCGGGCGTCTGAGCGCCCTGCAACAGCGTGCTTGGCTTCTGCCGACCGCAACCTGTATAGACGGGCTATGGATTTTACCACTCGCACGCCCGGACGCGGATCAAAGCTTTCGACTGGATCCGCGGCCGCCCGGCCCCGCGGCTCCGACGAAGAAAATGACCGGTCTCCGCCTCGTTACGCCGCCATCAAGCAGAGCATTTGCGATGCCGTTCGCGACGGGCATCTGAAGCCGGGAGACCGGGTGCCGTCGGAAGCCGAGCTGGTCCAACAGTTCGACGTGTCGCGCATGACCGCCAATCGGGCCCTACGCGAGCTACAGGCCGCGGGCGTTCTCGTGCGCCGCGCGGGCAGTGGATCGTTCATCGCCGAGCCCAAGCCGATCGGCCAGATGATCGAAATCCGCAATATCGCCGAAGAAATCCGGGAGCGCGGGCATATCTATCGGGCGCGCGTCGTGCAGAATGACGAGATACGCGCCAATGCCGACATGGCGGCGCTGCTCGAGGTTCCGATCGGTACCAGGCTGTTCCACTCGATCATCGTGCATCATGAAGCCGAGTTCCCGATCCAGCTCGAAGAGCGTTTCGTGCTCGCGTCGGCCGCCCCCGACTATGGCAAGATCGACTTCACGCAGATGACGCCGAACGAATATCTGACAAGGACGGCGCCGCTCGAGCGCGTCGAGCATCGGGTTCGCGCCGAGATGCCCGACGCGCGCACCCACAGCATGCTGGGGCTCTCGGACGGCGAACCCGTGCTGCGGATGACGCGCCGGACATGGAGTCATTCGCGCCTCGTCAGCCACGCCTGGCTGACGCATCCCGGATCGCGCTTCGAGCTGTCGGCCGCCTTCTCGATCGACGACTGACCGCGGGCAGGTCAGGCCGCGCTGCGGGTGACGACGGGTTTGCGGCGTCGGCGCAGCCAGCGAAAGTCGGCGCGGCTGAAACTCTTGAACAGCAGGTAGAAGCCGGTGCCCGAGAGCCATAACGCGCCGAAGGCGACGAAGATGATCAGCGGGTGGTTGAAGCTCTTCCGGTTCACATAGTCCATATTGTGGAGCATCCAGAAGAAATCCCAGGTCCGCCATGTGTCGCCGCGCATGACAAGAAAGCGCGCGGTGTCGAGCGAGACATAGGCGCTGCTATTCTCGGCATCGGCGAAGTCGACCCGCCACATCGCGCCTTCATGATCGCGCGATTCGAGGTTGGGCTTCGCGAGCACGCTCACCTTACGGATCGGCGCCTCGTTCATCATCGATGCGATGTCGCGCGCCATCTGCTCGTCGACATGGACCGTCTCGCCGCTCGTCGCATCGACGAGGCGCGTGCCCTTGGTCGTGCGAAGTTCATAGATCGGGCGCGCGCCGAGATCGCGCAGAACGATCCCGGTGACGGGTTCGTGGCGCGGCAGCGCCGCAACGTCGAAATATTCGCCGGCCGGCAGCGGGTGCGCGTGTGACATGCCGCCGCCGTGCCCGCCGACCTTGTCCTTGTCGAGCAGCGCCATCACCGAGCCGCTCAGGGCCCAGAGCAGGAATTGAAGTCCGAGGATCAGGCCGACCCATTTGTGGATGCGCCGGAAAAATAGCGGCGTCAGGCGTATCTTCTTCATGCCTTCTTCCCTTTGCGGCGCTTGAAAGACCAGATCAGCAGCCAGGCCCCCGTGAGCGCCATGGCAAAGGCGCTCCATGTCGCGACGCGAAGCAGCGGATTGTTGACGTCGGTCCGCTCGTCATAATCCATGATGTGCAACATCCAGGCGAAGTCGAAGACGCGCCAGAGTGCGTGGCGCCGCGAAATCAGCTCGCCCGTCTGCGGCGAGAGGTAGAGCGTCGGGCGGTTCCAGCCCTCGAACTCGACCTGCCAGTAGGGCGGCTCCCGCGACTGCATTTCCTGCGGCGCCTTGGTCAGCAGGCGTACCGACACGATCTTGCCGTCGCCGGTGTAGATGCGCCGCGCCTGCGCGCGGACCTGGGACTCGGTAAGCGCAGGCAGCGGCGCACCCGAGCGGGCATCGAACAGCCGCGCCCCCTCGGGAGTTTCTGCGCGCCAGACGGGGCGATCGAAGAACCGCTGCAAGCGAACCTCGGACGCACCGGGCGCGGCCGCAACGATCCGCGACGGCGGCGCCAGGCCCGCCAAGTCGAATGATTGGGTCATCGGCGCGCGCACGAGATGGTCGCCATGGATGGTGTCGATATGCACGACCACCATGTAGAAGCCGGTCAGCGTCCAGAGCAGAGCCTGGACGCCGACCACCAGGGCCAGCCATTTGTGCGTTCGCCGGACGAGCAGAGGCCAACGGATCGCCATGTCGATACCCTCAGAAAGCCGTCCGGAAGCCGACGTAGAAACGCCGTCCGAGCAGGTCATAGGTCATCGTGTCGGTGTTCGCATCGGTGAAGCTCTGGATATAGGGCGCCTTGCGATCGAAAAGATTGTCGACACCGACCTGGAAGCGAGTCTTCTCGTCGATTTCGAAAGCGACCTGGAGATTGTGGTAGAAGACATTGGGCGTGCTGTAGCCGATTTCGCCGGGTGCCGCATTGAAGTCGGTCGCCTTGCCGACCCACTGCGTCGACCAGGTCGCGCTGACACCATCCTTTTCAGCGGTCAGCACGCCATAGCCGCGCCACTTCGGATAACCACCATTGCCGCCGCCGATAAAGCCGTCGAAGTCGATCGGCGCGCCGCCCGGAAAGGGCAGGACGACATATTTGTTGAGATACGTCAGGTTGACGTCGAGCGAGATATTCACGCTGCCGATGCCGCCCGCATATACGAGGCCGAGATCGAGCCCGTTCATCTCCTCGCGGCCGGTATTGATCGGCTGTGCGGAGAGGAATGTCACTTCGCCGGTCAGCGGGCTGCGCGTGAAATCATCGCAGAACGGATGCGCCAGGTTCGTACTCGCGTAGCAGATGGCGAGCTTCGTCGAGCCCGGAATCGCGCGGATCGCGTCCTTGATCTTGATGTCGAACCAGTCGGCGGTGAGCGACAGGCCCGGGATCAGCCCCTTAGGCGAAACGACCGTCCCGACCGTCCAGGTGGTCGAACTTTCGGGTTTCAGATTCTCGTTGCCGCCGACGGTGGTGAGGATCGTCGTGCCGAGCTGGACATAGTTTGCCGGCACGCCCGACGCCTGACAATTGGCGATCAGCCCGGCATTGCCGCTGGTCGAATAGCGCGAGCACGGATCGGTCGTCGTCAGATTGCCTTCGGACACGCCGCCGAACAATTCGGGGACGTTCGGAATGCGAAAACCGGTGCCATAGGTACCGCGCAGGCGGAAGCTGTCGTTGATGACCCAGTCGAGGCTGCCCTTGTAGTTCCAGTCGCTGCCAAACAGATCATAGTTCGAATAGCGGACCGCGCCGCCCGCCGTCAGCGCCTGAAAGAAGGGCGTATCGGCAAGGATCGGCACCGACAGCTCGAGATAAGCTTCCTTGGCGGTGCTGGTTCCGGAAATCGGGCTCTGCTGGTTGGTGTTGGCGATGCCGAGCACGGTCAGCGGATCGGGATCGCGCCAGCCCTTTTCCTTGCGATAGACCACACCCGCCGCGAACGAGACGGGTCCCGCGGGCAGCTTGAACAGGTCGCCGTTGATATCGGCAGTGACCGTCGCGAGCTCATTGCCGCCGCGGTCGCGCGAGGTGAAGAGAATATAGTCGAGAACCTGCGGCGTCAGGTCGCCAAAACCGAGATAGTCGGCGCACGGGATCGTCGCACCGGCGGCGAGGCTGCACTTGGTCGTGTCGATCGTGTTGCGGACACGCTCGAGATTGGCGATGTTCGTCGAACCGTCGACCGCGGTGTTGCGACCGAACGCGCCGGCGATTTCCCATCCCCAATTGTTCGAGAGCTTGCCGCGGAGGCCGAAGGTGCCCTGCCAGGTGTCGGTTTCCTGAAAAAACTGGCGCGGGCCGGGCTCGGCGAGGCGGCGCTGGATGAGGACGATATTCTGCCCCGTCGGATTGGTGGGATTGCTCGCCGCGATCGAAAGATTTCGCAGCGTTCCGGGCGTCGCGATCTGGTTCGACTTGCGGAAGGTGTAAAGGAATTCGCCGAACGCCTCGATATCGTCGGTCAAATCATAGTCGGCGAAGAAGGCCGTGCTGACGCGCTCGACGGGGCTAACCGCGTTGAGGAACGGGTTCGAGTTGAAATTATGCTTCGCCGCGCTGTACGGCTCGAAGAAATTGCCGTTGCCGCCCAGCACCTGATTGAAGTTGATCTGCTGCCCGTTCGGCAGCACCGCGCGGCCGCCGATCGTCGAGGCGCTGTTGACGCAGCTCAGCATGCCGGGCGTGGTTTCCGCCAGCGAGCAGGGCGCGCGGCTCGCCATGTTGACCGCCTTGGTCTTCTGATAGGTGACTGCCGCCATGAAGCCGCCGCGATCATTGCGGACGCCCCAGAGGAGGTCGGCGGTAAAGTCCGACCCGTCGCCCTTTTCGGTGATACCCTGACGCACGCTGAGGCCAAGACCTTCATAGTCGGTGCGGGTCACGAGGTTGACGACGCCCGCCATCGCGTCGGCGCCGTAGATCGCCGAGGCGCCGTCCTTGAGCACATCGGTGCGTGCGAGCGCCGCGACGGGAATCATGTTGAGGTCGGGCGAGGAGTTCGCCCCGGTGCCGCCCGCGACGAGGCGGCGGCCGTTGAGCAGGACGAGGGTGCGCTTGATGCCGAGACCGCGCAGGTTCACCTGCGCCGTCCCATATCCATTGTTCGCCCAATAGGCCGAGGTCTGGTTGCCCGCGAAGCCGGCGTTGGCGGGCAAGCGCTGCAGCACCGTCTCGATATTGACGACACCGGTATTTTCGATCTGCTCGGCGGATACCACGGTCGCCGGTCCGACCCCGGCGAGATCCTGGCGGCGAATGCGCGACCCGGTCACAACGATATCGCTGCCGCTGGTCGCGCCTTCAGCGCCCGTCTCGGGTGCCGACTCGGCCTGCGCGAATGCTGGCGCGGAAATGCCCGCACAAGCCGCTGCGCCGGCGAGCAAAACTGTCCTGATCTTCATCGCGAAACCCCCTTCTGGTTGCGTTACCCACCTCAGAGAGCATCAAATGTATATACAGGTCAACAAAAAATTACGTTGAAGATCAATATCTTAGATGCGCATCGGCAGTGCGCAGCCGGTCGATATAATACGCATCCGAAGCATCTACCCCTCACGCCGAATGACATTTTTTTGAATGCGGACGGCGATGCGTGCCGGGTGTCGGCCAGGCCGTAAAAACCAAAGACTGACCCTCGCCGCCGAAGGCCGCCACGTCGGAGGCGTTCCTGCTCCCATCGGGCATTTCCATCCCCGGCGAATCGTGCGGGATGCCGGAACCGCGAGTCCCTTCATCGCTTTGGTCGTTCGCGAAGGAGCGGCGGCGCGAGATTCCGCTGCCTTCGGCCGGGCCGGGCTCGCGCCGGGTCGGGCGATGATCACCAGCTAGATAGCGGCGTCGCCTGCCAAAGCCTGGAGCGCAAGGCGGCGATAGGAGTGCATCACGATGTGCCTCCTCCCGATGCGCAGCCCGCCGCAGCTCAAAACCAGGCGCGTATCCCCATGACGAAGCTGACCCCGCTCGGATCCTCGCCCGCCGCGCGGGCAAAGCGCGCGGTATCGCCCACCTTGCGCGCCCATTCGACACCGACATAGGGCGCGAACTCCCTGACGATCTCGTAGCGCAGGCGAAGCCCGAGCTCGACGTCGGACAACCCCGAGCCAACCCCGATCTCGGGCACGTCCTGCAGCGCAAAATTGATCTCGGTCATCGGCTGGAGGATCAGCCTCTGGGTGATCCGCTGATCATAATAGCCGCCCAGCCGGGCGTGCAGATCGCCCTTGTTCGACAGGAAGAACGCGCCCTCGACCTCGAACCAATAGGGCGCGAGCCCTTCGAAACCGACCGTGGCATAGGTGCGGTCGGGGCTCTGTCCGAAATCCTGCCTGATGCCCGCCTGCGCGTTGAAATAGGGTCCGATCGCGCGGCTGTAGAGAACCTGGGTCTCGACGGTTTCAATGCCCTCGCCGAAGACGGTCTCGCCTTCACTTTTGAGCGTGAGCCGGTTGATGTCGCCGCCATACCAGGCTTCGCCTTCCCAGCGCAGACCGTCGCCGCCCTTGCGCGCCTGATATTCGGCAAGGTTGAGGCTGATGAAGCCGATGGTCTGTCCGCCATTTTCCATCATCATCTCGTGGCGCGAATGTTCCATTTCAGCGCTCGGATAGACGCGGTCGGCATACCAGTCGGACGGCGGCGCGGGCGCGGTGGCGTCGCCTGGGGGCAAATCGGTGCCGCTGGCGCCGCTCTTGGCTTCCATCGTGCCCGCGGCCTTCGGCGTGCAATGGCCCATGCTCGCATGCTCGGGCGGGCAGTCGGGATCGGACGGCGACATCGCGCCATGGTCCATCGCGTCCATTGAGCGTCCGCTCTTGTTCATGGGCTCGGGCTCGAGCGTGCAATGGCCCATCGCCGCATGTTCGGGCGCGCAGCCAAGGGCTTCGACCGGGGGCCCCATATCCTGCATGGCACCATGATCCATCGGCTCAGCCGGCGCGTCGCCGGTGGTCGCGGGGGCGGGCGCAGGCTTGGGTGCCGGCGTCGGCGCCGTTCCGTGCATCGAATGATCCATCGACTGGGCGGCCGCGGGGGCGGCGAAGGCGAGCGGCGCAATGCCTGCGAGCAGGAGCGCGATCCGGGTCATGCCGCGTCCCCCTTCGGGCGAACGCTAACGACACGCATCATCCCCGCGTGCATATGATAGAGAAGGTGACAGTGGAATGCCCAGTCGCCGAGCGCGTCGGCGGTGAAGTCGAAGCTGGCGGTGCCGCCCGGTTGGACGAGCACCGTATGCTTGCGCGGCGAGCGATCGCCCTTGCCCGTGACCAGTTCGAAGAAGTGGCCGTGCAGGTGGATCGGATGGCTCATCATCGAATCGTTGATGAGGTTGATCCGGACCCGCTCGCCCTCGATGAAGGGGATCGGTTCGTGATAGTCCGACATCTTCACGCCGTCGAACGACCACATGAAGCGTTCCATGTTGCCGGTGAGGTGGATGTCGAGCGAGCGCGAGGCGGCGCGCACGTCGGGATTGCGTTCGAGCGCGACAAGATCGTGATAGGTCAGCACTTTGTGCCCGACATCCTCGAGCCCCTGCCCCGGCTCGCCCATGCGGTCGGTGGGCATCGGCGAGATCGTCTGGACGCTCGGGTCGCGCTTGACCTGCGGCGCGACGCTGAAGTCGCGCATGCTGTGCTGCATGGCCGCGCCGCCAGCTGCCCCGCCCGCCGCGCCGTGGGCGCTATGATCCTCGGCGGGCGCAGGCGTGCAATGGCCCATCGCGGCATGTTCGGGCGCGCACGCCGCGTCACCGCCGCCCGCCGCCATCGCGCCCATCCCCATATCCTTCATCGTCGCCAGAGGGCGTTCGCGGAGCGGCGGCACCTCGGCGGCCATGCCGGCGCGCGGCGCGAGCGTCGCGCGACCCATGCCCGAACGGTCGTTTGCCTCGGCCACCAGCGTGTAGGCGCGGTCCTCGACCGGCGTGACGATGACGTCATAGGTTTCGGCGACCGCGATCTGGAATTCGTCGATCTCGGTCGGCACGACGTTGAGCCCGTCGGCCTGGACGACGGTCATCCTGAGACCCGGGATGCGGACATTGAAGATCGTCATCGCTGAGGCGTTGACGATCCGCAGCCGCACACGCTCGCCGGGGTGGAACAGCGCGGTCCAATTGTCGCGCGGACCATGCCCGTTGACGAGGAAGCTATAGGTCGATCCGCTGACGTCCGCGACATCGGCCGGATCCATCCGCATCGCGCCCCACTCGACACGTTCCTTCAGCGACTGGTCCTTGCCGGCGAGCAGCCCGGACAGCGTCTGGCGCTGCATGTTGAAATGGCCCGGGTTGACCTTGAGCTTTCGGAAGATCGCCTCGGGCGACAATTGGCTATGGTCCGAGAGGACGACGACATGCTCGCGATCATAACCGATCGGATCGGCGCCGGCGGGATCGATGACGATCGGGCCGTAATGACCAAGCTGTTCCTGAAGCCCCGAATGGCTGTGATACCAATAGGTTCCCGACTGGACGACGGGAAACTCGTAGACGAAGCGCGATCGCGGCTTGATCCCGGGGAAGCTGACGCCGGGCACGCCGTCCATGTGGAACGGCAGGATCAGCCCGTGCCAATGGATCGAGCTGTCCTCATCGAGGTCGTTGATGACGGTGAGCCGGGCCGTCTGGCCTTCCTTCAGGCGCACGAGCGGCGCGGGCACGGTGCCGTTGATCCCGATCGCGCGGCTGAGCTTGCCGTCGACCCGCATCGTCTGACGCGCGATGCGAAGGCTGATGTCATTGCCCGACACCGTCGGCAGCGGCGCGACGATGCCGGGAGATACCGACTGCGCCCAGGCCGGAAACCAGGGAGCAAGCGCGGCCACGGTTCCGCCGCCCAATGCTCCCGTCACGAAACGACGCCTGTCTATCTTCATAAAATTCCCGGATATTGCCTTGTCTCTATAGTCATACGCGGCACGCTCGCCCGCCCCTCACCCCTTCGGACGAAATTGCGGGGTGGGCCGTGCTTCTGCCTTCAGCCTGTCCCGCGCGCGACCGTCTCGCCGAGCAGCGCCTTCAATTTCGCGCGGGCGCGGTAGAGCCGCATCTCGACCGCCTTCTCGCTGGTCTGGAGGAGTTCGGCGGTTTCCGCCTGGCTCAGTTCCTCGACGCCGCGAAGCACCAGAACCTCGCGCAAATTGGGTGCGAGGCGGGCCATGGCGGCGCGGACGCGGACGAGTTCGGCCCGATCGGCCGCTTCGGCATCGGGCGCCGGGCCGTCGCTCGCGACATCATGCGCGCTTTCGAGCGGCAAGGCGCGAGCGAAGAAGGACCGGACCGCGCGGCGCCGCGCCCAGTCGCGACACTTGTTGAGCGCGATCCGGGCGATCCATATCCGGAAAGGCCGGTCCGCATCATAGCGGCCGAGCGCCGCAAAGCCGGCAACAAAGGTTTCCTGCGTCAAATCCATTGCCTCGTCCGGATCGCCAATATTCGCGCGGATCAGGCGAAAGACTGGCGGCTTGTAGCGTCGCAACAATTCCCGATAGACCTGCTGTTGACCGGCGCTTGCCAGCGCGGCGAGCTCGCGGTCGCTACATTGCGCAAGGTCGAGGCTCACCGCGCATCGGCGGTCAGCGCCCGGACCACGCTCTTGTCGAACATCGCGGCCTGCTCGCGATCGAGAACGACGCGCATCGCGAACAGATGCTGGAGCGTTTCCTTCTGCAGCTCGCCCATCACCCGGTGGGTCTCGTCGATCGCCTCGGTAACGCGCGGTCCATAGCCATGTTCGGCCTCGATCGCCTGCGCGAGCCGGATATTGGCGGCGCGCATGTCGAGTTCGAGCGCATCGCGCCGGGTCGCGAATTTCGCCTCGATCTTGTCGAGCTTCACCTGCTGCGCGGGTGAAAGCTTCAGCTCGCGATGGAGAAGCGCGTGGAGTTCGGTTTCGCTGGCACGCGGCGCCTCGACGACGAGGCGTCCGGCGAGCACGCCAGCGAGTGCTGCGACGAACGCGACCAGACCGAAGAGCAGCAAACGGCGCGACGACGTCATCAACGCGAATCCAGCAAGGTCGAGGGCGCCAGCGGACTGGCCGGAATGAGCGGCGTGATCGGGCTCGCGGCAACGGCGGGCGGAACGACGGCGCTGCCGACAACGAAGCCACCACCCAGCGAAACGAAAGCGGCAATCGCCATCATGCGTCGCACCGCCGACGCCTCGCGCTGCCGACCCGCGAGCGCGGACAGCACACGCTCGTCGAGCGTTTCGAGCGCCGCCGGGACGGGCGCTTCATTCAAAATCCGGAGTTCGTCCATCGGCCTTTCCCGCCAGTCCTTCCAAACAGCATACGCGGACGATCGCATCACCCCTCAGAAATAGTCCAACAAAGTCTTGTTGAAATTCCGAGGGCTGTGCCGCCGCCTTGCGTATTTAGCAGGACAGACCCGGATTTGGAGGTTTTTATAATGAAGTCATTTCTCCCCGCTGCAACCGCCGCCCTCGCGCTGCTTCTGACGCCCGTCGCGGCGGGCGCGCATACCAAGCTGGTGGGCTCGACCCCGGCCGCGAATGCGACCGCCTCGAAGGTGACCTCGGTCAACCTGCGCTTCAACGAAAAGCTGATCGCCTCGACCGTGAAAGCGGAGCTGGTGATGACCGGCATGCCGGGCATGGCCAATCACGCACCGATGAAGATTCCCGCGACGTCGACGATGGGCAAGGACGGCAAGTCGCTGACGCTCACCGCCAAGCGCGCGCTCGTCCCCGGCACCTACAAGGTCACATGGTCGGCAGCGGGCGCCGATACGCACCGCATGGGAAGCGAATTCAGCTTCACGGTGAAATAAGGCCGTGGCCGATCTCCTGCTGATGGGTATCCGGTTCGCGCTGTTCGCTGTCCTGATGCTCATCACGGGACTCGCCGCTTTCCCGCTCCATGCGCTGGAGCCTGGCGAGCGACGGGATCCCGAACTGGGATCGATCCTCTCCCGGCCGCTGCCGTGGCTCTGCGCCGCGGCGCTGTTCCTTTCGCTCATGGGCATGGCGGTCCTGACCGCCAGCATGCAGGGGGTCGGGATCTTCGCCATCGACCCGGCAATGGTCGTCGCGCTCGTGGACGAGACCGATGTCGGCGTCGCCTGGCTCGTGCGCATGGCAGCCCTGCTTGTCACCGCGGTCGCCGCTTTCCGTATCGCCCGCAGCCCGGTCGCGGCGACAATGATCGTCGCCGTCGCCGGAGCCGTCGCGCTGGCGACGCTGGTCTGGTCGGGCCATGCCGGCGCGAGCGAAGGCACCGCCGGATGGATTCACCGGGCAAGCGACGCACTCCATATGATTGCCGCCGCGATCTGGCTGGGCGCGATTGCCGGCTTCCTCCTGATGCTCCGTCCGGGCGAACCGGCCGCAAAAGGCCGTCTCGCGATGACGGCCCGAAGCCTCGACCGGTTCGCGCCGATGGGGACATTGTGCGTGCTCCTGATCGCGGCGACCGGACTGGTGAACGGCCAGATGATCGTCGGGGCCGCGAATATCGGGCGGTCGATCGCCTCGCCCTATGGTCAGCTTCTCGCGATAAAGCTCCTCCTGTTCGCCGCGATGCTGGCGCTCGCCGCCGCCAACCGCTGGCGCCTCACCCCCGCGCTCGGGCGCGCATGCGACGAACCCGATACCGATCCTGCCAGCGCCGCGCGCGCGATGCGCCGCAGCCTGGTCCTCGAAGCCCTGGCGGGTCTCGCAATCCTCGCGCTCGTCGCATGGTTCGGCATGCTGGAGCCCTTCAACCTCGCGTGACCGGCACCCGCCGGCGCTTCAACATCGCGGTCGCGACAAGTCGGTAGCATGGCGCCAATCGGAAAATGCGTCCGGCCGTGTCGATCGATCGGCAGGCTTGACCCTGTAGTAGCTACAGGGTGCATAAGGGCAGCGAATCGAGCGAAGGGATAGTCGCATGAGCATGTTGAACCGTCGGGACGCGGCCGCCCTGATCGCGGCCGAGATGACACAATATCGTGCCGCGCGCCGCGACGGCGACCATCCCACCGCCTGGAACGCCATCGGACGCGCGCACATCGTCGCGCAGCCCTTCCTCGCGCTTCACCTGTCTGCGCACTGGCACATGCTCGGTTTTGCGATTGCCCTTCGCGACTGGCGCGAGGCGGCCGGCCAGCTGCTGCGGCTCGCCCTCGTCCCGCTGGGATCGCTAACCGGAAGGCTGCCCGTCGGCAACACCGGCCGCGCACGGATCAGCGCCTTCCGTCCAATGCCGGTGCCGCCCGATCTCGCCAAGATGATTTCGCCACACGACAAACCGGTTTCGCGCTGATAAGGGAACGGCCATGCCGAATGCGTTCATGCGACTGCTGATGATCATCGGGGTGCTGCTTTGCAGCATGCACGTCGCCGAACCGGCGTCGGCACATTTCACGGCAAGCGAAACCGCCTTTCACCTGTCGGCCGGCGACGGCGAACAGGACAGGCCGAATCCCGCATCGACGCTCGTGCATGGCGGGCATCATCATTGCCCTGTCGCGCCGGACCTCAAGGCCACGTCGACCGACACCCCAGCGCAACCAGCCCGCGCGCCGCTTTTTGCCGCGCCCGTGACCCAGCTCGCTTCGCGCGTCCTGCCCCCGCTACTCGATCCGCCGCTCCTCGCGATCTGAGCACGCTCGCCGCTTTTTATGCGGCGATCTCTCCGATCAACCGAGGATGGAATCTTTATGTTCAGGTTCGTTGCTGCCCTGGTGGCAGCCACATCGTGCGTCGCAATCGCGCACGCACAGGAGGCCGGCACCGAAAGCCGCCAGATATCGGGTCCGCTTCTGACGCTCGGCGAGGCCGTCGCGCTCGCGGGCGGCAGCGCGCCCGCGGCCGAAGCCGCGGCGGCGGACGTCGATGCCGCGAACGCCGCGCGCCGCGCGGCGGGGCTCCGGCCCAATCCCGCGCTTTCGGTCGAAGTCGAGAATTTCGTCGGCACCGGGCCCTATAATGGCATCAATGGCGCCGACGTGACGGCAAGCGTCGCGATCCCGCTCGAACTCGGCGGCAAGCGGCAAGCGCGCGTCGCGGTTGCCGATGCAGCGACGCACCGCGCGCAAATCGCCCAAGCGATCGCCCGGGCGGACATAAGGCTGCAAGTGACCGAACTCTATATCCAGGCCTCCGCGGCCGAAGTGCGGGTCGCGATTGCCGAGGACCAGTATCGTATCGCGGGCGACACCGCGCGTGCCGCGACAATCCGGGTGCAGGCAGGGCGCGCATCGCCGCTCGAACAGGAGCGCGCCGAAGTCGCGCGCCTGACCGCGGAAGCCGAAGCCGACAAGGCGCGGCGCCTCGCCGATGCCGCCCGTGCCAACCTCGCGCGGCGCGTCGGACGTCCGGTCGCCGGCCCGCTCGACATAGCGGTGCTCGGCGGACCCGGAAACGGAACGACGGGCCCACCCCGCCCTGTTTCGGCGTCGGGCACGCTCGCGTTGGCGGCGTCCGACGCCGATCTCCGGGCAGCCGATGCCGGCGTCCAGCTGGCACGCTCGCAGCGCGTGCCCGACGTCACGGTTGGGCCGGGGGTTCGCCGACTCGAGGCGACCAACGACGTGGCGGCGGTGTTCAGCGTCTCGGTGCCGCTGCCGCTGTTCAACAACGGACGCGCGGCGGTCGATCAGGCGAATGCCGAGCGGCGGCGCGCCGACGCGCAGCGCCGTGTCACAGCGCTCGACGTCGAGCAGGCGATCAGCGATGCCGAGGTAGAGGCCGCCAATGCGGCAGCGGCGGCGCGGGTCGCGAGCGGCCCCGCCCTCTCGGCAGCGATGGAAGCGGCCCGGATCGCGCGCATCGGCTACCGCGAGGGCAAATTCGGGCAGCTCGACCTGCTCGATGCCGAACGGACGCTGACCGAGATGCGGGTCGCGTCGATCGAAGCGCTCGCCTCCTATCAACTTGCCAAGGCCCGGTTGGAACGCCTCACGGCTCCCGCGCCCCTCGAAGGAAATTGACGCCATGACCATCAACATCAGCCGAAAGCTGCTGCTCGCCGCGACACTGCCATTCCTCCTCGCGGCGTGCGGCGGCGGCGAGAGCGCCAAGCCCGCCGACGAGCATGGCGAGGAAGAGGCCGGCCATGCCGACGAAGGAAAAATCGCGCTCACGAACGAACAGGTCAAGATCGCCGGGATCGCCCTCGGTCGCCCGACGGTCGGCAGCGCCGGCGCCCTGCAATTGCCGGCGACGATCGAAGGCGATCCGCAAGCAACCCAGGCCGTGTCGGCCGCGATCGGCGGGCGCGTCGTCGCCCTCAATCGCAATCTCGGGCAGACCATCGGCCGGGGACAGACGCTCGCGATCATCGAAAGCCGCGAGGCAGCGCAGCTCCAGGGCGAGGTGCAGGCCACGCGCGCGCGTCTCGCGCTCGCCAACTCCCATCTCGCCCGCGAGGAACGGCTGTTCGCGCAGCGCGTGTCGCCCGAGCAGGATGTCATTGCGGCGCGAACCGCCGCGACCGAGGCGCGGATCGCCTATCAGCTCGCCCAGCAACAGCTATCGGCAGCGGGCGGCGGCGGCGGCCAGCTCAACCGGATCGCGATTGCCGCGCCGATCTCGGGGCAGGTGATCGCGCGCAGCGTCGTTCTCGGACAGACCGTCGCCGCCGACGCCGAGCTTTACCGCATCGCGAACCTGTCGCGCGTTTCGCTGTCGCTGAACCTTCAGCCCGCGGACGCAGGACGCATCCGCCCGGGCGCTATCGTTTCGGTCAGCGCGCCCGGACGCCAGGCGACCGGCAAGATCAGCTTCGTCTCGCCCGCGCTCGATCCGGCCACGAAGCTCGTGCCCGCGATCGCGATCCTCGATAATCGCGCCGGACAATGGCGCGTCGGCGAAGCGGTGACCGCCTCGGTCGCGCTCGCTGGCGCCGACGGCGATGCATCGATCAGCGCTCCCTCGACCGCGATCCAGACCGTCGAAGGCAAGAGTGTCGTGTTCGTTCGCACCAAAGAGGGTTTTAAGGTCGTTCCGGTCGTGCTGGGCGACCGCGCCGGCGCCAATGTGATCATACGCTCGGGACTGAAAGGCACCGAACAGATCGCCATCACCAACAGCTTCGCGCTCAAGTCGGAAATCGGCAAGGGCGAAGCAGGCCATGAGGATTAAGCCATGATCGCCCGCACCGTTACCTGGGCGGTCGAGAAGCGCTGGCTTGTCGTCCTGCTCACCGCCATCGCCGCCGTCATCGGAGCCTTCGCGCTGTCGCGCCTGCCGATCGACGCGGTTCCCGACATCACCAACAACCAGATCCAGATCAACGTCCGCGCGCCCGCGCTTTCACCCGAACTTGTCGAGAAGCAGGTCGCCTTCCCGATCGAGACTGCCCTCGCGGGGATTCCAGGGCTTGAATATACACGCTCGCTGAGCCGCAACGGTTTCGCACAGGTCACCGCCGTTTTCACCGATGGGACCGACATCTATTTTGCGCGCCAGCAGGTGGGCGAACGCCTCAATGAAGCGACCGAAACCATGCCCGACGGCGTCCGGCCTGAGATGGGTCCGATCGCGACGGGGCTCGGCGAAGTCTATATGTGGACGGTGCGTCTCGCGCACCGCAAGGATGATGTGCACAAGCCCGGCGAACCCGGCCTCCAACCCGACGGCAGCTATGTAACACCCGAGGGTGAACGCCTCGTCACCGAGGCGGACAAAGCCACCTATCTTCGCACCGCGCAGGACTGGATCGTCACGCCGCTGCTCCGCACCGTCCCGGGCGTCGCCGGGATCGATGCGATCGGCGGTTATTCGAAGCAATATATGGTGGTGCCCGATGTGCAGAGGCTGGCGGCGCTCGACCTCAGCCTCACCGATCTTGCCGAAGCACTCGAACGCAACAACACAAGCGTCGGCGGCGGGGTCGTCGAACGCAACGGCGAAGGGCTTGCCGTCCGCTCCGATGCGCTCATTCGCGATACCGCCGAGCTGTCGCGGGTCGTGGTCGCGACGCGGTCGGGCGTGCCGATCACACTCGACCAGGTGGCAAGCGTCCGCACCGGCCAAGCCGTGCGCATGGGCTCGGCATCGGAGAATGGCACCGAGGTCGTCGTCGGCACCGCGATCATGCGCATCGGCGAGAACAGCCGGGCCGTCGCGACCGCGGTTGCCGACCGGCTCGATGCGACCAACGCGTCGCTCCCGCCCGACGTCGTCATCGAACCGGTTCTCGATCGCACCAAGCTCGTCAATTCGACGATCTGGACGGTCGGCAAGAATCTGACCGAGGGCGCGCTGCTTGTTATCGTCGTGCTCTTCCTGCTGCTCGGCAATTTCCGCGCGGCGCTGATCGCGGCGCTCGTCATCCCGATCACCATGCTCCTCACGAGCTTCGGTATGCTGCGCGCGGGCGTGTCGGCGAACCTGATGAGCCTCGGCGCACTCGACTTCGGCCTCATCGTCGATGGCGCCGTCATCATCGTCGAAAATGCGCTTCGCCGCATGGCCGAGTTCCAGCACCGCGAGGGGCGGATCCTTACGCTTCAGGAGAGACTTGCTTCGGTCGCAGCCGCGGCGCGCGAGATGGTGCGCCCCTCGGTCTATGGCCAGGCGATCATCATCCTCGTCTATGTGCCTTTGCTCACCTTGAGCGGTGTCGAAGGCAAGACCTTCATTCCGATGGCGTTGACCGTGATCATTGCGCTCGGCTTCGCTTTCATCCTCTCGCTGACCTTCGTGCCGGCCGCGATCGCCATCTGGCTCTCCAAGCGCGTCGAGGAGAAGGAGGGCCGAATCATGACCTGGCTCAAGCAGCGCTACGAACCCGGCCTCGACCGGGCGATGAGCAAACCCAAGGTCACGCTCGGCGCCGGAATCGGCGGGTTCGTCGTCGCGATCCTTGCCTTCTTCTCGCTCGGCCAGGTGTTCCTGCCCCAGCTCGACGAGGGCGACCTGCTTATCCAGGCGTTCCGCGTTCCCTCGACCTCGGTCCAGCAGAGCCAGGCGATGCAGGTTCCGATCGAACGGATGCTCTCGAAGCAGCCCGAGATCGACATCGTCTTTTCGAAGACAGGAACGGCAGACCTCGCATCCGATCCGATGCCCCCCAATGCGACCGACAATTTCGTGATCCTGAAACCCCGAAAGGAGTGGCCCGACCCCAGCCTGCCCAAGGCCGAACTGGTCGAACGGCTGGAAAAGGAGCTGAACAAGATTCCGGGCAATGCCTATGAGATCACCCAGCCGATCCAGATGCGCTTCAACGAGCTCATCGCAGGCGTACGTGGCGACATTGCCGTCAAAGTCTATGGCGACGACTTCGACGCCATGAACCGGACCGCGCAGGAAATCGCCGCGATCTTGCGGAAGACCGATGGCGCGACCGATGTGCGTGTCGAAGAAACCGAAGGTCTCTCGATGCTCGATATTCGGGCGAACCGCGAGGCGATGGCGCGGCTCGGCGTCACCGCACAGGATGTGCAGGACGTCGTAACCGCGACGATCGGCGGCCGCCAGGCCGGCACGATCTTCGAGGGCGACCGCCGCTTCCCCGTGGTCGTCCGGCTGTCGGACGCGCAGCGCTCGGACCTCTCGGTGCTCGAACAGGTGCAGGTCCGCGTTCCCGGCGGCTCTTTCGTGCCGCTCGCCAGCGTCGCCGACATCCGCGTCGTCGATGGACCCAACCAGATCAGTCGCGAAAATGGCAAGCGGCGCATCGTCGTCCAGGCCAATGTTCGCGGCCGCGCGATTTCCGACGTCGTCGCCGATGCCAAGGCAGGTATCGCGAAGGATGTCCGCTTACCCGCGGGCAGCTACCTCGAATGGGGCGGCCAGTTCGAGAATCTGGCCTCCGCTCGCGATCGGCTCCTGCTCGTCATCCCGGCGTGTTTCATCCTGATCCTGCTGCTGCTCTACGGCGCGCTTCGTTCGCCGCGCGACGCGGCGATCGTGTTCACCGGGGTGCCACTGGCGCTGATCGGCGGCGTGCTCGCTCTGTTCCTGCGCGGCATGGATTTCTCGATCTCGGCAGCAGTCGGGTTCATCGCGCTGTCGGGTATCGCGGTGCTCAACGGGCTCGTGATGGTGTCGTCGATCCAGGAGCTGATGCGCTCGGGCATGGCGCGGGCGGAAGCCGCGCGGCAAGGCGCGCTCATGCGCCTGCGTCCCGTGGTGATGACCGCGCTTGTCGCAAGTCTCGGATTCGTGCCGATGGCGCTAGCGACCGGCGCCGGCGCCGAGGTGCAGAAACCGCTCGCAACGGTGGTGATCGGGGGGCTGATCTCGGCCACCTTGCTCACTCTCTTCGTACTTCCGACCCTCTACGCGCGTTATGGAGGCGGACGCGCGCAGAAGGACGAAAGGATCGACGATGGCGCATTCGCATAGTCAAGAAGAGGGCGGCCATTCCGGGCACGACCATATGGCGGGCGCGAACAGCCGGAACCTGACGATCGCGCTGGCGCTGACGGGCACATTTCTCCTCGCCGAACTGGTGGGGGCGTGGCTGTTCAACAGCCTCGCCCTGCTCTCCGATGCGGCGCATATGTTCACCGATGCGGCCGCGCTCGCGATTGCGCTGGCCGCGATCCGCATCGGTCGCCGCCCCGCCGACGTCAAGCGAACCTATGGCTACCGCCGCTTCGAAATCCTCGCCGCAGCGTTCAATGCCCTGCTGCTCTTCGCGGTTGCCGCTTATATTCTCTACGAAGGGATCAAGCGTTTCGTCGAGCCGCAGGAGGTCCAGTCGCTCGGCATGCTGGCGGTTGCCGCCGCAGGGCTCATCATCAATCTTGTATCGATGCGAATGCTTTCGGGCGGCAAGGACGAGAGCCTCAACGTCAAGGGCGCCTATCTCGAGGTCTGGGCCGATATGCTCGGTTCGCTCGGGGTCATCGGGGCCGCGATCCTGATCTATTTCACCGGCTGGAGCTGGGTCGACCCGATCGTCGCCATCGCGATCGGCCTCTGGGTGCTGCCGCGGACGTGGATTCTTCTGCGCGACACCACCAATATCCTGCTGCAAGGCGTTCCGCGCGGCGTCGATCTTGGGGCGGTGCGCGCAAGCATCGCAGCTGTCGAGGGTGTGGCCGAAGTCCACGACCTCCATCTCTGGTCCATCGCTGGCCGCGATATGAGCCTGACGGCACATGTGGTCCTGACGCCGGGACGTGAAGCGGACGCCGTTCGGCTGGCGGTTTCGGAAGCGTTGCACGACGCATTCGAAATCTCGCACGCAACATTGCAGATGGAATCCGCCAGCGAGCAATGCGCCGAGCCGGAGCATGACTAGCCGCGGCGCGAGCTAGCGCTCCGCCCGATAAAGGGAGATCGATCCCGTCGGGGTCTGGATGGCCCGGACTTCCTCGACATCGCGAAAACCCGCGTCGTGCAGGATTTCGGGGACGCAGCCCCGCGCATTCGGCTCGGTAAGCTCAAAGCCATCGATCATCTGAACCTGCCGGAACAAAGTTCGCATCAGGAGCGAGCGTTGCTCGCCATAGTCGGCGATGTAGAGCCCGCCGCCCGGTTTCAGCAGCCGCCACATCTGACCGACGATCGCTTCCTTCACGTCCATCGGGCATTGATGGAGCACAAGGCTCGAAACGATCTTGTCGCATTGCTGGAGCGGGCCGATTTGATCGAGCGCATCGCCCATCGCCTCGAACCAGAGGATGTCCGCATCCGCCTCTTCTGCCTTTCTCCGGGCGATGTCGAGTATATCCGGATCGGGATCGACGCCCAAGATAATGCTGGTCGGGGTCGCCGCCTTGAGCGCTATTGCAAGCGTTCCGGTGCCGCATCCGATATCGACGATCGTCTCGCCGGCCGCCGGAGCGACGAGCTTCACCAGCGCGCCCCGCCACCTCTTTTCGCGCGTCATCAAGGCGAGCACAGCATCGTATCGCTCGATATTGCCCGCCTTGCCCAGCGCGGGCACGAAATCTCGATTTGTGTCTGTCATAATCGGGAAACTAGTCCCGCGGGGACCGGCACGCTTGAACGATGCGGCTATCGCTCCAGAATGATGTCGCTGGCGCGGATGCCGAACATGGCCTTGATCGTCCGGGCAAAATGCGCGGCGTCGGCAAAGCCGGCTGCATGGGCCGCCTCGGTGATGTTCGATCCTGCCAGCAGCCCCTCGAACGCCGCGCTCAGGCGCCGCCACAGGATATAGCGTTGGAACGGCATGCCAATCTCGGAAGCGAACAGGTGCCGGAGCCGGCCGACCGAAAGCCGGGTCCCGGCGGCGACATCGAACAGACGAACCGCGCCGAGCGGGAGGCGCCGTTCGATCGTCGCAGTCATGTCCGAGATGCGCGTATCGATGCTTCGCCGCGGGGCGCGCATCATCCAGTCCTGCCAGAAGGAACGCGTCGCAGCGCCCGGCACGATCTGAAACCGGTCTGCTTCGATGCGATCCCGCAACGTGTCGGGCGGACCGAAACCGGCGGTCGGTTCGACAAAACAGATATCCGCACCGGCGGACGGGAGCAGTTGGTGCCGGGCGTTGGGTTCGATCAACAGGCAGGTGCCCGAAATTTCGCGGCCGTCGCTTCCGATGGCTCGCACGGGCGAGTCCGCGAAAACCGCCTGGGCCGCAAAATGACGATGGGGAATCGCATCGCCGATCGTGCCCGACCACCAGGCCGTCTCGCCCTCGATGCGCAAGGCGCCCTGCCAGAAATTCTTCGCCATCGACGGGTAGGCTACCTCGGCGATCCGGCGCCGTCATTCGTCGATTGTCTCGGCGGACGGGATAATTCGAACAGGATCATGGCCGATCTCCGCGACGAGCGCCTGGAGCCTCTCCCAGCCATTGTCCGTCCCGGAAGTCCGGAATCCTTCTCGCTCTCCTTGCGCCCCGTCCGGAACAAGCGGCTCCCGCGGGGACGCACCGCCGCTGGCAGCCCCGTGTCGGCACTACGCAAGATACCGCCGACCTGTCCGGATCCTCGCCTGGAGCTGGTGACAATATGGAGACAAAGCGCCGTCCCCACAGGCTTGCCACCAGTGACGACGCAATCCGCGCCTTCACTAAATCACTGATTTTATGAAGAAAACTGGAGCGGGCGAAGGGATTCGAACCCTCGACCCCAACCTTGGCAAGGTTGTGCTCTACCCCTGAGCTACGCCCGCTCTGGCGGCTGGAAACCGGTCGGTTCCAGCGGGTGAGGCGGGCGATTAGCACCGGCTTTTTGACTCGGCAACCCCTGATTGTGCATTTTCTCCGAAGGGTTGGCATATCGCCCGCAAATCCCACATAAGCGGGGCAAGAGTCTTTCCGCCGGCGCAGAAGCGACGGCAAATCAAAACAGGAGCATATCTGCGTGGCCACGCTCGGTCTGAATCCCACCGAAAAGGAAGCCGTCGAAGCCTTCCGCCGCGACGTCGTCGAACCCTCGATGACCAGCCTCGTCATCCTCGATTTCTGGGCCGAATGGTGCGGCCCGTGCAAGCAGCTCGGCCCCGTGCTCGAAAAAGTCGCCGCGGATTATGCCGACAAGGGCGTTGTGCTGGTCAAGGTCGACGTCGACGCGAATCGCTTCATCGCCGGCCAGTTCCAGGTCCAGTCGATCCCGACCGTCTATGCGATCTTTCAGGGTCAGCCGGTCGCGAACCTGACCAACGCGCGCACCGAAAGCCAGCTGAAGGCGATTCTCGACCAGCTGCTCGCGCAGCTCCCGATCGAGAGCGAGGCGACCGCCCGCGCGGTCGAGATCGCGCCGCTGATCGAAATGGGCGAAAGCGTTCTGGCCGAAGGCGACGGTCCGCGCGCCGCAAGCATCTTTGCGCAGATTCTCGACATGGCACCCGACAATGCCCCGGCGCATGGCGGGCTGATTCGTGCGCTTGTGCTCGCGGGCGATATCGAAGGCGCGCAGGCCGCGCTCGACATGGTGCCGGCCGAGATCGGCGAAGACCCCGCGATCGCGCAGGCGAAAAGCGCGCTCGCGCTGGCGGCCGACGCCCCCGATGCGGGCGAGCTCGCCGCCTTCGAGGCCGCGGTCGCCGCGAATCCCGGTGACCATCAGGCGCGCTTCGACCTTGCGAGCGCCCAGATCGGTGCCGGCCAGCGCGATGCCGCCTCCGACAATCTGCTCCATATCGTCGCCGCCGACCGCGAATGGAACGAGGATGCCGCGCGCGCCAAGCTGCTCTCGCTATTCGAAGCCGTCGGCCTCGAGGATGCATGGGTGGCCGCGCAGCGGCGGCGCCTGTCGCTGATTCTGTTCGGCTGATGGGCGAAACCGCGCCTTTGACTATCCAGCGGATCGCGATCTTTCCGCTCACCGGCGCGGTGCTGTTTCCCGGGCTGCACCTGCCGCTGCACATTTTCGAGCCGCGCTATTCGGCGATGGTGCAGGAAGTGCTCGCGCGCGACCGGCAGATCGGAATGATCCAGCCGCGCCAGCTGCCCGGCGAAGAGGATCGCGAACCGCCGGCGCTCTATGACGTCGGCTGCGTCGGGCGCATCGTCGACGTCGAGGCGCTCGACGAGGGGCGCTTCAACCTCGTCCTCGAAGGCGTCGCGCGCTTTCGCGTCCGCCGCGAGCTCGACGTCACGACGCCGTTCCGGCAGGTCGAGGCCGAGATCGAACTCGAAGCCGAGGACGAAGCAGTGCTCGCAAGCATCGAGCGCGCGAGCCTCGAACGCGAGGCGAAACGCTTCGCGGCGCGGCAGGGCTATGTCGTCGACTGGGACTCGGTCGGCCAGCTCGACGACGCGACGCTCGTCAACGGTATCGCGCAAGTCGCGCCGTTCGATGCCGCCGCGAAGCAGGCACTGCTCGAAGCGACGCCGATCGACGCGCGCGCCGAACTGGTCGTCCAGCTGATGCAATTTTTCGGCCGTTTCGACGGCGACGACGGCCGCGCCACGTTGCAATAGCGTATTAGTGGAGCTTGCGTACCGGCGCATGCTGGGCGATGTCGGCGAGCGCCCGACGTACGACATGCCGGTCGCTTTCGCGCAACCGTTCCGCCGCGTCGCTCACCATCAGATGGTGCCGAACGAGTTTCTTTTCGGCGGCGAGCCGGGTTGCCAGCCGGCTTTCATCGCCGCGCGATGCGCCCAGCCTGGCGCGGCGACGGCTCGCCCACTCCTCAACCAACCGGTCGGCCAAAAGCGCGGCAAGATTGTCCGCCGCGCCCTGCTCGGTCGCGTTTTCGGCGGCCGGATCAGTCAGCCACGCGTCGGCGCCCTCCTCCTGCAACGCGTCGAGCGATAGCGTCGCGGTGACATGCCGTCGCCCGGCGCAACGCTGGTCGCCGTGAAGCCGGTGCCGCAGCGCCTGCAGTTCGGCGCGGAATTGCCAGTTCACATAGGTGGTGAAACGCGCGCGCGCCGGATCATAGCGTTCGGCGGCGCGATGGAGCGCGATCGCGCACACTTGCGCGGCATCCTCGGCGACATCGGTCAGCCCATAGCTGCGCGTGAAATAGCGGATACGCGGCGCGGCGAGCGCTGACAGCCGGGCGAAGCTGCGGTCGGCCAAAGCCCGCGTCCGCGCGCCCGGCGCCGCGTCGAGCGCGGTTCGCGCCTTAATATAGTCCGTCACCGCTGCTTCGAGCGCGTCGCTTTTTGCCGACATGGTCCGGTCCCCATCCTGTGCGCAGCGTGGTTGCCGCGCGCTCAGGGATAGGATGTCATGCTTAGTGGCGGGCTATCAGCGCCCTAGGTAGTAATACCTAGACTTCGGCGCCCGCGAGCAGGCGCGGCAGGTCGCCCGCCTCGCCGCGCGCCTCGTCCATGAAGAACCGCTTGAGCACCGGCATCCGCTGCACCGCGCCGAGCCCGGTGCGTCGCACCGCAGCGGCGGTGCGACCCGGGATACCGAACAGCCGCGTCAGCCCGTCGGTCGCGAGGCTGACCATCATATTGTCGAGCCCGCGCCAGCGCTGATAGCGCGCGAGCAGCGCCGCATCGCCGAGGTCGAGCCCGAGTCGCGCCCCCTCGACGAGCACTTCGGTGAGCGCCGCGACGTCGCGGAGACCAAGGTTGAGCCCCTGCCCCGCGATCGGGTGGATGCCGTGCGCGGCGTCGCCGACGAGCGCGATGCGGTCGGCGACGATCGACGCGCTGTGATGAAAGCCGAGCGGATAGGTCATGCGCGGTGCGACGAGCTCCATCGCGCCGAGCACCCCGCCCGCGCGCTTCTGCAGCTCGGCAACGAAGCCGCGCTCGCCGAGCTTGGCGAAACCGGGACCGTCCTTTTCGGCGACCGTCCAGACGAAGGCCGAACGGTGGCGTCCCTGCGCGTCGTCGACGAGCGGCAGCAGCGCGAACGGACCTGAGGGATAGAAGATTTCGTGCGCGACCTGGCCGTGCGGCTTTTCGTGCGCGACCGCGCCGATCATCGCATGATGATGGTACGACCAGTTGGCGATGCTGAACCCCGCGGCATCGCGCGTCGGCGAGCGGCGCCCCTCGGCGACGATCAGCAGCGGCGCCGCGAGCTTTGTGCCGTCGGCGAGCGTCAGCGTGACGCCATGCGCGTCGATCTCGCGCGACACGACCTGTGCCGGCATCAGCAGGCGGACGAGCGGCGCGTCAGCGAGCAAAGCGGCAAGCGCGAGGCGGAGTTGGCGATTCTCGACCATCGTGCCGAGCGGCGGGTCGCCGTCGGCGGTGACGAAGTCGAGTTCGCCGCCGCGGCCGCTGTCGGGCGCGCCGTCGCCCACCTTGATGGCGCGGATCGGGCAGCCATGCCCGGCAAGGCGATCGGCGATCCCCAGCACCTCGAACATCTGCCACGTCGCGCTGGCAATCGCCGAGGCGCGGCCGTCGAACCCCGGCGCGATCGTCGTCACCGGGTCGGCGGGATCGACGATCTGGACCGACAGGCCATGATGGGAAAGGGCAAGGGCGAGCGCCTGGCCGACAAGGCCCCCACCCGAAATCAGGACATCGCTGCGCAGCGTTTCACTCATGCCGTTGCCCTAGCGTGCGGCAGGGCGGTTGGAAAGGCTGTGGGCGAGCGCTGGGCCGCGCTTGACGCCGAGTCCGCCCCATGCGCATATCGCCGTGGTTAACTGACAGGGACCGGAAAAGAGCATGGCTAGCCGCAAGGCCGCACCCGCAAAGGCCGATTGGCGCACGGTTTTCCGCCAAAGCATCGCGCGATCGCTGGTGATCGCCGCGGCGGTGGCGCTCGGCCTGTTCACGCTCTTCCTGACCCTCGCGCTGGTCACCTATGACAGCACCGACGCGGCGCTGAACACCGCCGCGCACGGCACCGCCGCCAACTGGATGGGCGCTGCGGGCGCCTGGTTCGCCGACCTCGGCCTGTCAATCGGCGGCGCGCCGATCGTCCTGCTGCTGCCGCTGCTTGGCATCATCGCGTGGCGGTTGTGGACGGGCGAGGCGCAGCCCTATTGGCCGCGCCAGCTTGCCTACAGCTTTATCGGCATCCTGCTCGTCGGGCTGGGCGCCGAACTCTGGTCGCCGGCGACGAACGCGCCGATGCCCGCCGGCTGGGGCGGGATCATCGCGCTGCTGATCGGCGGCGCGGTCGCGCCGTTGTTCGCGCAGGCGGGCGAACCCGCGGCGGCGCTGATCCGCTTTGCGACGATCCTGCTGCTTGTCGGGCTTGGCCTGTGGCTCGCGTGGCGCGCGTTGCGGCTCGAAAAGGGCTGGGCGTCGCGCTTCAGGCTGCCCGCCGCCGAGGGCAGCAACCGCGTCATCGAACCCGCGCGGATGCCAAGCGACGAGGTAAAGGCGCCGAGCCTGATCGAGGATCGGGTCGTGCGGCCGCGCGCGGTTGCCGAGCCGAGCGACCGCGCCCCGCCCGAGATCGCCGACCCGGCGCAGCGTACGGCGCCCTCCAAACCCAAGCCGAAGCCGCAGACCGAGCTGTTCACCAATTACCAGCTGCCGTCGATCGACCTGCTCGCGCCGCCCCCCCCGGGACCGACCGGGCAGATCGACAAGGCGGGGCTCGAGCGCAACGCGCGCCTGCTCGAATCGGTACTCGAGGATTTCCAGGTCAAGGGCGTCGTCACCGCGGTCCGCCCCGGCCCCGTCGTCACCATGTACGAACTCGAGCCCGCGCCGGGCACGAAAGCCAGCCGCGTGTCGAACCTCGCCGACGATATCGCGCGCAACATGTCGGCGCTGTCGGCGCGCATCGCGCCGATCCCCGGCCGCACCGTGATCGGCATCGAACTGCCCAACGCGCATCGCGAATCGGTGGTGCTGCACGAAATCATCGGCAGCGCGCTGTTCCAGGACCAGACCGGCGCGCTGCCGATCATCCTGGGGAAGAATATCAGCGGCGACGCGATGATCGCCGACTTGGCCCCGATGCCGCACCTGCTGATCGCGGGTACGACGGGTTCGGGTAAGTCGGTCGGCCTCAACGCGATGATCCTCTCACTCCTTTATCGCCTGGGCCCCGACCAGGTGAAGATGATCATGATCGATCCCAAGATGCTGGAACTCAGCGTCTATGACGATATTCCGCACCTGCTTGCCCCCGTCGTGACCGAGCCCAAAAAGGCGATCCGCGCGCTCAAATGGGCGGTCGAGCAGATGGAGGATCGCTACCGGATGATGTCGTCGCTGTCGGTGCGCAACCTCGCGAGCTACAACGACAAGGTGCGCGGCGCGCTCGCCAAGGGCAAGTCGCTCGGGCGCCGCGTCCAGACGGGTTACGATCCCGACACCGGCCAGCCGGTCTATGAGGAAGAGACGCTCGATTACGCGCCGCTGCCGCAGATCGTCGTCGTCGTCGACGAACTCGCCGATTTGATGATGACCGCGGGCAAGGAGGTCGAGTTCCTGATCCAGCGCCTCGCGCAAAAGGCGCGCGCGGCGGGCATCCACTTGATCCTCGCGACCCAGCGCCCCTCGGTCGATGTCATCACCGGCGTGATCAAGGCGAACCTGCCGACGCGCATCAGCTTCAACGTGACGTCGAAGATCGACAGCCGCACGATCCTCGGCGAAGCCGGCGCCGAACAGCTGCTCGGCAAAGGCGACATGCTCTATGTCCCCGGCGGCAAGCAGATTACGCGCATCCACGGGCCGTTCGTGTCCGACGACGAAGTCCGCGCAGTCGCCGATCACTGGAAAGGCCAGGGCCGCCCCGACTATATCGAGAGCGTCACCGAAGATCCCGAGGACGGCGGTTTCGCGATGGAGGGCGCCCCCGCGGGCGGCGACAGCGCCGAAGACCGCATGTACGCAAAGGCGTGCCAGATCGTCGTCGAAAGCCAGAAGGCGTCGACAAGCTGGCTGCAGCGCCAATTGCGCATCGGGTACAACAGCGCGGCGCGCCTGATCGAGCGGATGGAGGAGGAAGGGCTGGTCAGTCCGCCCAACCATGTCGGCCGCCGCGACGTGCTCACCGACCAGTACGGCCAGCAAAGATGAGGAACCATTGACGGCCTCACGACTTGAACAGCGTCTAACGAGAGGTTCAGCGCGGGTTCAATGCCCGCCTGCGATGACCGGCCACCATGTTTGAAAATGAGAGCCAGATGACCCTGAAGACGAATATGATCCGCCTTGCTGCCTGGGCGCTCGCGCCGCTGGCCGCCGCCGGCCTCGCCATTGGCGCGCCCGCAATCGCCCAATCGGCGAGCGCGCTGTCGTCGGTGCAGTCGCATCTCAAGTCGACAAGCTCGATGACCGCCGATTTCGTGCAGACCGATCGCAACGGCCAACGGCTGAGCGGCAAGCTGACCTTGAAACGGCCCGGCAAGATTCGCTTCCAGTATCAGAAAGACGTGCCGTTGCTGATCGTCGGCGACGGCAGTTCGCTGACGATGATCGACTATGAGGTGAAGCAGGTGCAGCGCTGGCCGGTGAAGAATTCGCCGCTCGGCGCGCTGCTCGATCCCGACCGCGATCTCACCAAATATGCCAAGGTCCTGCCCACCGGCAGCGGCGACGTGCTGAGCGTCGAGGTCAAGGATCCCAAGCGCCCCGAATATGGTACGATCACCATGGTATTCGTCCGCGACGGCTCGGCGCCCGCCGGGCTGCGGCTTCGCGGCTGGGTCGCGCTCGATTCGCAGAACAACCGGACGCGGATCGACCTCACCAACCAGAAATTCAACGTCGCGGTCGCCGACTCGGCCTTCAAATGGACCGACCCGCGGCCCAAGCAGCGCGGCCGCGCGGGCTGACGCACCCGCTCTTTTGACGACCTCTTCAGCCGGCGCCGGAGCCCCGAATGGATTCGGCGCCGTTTTCCGGACCAACCGTCGCCCTGCATCGACGAACTGCAAAAAACGGCGCGAAGGCGTTCATTTTCGTTCAGCTTGGCGACAGGGAAGACCGGCTATTCCATCTCTCGAAGGCGCCACCACGGCCCCCGGATTTGGGTTTCCCCCTGTTGCCCCACCCGGACTGCCAGGCACCTTCATTCAAGAGCGTGACGAACGCTGACCTTGAACCCCCGTTCCACCGCCCCTGGGACGGGGGTTTAATTTGTCCGGTGCTCGCGCACCGCAGGCCGGGCAAGATTTCTCCTCGTGCCGTTGCACGCCCGCGCTCGCGCCGATAGAGCCACCGCATGACTCGTACCAGCATCGCTTCGTGGAACATCAACAGCGTCCGCGCCCGCATCGGCATCGTCGAAAAATTCCTTCGCGAAGAAGCGCCTGACGTCCTCTGCTTGCAGGAGACGAAGGTCGAATGCACCCTGTTCCCGCCCGACATGTTCAAGCGGTTGGGCTATGAGCATATTGTCACCCACGGCCAGCGCATGCACCACGGCGTCGCGATCGTCAGCAAGCTGCCGCTGACCGACGTGCGCAAATATGACTGGCAGGCGAACGGCGAGGCGCGCCACGTCGGCGTGACGCTGCCGTCGGGCGTGCGGCTCGACAATGTCTATATTCCCGCGGGCGGCGACATTCCCGACCGCACCCTCAATCCGAAATTCGGGCAGAAACTCGATTTCTTCGGCCGCATGACCGAATGGTCGAGCGCCCTTGTCGATGCGCCGACGGTGCTGACCGGCGATTTCAATGTCGCACCGCTCGAAAGCGATGTGTGGAACCACAAGGCGCTGCTCGATGTCGTCAGCCACACCCCGATCGAGGTCGAAACGCTCGCACGGCTGCAGGCGGCATCGAACTGGGTCGACCTCGGGCGCCACTTCATCCCGGCGCCGGAGCGTCTCTACACCTGGTGGAGCTACCGCGCGAAGGATTGGGAAGCGTCGAACCGCGGCCGCCGCCTCGACCATATGTGGGTGACCCCCGACCTGATGCCGAAGGCGGTGTCGCATCGCATCGTCCAGCCCGCGCGCAGCTGGGAACGCCCGTCGGACCATATCCCGCTGATCACCGAGTTCGATTTTTGAGCCATATCGGCGCCCGACGGGCGGCACGCGCCATCGACGCGCTGCGGCGCGGCTGGCCGTTTCGTGTGCAGGGCACCGACGGGGCGCTCGATCTGCTCGCGGTCGAAAGCGCCCGCGATGATGCACTTGCAGAGTTTGGAAGCCACGACGTGTTGCTCTCGGGCGAACGCGCGGTCACGCTCAAGCTCACCAATCAGCGCGTCGCCGCAACGCCGGGTCCGGTCCGGCTGGCGAACGCCGCCGATACCGTCACGGCCGCCCTCGCCATCGCCGATCCGGCGCTCGATCTGGCGAACCCGCTCAAGGGGCCCTTTCGTACCGTCCCGACCAGCGGCGAAGCGGCCGCGACCGCCGCCATGACGATGGCGCGGCACGCCGGCCTGCTCCCCGCTTTCTTCGTGCGCGAAGCTACGGGAGAAGCCGAAACCATGTGCAGCGTCGACGATGTTGCAGCGCTGCTCGATCCCACGCGCCTCCAGGTCGCGGCACGCGCGCGCCTTCCCGTCGAAGCCAGCGAAAGCGCCGAGATCGTCGCCTTCCGTTCTCCCGAAGAGGCGTCGGATCATGTCGCGCTCGTCATCGGCAAGCGCGACGGCAATCCGCCCGTCGTTCGCCTCCACAGCGAATGCCTGACCGGCGACGTCCTCGGCAGCCTCAAATGCGATTGCGGGCCACAGCTCCATGCCGCGCTCCATGCGATGGCAGACGCGCCGTGGGGCGTGCTGCTTTACCTCAGGCAGGAAGGCCGCGGCATCGGCCTCGTCAACAAGCTGCGCGCCTATGCGCTGCAGGATCAGGGCTATGACACGGTCGACGCCAATCTGCGGCTCGGCTTCCCGGTCGAGGCGCGCGATTTCGCGATTGCCGGGCGGATGCTCGAATTGCTCAATATCCCCCGCATCCGGCTGATGACGAACAATCCGGAAAAGGTCGCGCGGCTCGAGAAGGAGGGCGTCGAGGTGGTCGAGCGCTTGCCCCTAGCGCTGCCGACGAACAAATATAACGAGCAATATCTGGCCACGAAACGCGATCGCACGGGGCACCAGCTTTAGCGCGCGTCATCCCAGCGAAAGCTGGGATCTCCACCGTCTTGTCAGAACGATAGCGGCCCCAGCTTGCGCCGGGGCGACGCCATCGACGCCATCTTAGTGCACGAACCGCGCGACGACGTCGCGATAGCTGCGGCTGACCTTCACCTGCGCACCCGAACCGAGCACGAGGAAGCATTCGCCGTTGGTGTGCGGCTTGACCTGCTTGACCTGCGACAGGTTGACGATCGTCGAGCGATGCACGCGCTGGAAATTGCGCGGGTCGAGCCGCTTTTCCAGATCCTTCATCGTTTCGCGCAGGATCAGGCTGTTGTCGGCGGTATAGATGCACATATAGTCGCCCGCGGCGTCGATGCGTTCGATGCTGTCGACGTCGACGCGGAAGATCTGGCCGCGATCCTTGATGTTGATCATCTTTTCATAGCGATCGGCGGCGTGCGTATCGGGGGCGACCTCGGCGTCATAATCCTCGACCGCTTCGGGCGCGACCTCGGCGAGCACGGTCTTGAGGCGCTCGACTTCGGCGACGCCGCGCTTTTCGGCGAGCCGCTGGCGGACGCGGTCGAGCGCATCGGCGAGCCGTTCAGGCTCGACCGGCTTGACGAGATAATCGACCGCCTGCGCCTCGAACGCGCGGATCGCGTGATCCGAATAGGCGGTGACGAACACCACCAGCGGCGGTTCGACCTCCATCAATCCCTGGATCACCGAAAAGCCGTCGAAACCCGGCATCTGGATGTCGAGGAACACCAGGTCGGGCTTGTGGGTCTTGATCTTTCTGATGGCTTCGCGGCCATTTTGTGCGGTGTCGACGATTTCGACGTCCGTGTGCGGTTCGAGCCGCAGTTGCAGGCCTTGGGTGGCCAATTTTTCATCATCCACCAGGATGGTTCTGATCGTCATGTTCTCTCGGTTCCAATCGTCATTTGCCCATCGGGCTGGAACGGAAACTCGATAACCACCGTGAAGCCGCCCTCAGCGCCCACATGGACGTCGAACCGGTGCTGGTCGCCAAAAGCCTGCGCCAGCCGGTCCCTGATATTGGCTAAACCCACACCGGTCGATTCCGTTGCAATGCCTGTGGTGGGGTCCGTGCGCTCGGCTGACAATCCCGCGCCGGTGTCGGACACGGTAATCCGAACATTTTGACCGGCCAACTGTGCGGACAGCGTGATATCGGCGCCATCCTCCTGCGGCGTCACAGCATATTTGATCGCATTTTCGATGAGCGGCTGGAGCAGAAGCGAGGGCAATCGGGCCCGCGCGACCGCCGGATCGATCGCGAAATGCGGGCGCAGCCGGTCCTCGAAGCGCATTTTTTCGATTTCGAGGTAGAGTTTCAGCGTCTCGATCTCCTGCGCCAGCGTCACTTGCGCGGTCGGCTCGTTCGCGAGCGTGTAGCGCAGGAACGCCGACAGGCGCGACAGCATCGCGTTGGCGGGCTCGGCCTGTTTCAGCAGCACGAGGGTCGAAATGCTGTTCAGCGTGTTGAACAGGAAGTGCGGGTTGAGCTGGTAACGGAGCATCGCGAGCTGCGCCGACGCCGCCTGCGCCTCGAGGCGGATGACGCGGTCATTCTGCTCCTCGAGCTGGAGGAAATAGTTGATCGCGAAATAGAGCGCCGACCAGGCCGCGAGCGATGTCGCGTCGATATACATCGCGCCGAGGAGCAGGCTGGTGAAGCCCGCGTCGCTCGCCGGATTCTGGATCTGCGCGACCCACGCGTCGATAAAGGCCCAGAGCGCGGTCGCGATCCCCGCAAGCCCGAAACTGACGCCCCACATCAAGAGCGGACGGCGGTTGATCAGCGCGCGGTAACAGGCCGACAGGATCAGCGTCAGCGAAAAGCCGGTGATCGCCGAAATCGTCTGGGGAATGAGGAAGGTGAAGGCCTGGCCATTGGCAAGCCCCGACACCCCGCGCAGGCCTAGCCATGCGGCCCAGCCCAATATCTGCAGGTTCCAGAAGGCCCGGACCTTGTTGTCAAAGAAAGGGCCCGGCGAGGACAGTCGGAAAAGCGGCATGGGAGTCTGTGCGATGGCGATGGTCAGTCGCCGCGCGGGCGATATCGGAAACCGGCGCGGCCGATCATTCGGCGGCTACCGGCGCCAGTCCGCCGTCGCTGCGCACGCGGGCCTGACCAAGCGGCTGCAGTTCCGCGCGATGCTTCCACAGCAATTCCTTATACCCGATCACCCGGCCGTCGTGCGCGGTGAGCGTGACGGGGCCGATCGGTTGTTCGTCGCGCGCATCGACCAGCACCGGGGTCGACGGCACGCCCGCGCCCCATTTCTCACCCCATTGGCGCAGCGCAATCATCGCGGGGAGCAGTTCGATGCCCTTTTCGGTCAGTTGATACTGAACCTTGCGCCGGTCCTCGGCCATCACTTCGCGCGCCATGATCCCATGGTCGACCAGCCGCGACAGCCGGTTCGACAGGATGTTGCGCGCGATGTTCAGTTCCTGCTGGAACTCCTCGAAATGATGGACGCCGTTGAAGGCCGCGCGAAGGATCATGAACGACCATCGCTCGCCCATCGCTTCCAGCGCCAGCGGCAGGGCGCAATTGCCCCCGTCCATATCGTTCAGCAGTTCGCGTAATTTTCCCATGACCCAAGCCCTAACGTAAAATCGGCATATCCGTCAAAAAAATATAGGGCCTCCGTTGCATTTCGCAACTCAAAGTCTAGGTAGCGCTTCGCAACCTTTTGGTTGCGCAAAAACAGGAGGTCCCAATGCCCATATTCACGCTTTCTCCCCGCACCCATAACTTCGCGATTGCAGGCGCCGCGCTGTTCGGCGGGCTCGCATTCGCGTCGGCCGCGACCGCCGCGGGCGGCACCTATTATCACGCCGAGCTCGCCAGCCCGGCTACCCAGACGCGCTTCGTCGCGCGCGATGTGGTCTGGGCGTGCAAGGACGCCAGCTGCATCGCCGGCCAGGGAACGAGCCGCCCGCTGATCATGTGCTCGGCGCTCGCGAAGGCTGTCGGTCCCGTGACGAGCTTCACCGCAGGCGGCAAGGCGCTCGACGCCGACGACCTCGCGCGCTGCAACGCCGTGAAATAATCCGCCCCGCGGGCCATATCGAAAACCGCTGCACTTCTCCTTTCGCGGATGGAGTGCGGCGGTTTTTCTTGCGCGTCCCGCCCTCGGCGAACGATGCTTCCAACCGCCTTTATCAAAGTTGCGGAACGCCGGTGGTTCGGCGCAAGCAAATTTCGCATTGCAATTGCCTCTACATCAACGACATTGAACGCGATGCTGAGGCAATATGAACTTGTCGAGCGCGTGCGCGCTTATGATCCCGACGTCGACGAGGCGCTGCTGAACCGCGCCTATGTGTTTACCGTGCAAAAGCACGGCAGCCAGAAGCGCGCGTCGGGCGACCCCTATTTCAGCCATCCGGTCGAGGTCGCGGGCATTTTGACCGACCTCCATCTCGATGCCGAGACGATCGTCACCGCGCTGCTCCACGACACGCTCGAAGATACGCTGACGACCCCTGAAGAGATCGAACGCCTGTTCGGCAGCGACGTCGGCCGGCTCGTCGACGGCGTCACCAAGCTCAGCAAGATCGAGGCGCAGACCGAAAACGAGCGCGCCGCCGAAAACCTGCGCAAATTCCTGCTCGCCATGTCGGACGATATCCGCGTGCTGCTGGTCAAGCTTGCCGACCGGCTGCACAATATGCGGACGCTGCATTTCATCAAGAATCCCGAGAAGCGTCGCCGCATCGCCAAGGAGACGATGGATATCTATGCCCCGCTCGCCGAGCGGATCGGGATGTACGAATATATGCGCGAGATGCAGCTGCTCGCGTTCAGCGAGCTCGAGCCCGAAGCCTATGCGACGATCACCGGCCGCCTCGCCAAGCTGACCGCGGGCGGCAAGGACAAGGTCACGGCGATCAGCCGCGAGTTCAAGGAGCTGCTCGCCAAGAACGGCATCGAGGCCGATGTGTCGGGGCGCGAGAAGCACCCCTATTCGATCTGGCGCAAGATGCAGGAACGGCACGTCAGCTTCGAGCAGGTCACCGACATCATCGCGTTCCGCATCATCACCCCGACCGATGCCGATTGCTACGCCGCGCTCGGCCTTCTCCACCGCAAGTGGAAAATGGTGCCAGGCCGATTCAAGGATTATATCTCGACGCCGAAGCGCAACGGCTACAAGTCGCTGCACACGACGATCATGCACCAGCAGAATATGCGGATCGAAATCCAGCTTCGCAGCCTCGGCATGCACCAGCAGTCCGAATTCGGCTTCGCCGCGCATTGGGCGTATAAACAGGGCGGCACCGCCCCCGACGGTCAGGCGGGGTGGATCCGCGACCTGATCGAAATCCTCGAACAGACGCACGACCCCGAGGAGTTCCTCGAAAACACGCGCATCGCGATGTATCAGGACCGCATCTTCGCCTTCACCCCGAAGGGCAGTTTGCACCAGTTGCCGAAGGGCGCGACCCCGGTCGATTTCGCTTACGCCGTTCACACCGGGCTCGGCGACCGCACCGTCGGCGCCAAGGTCAACGGCAGGCTGGTGCCGCTCCGCACCCAGCTGAGCAATGGCGACACGGTCGAAATCCTCTCCTCCGACAAGCAGACGCCGCAACCCGCGTGGCTGGGCTTTGCGGTCACCGGCAAAGCGCGCGCGGCGATCCGCCGCCATGTGCGGTCAAAGGAAAAGGTCGAACTCGCGGCGCTCGGCCGCAAGATGTATGACGAAATCGCGCTCCGCCTGCCGAACAAGGTCGGCGACAAGGCGCGGATCGCGGCGCGCGAGCGGCTGAAGCTCGACGACGACACCGCGCTCTATGTCGCGATCGCCAAGCAGCGGATCACCGACAATGCGCTGCTCGAGGCGCTCGTCCCCGGCATCACCGCCGAGATGAAGACCAAGCCCGGCAAGCTCGTGCAGGGCGCTGCAGTGTCGATCGCGGGGCTGACGCCGGGCGTCGCCTATCAGCTCGCCGATTGCTGCCACCCCGTTCCGGGCGACCGCATCGTTGGCCTGTCACGGCCGGGCGAAGGGATCGAGGTGCATGTCATCGACTGCCCCCGCCTTGCCGACGGGATCGATGCCGACTGGATCGACCTCAGGTGGCAGGAAGACAGCGAGGGCGGCAATGCCCGGCTGTGCATCGTCATTTTGAACGAGCCTGGCACGCTCGCCGAAATGTCGGGCATCCTCGCCGCCAATATGGCGAACATCACCAATTTGCGCCTGTCGAACCGCGAGGGTGGTTTCCACACCTATGACGTCGTCGTCGAGGTGCGCGATGTTCAGCATGTGATGCGCATATTGTCAGCGCTGCGCGCGTCCGACACGGTGGTTCAGGCCGAGCGGCAATAACCGTCATCCCAGCGAAAACCGGGATCGCTGGCAGCATTTTCGGAACGATAGCAGTCCCAGCTGTCGCTGGGACGACGATTCATCAGTTCGCGTAGAGCAGCGGTGGCCGCCAGGCATTCTGGTCGACCTCGTCGCTGACCTTGTAGACCACGCCCTTGCTGTTCAGGAACAGCTTCTCCATTTCGGGCCGCGTGAACGGCCGCGATCCGACGCGCCCGAAAACCGCCATCTGGCCGCCCGTCTCGTCGACCGCGCGGTCGCGGTCGAGACCCTTCGACAGCGCGAGCGCGGGCGACGGCGTCTTCGCCCACGCGATCAGCTCGGGGGTCGGTTTCGGCGAGAAGCCGTAAAGGCCCGGGTTATCGGGGCTGGTTAGCTGCAGCACCTTGATCCCGTTCCGCCCGTCGGCGACATAACCGAACAGCGACGCATTGGTCGATGCGACGATCACGTCCTCGGCATCATTGAGCGCGCCGCCAAAGGTCAGCCCCGGCCAGACGATCGGCGCTGCGGGGCGCGTCACATCGACGATCACCAGCCCGTCCGCCTTCGCCGCGACATACATATAGGTGCGCGCCAGATAGATTTTCCGCGCGTTGGCGAGCCGCACCGTGCCCGCGGGCACCGCTACCGGCTGCGCCAGATTGGTGACATCGAACAGCTTCACGCCTTCGGCATCGGTGACCCAGAGGTAACGGAACTGCACCGCGCTCGCACGCGCATCGGTCAGCGGCAGCTGCGCCGTGACCTTGGGCTGGAGCGGCGTCGACAGGTCGAGCACGACGAGGCCCGCGTCGGTGGTGATATAGGCCATGCTGCCCGCGAGCGTCACATGCCGCGCCCCCGCCAGCACGTTGCCCTCGTTCCACGTCAGCGCGCGCTTGAACTTGTTGTTGCGGAATTCACCGTCGGCCAATGTGTCGATGTCGACGAGCACCAGCCCTTCGACGCTGTCGGTGATCACCGCGTAACGGTAGATGTCGTGCATCACCTGTTCGTGGTTCTCGGGGAAATTCTTCACGATATTCTCGTTGCGCGACACGCTGATCGGCTGCGTCGTCGCGATCGCCATGCACGTCGCATTTTTCGTCTTCACATGCGTGTCGTGCCCGAGCGCCGAGAAGGGCGCGCGGATGATGCGTTCGGAGAAGCCCTTATTGCCGATCGACGCGACGTCATAGACGCGGAAGCCGCCCTTGCCCTCTGCCACGAACATATATTCGCCGCGCTGCTGCAGGCAGTTCACGCGCCCGCTCGTCCCCTGGACTATGTTCGCAAACTCCTCGAGCGCATGCGTTTCGCCCGAGCCCTTCTCGTCGAAAGTCTTGCCACGCACCCAATTTTTGAGCTCGCGCCCATTCTGTTCGACGTGCAGCTTCCAATAATCGGGATAGGCATATTTCTGGAGATAGCTGCCGATCACCGCCTGCGGTTCGTCCCATTCGGTGACGCGCGTCGCCTGGAAGCTGTTTTCCTGACCCGACCAGACGTTCAGCCCGACGAAATTGACGAAATTGGTGCCGAGCAAATTGAGCTGCGCCATGATCGCATTATTGTCGTCGGCCGTCGATAGGTGACAGTCGCTGCACTGCTTCGTTTCCGAACGCCGCACCGTATGCGGGAAATGCGGCGCGAACGCCTGGCTCGAATAGCCGGCTGACGAGATCGGCGGTTGCTGCACATAGATGCGCTCGCGGTTGATGTTCGTCGACGACAGCACCAGCGCCGAGGTCGAGCGCACCGGGGTGATGATGCCGCGCGCCTCGCCATTCGGGCCGGGCTCGCCGGGCTTGGTCAGCTGGTGCCGGCCGAGCTGGAACATCTCGTCGCGCGCCACCTGCGGGTTGTACGTCGCGAAGTTCCGCGTCTCCTCACCCTCGAAATGGTGCATCTTGGTCTTCCAGTTCGCCTCGATCGGCAAATGGCAGCCGCCGCAGCTCGTCGTCCACGACAGGTGACAGGTGAAACAGGTCATCTTGTCGTCGCCGTGCGCGCGGTCTTCCTTCACGACCCCCGGCCCCCATTCGAACTTGCCGTCCTCGCTGCCTGCCCGCGCCATCAGCTTCGCGCGCGCCGCCTTGGCGTTGAAATGCGGTCCCGGGGTCACCGCCTGCTTGACCAGACTGACCTGCCATTCGAGCTTCGGATCGACGATCGAACGCTGGATCAGGCCGATCACCTCGGCATCGTCATTATACTGGAATTCGAAACGGCGACGCCCGTCGGGATTGCGCAGCAGCGCGAGATTATTGCCCTGCGGCCGCGCGGCGACGTTCGAGGTCAAGAGGTTCGGGAAAGCGTCGGCGGTGCCGTGGCAATCCTTGCAGCTGATCTCGACCGCGTTCGCGACCTCGCCCTGGATATAGCCGTTGCCGTGGCTGTCTTGCGCAAAGTGGCAGTCGGCGCATTGCATGCCCTTTTCGGCGTGGATGTCCATCATATGGACCGCCTTGCCGGGATTGATCCCGGGCGGCACGAACTTGCCCTCTACACCCGGCCGGCCCGGATCGGCGCTCGACAGGCAGATGTCGCGCTCCTTGGGATCGGTGTAATGGCTGCAGCTCTTGCGCCATTTTTCGGGATCCTTGGGATCGATGATATTCGCGGTGTCGGTGCCATAGGTCGACATATTGCCGTCGGCGGTCAGCAGATTGCCGTTGCGGTCGCGCTTGAAGATCCCGCGGAAATTCCAGCCATGGCCGTGATAATCGGCGAACTGCGTATCCTTGTTGCTGTCGTTGACGTCATAGACGTCGCGCAAAAACTCGACGTCCGCCCACAGCCCGCGCGTCGCCGCGCCCTCGGGGTTGCGTTCGAGCACCTGATGGACCTCGGCCGCGGTCGGATAGCGCTGCTGCTTGTATTTCTTGTGATACTCTTCGTCGCTCATCCCTGGCGGCCGCGGCGCTGTATTGTCCGGCCCCGGCCACATCTGTGGCGCGTCGGATTCATAATCCCACATCGTGTAGCCGAGGTAGGAGTTCAGGAAGATGTTCGGCTGGTGCATGTGGCACGACATGCACTGCGACGTGGGGATCGCGCGGGTGAAGGTGTGGCTGATCGGATGCCCCGATTCGCGGCGCGGCTGCTGCTCGGGGCGTGCCGGAACGTCGGGATCGGCGGGATCGACCAGCGCGCCATGACCGCCGCCGGCCTGATGGCCGTCGCCCGCGCCATGCGCATCGCCGCCGTGCCCGCCTTCGGGCTTCCATTTCTTCTCCGCAATCGTCGGATCGACCGTCGCCGTCTCGCCGTCGCGGCCGAATTTGGCATAGGTCAGGCTGTGCCGCGGCTCGCGGTCGTTAGCGTAGACGACGTGACAGCCCGAACAGCCCGAATGGCGATAGTCGCCGGGCTGGTCGTTCGTCCCCATAAACCATGACAGCGGGTCGTTGAGGCGCGTCTTGTGGATGTTGAGCACGGGGATCGAGACGCGCAGGCCGGTGCCGGGCCCGCGGTTCGATTGCTTGAGGTCGGGGCGGCCGGGTTCCTCGAGCCGCTGGATGCTGCCCGTCGGGTTGGGCAGGCCGATTTCGGGGAATTGCGTGTTGATGTTGCGCCCGCCGCGTTCGAACACGCGGAACACGTCGCCCGGCGGCAGCACGCTCCAGCGCGGCAACGGATACATTTTCGCGAGCGCGCCGCGCTTTTTCTCTTCGTCGGTCAGAATCTTGTCGAAGCCAAAGCTCGGCTTGCACGCTTCCTTATATTCCTCGGCGGTCAACCGCGACGAGGGCGACAGGATGCACGCGGGTTCGCCCTTGCGGGTATAAGCCTCGCCGAAGATGTAGTTCTTATAGGGGACGATGCCGTTGTTATACGCCGCGCCGCCCCACAGCATCGCGCCGGTCGACATCATCGACCGCTCGGTCGCCTCGATCACCTCGAGATGACACGAACCGCACGCTTCGCGCGCGACGCGATAGTCGCTGGGGTTCACGAAGCGGATGAATTCAGGCGATTCCTTGTTGAGCAACGTATAGCTGCGCTGCGGGTTCGCCGAGCTGTCGTGCCACGCGCCGGGCAGCGTCGGCTGCGGGTGCGCGAGCGCCATCACCGCCTTGTTCGTCGGATGCTGGTAGCCAAGGCTCGGCGTGCCGCGCTGGCTCGCATCGCCGCCGTGGCAGTCGGTACAGCCAAGCTTCACCGCGGGAGTCGCGTGCATCGACGGCTGGTCGGTACGCGTGTGGCAGCTGTAGCAGCCCTCCGATTTCGCGCTGACATCGGCATCGCTCTGCTCGCGCGGCGCCGGCGGGGTGAAGCGATATTCGATCTTGAGCGGCTTTTCCTCTTCGGCCGCGCGCGTGACGCTCACGCCCAGGCTGATGCTCATCAGCAAGAAGGCGAAGAGGGCGAAGAGTTTGCGCGTCACGATCAGAAACTCACGATCACATTGGCGAGGATGGAGACGTAGGCGTCATTCTTCTGCTTGTTGTCGAACAGGTCCTTGAACCCCTTGCCGGGCAGCAGCACCGCGCCGCTGAGGCGCCCGACGATGTTCTGCGTTGCCTTCGGCCGCCAGATGGTCGCGACCGACAGGTCGAAACCGATATCTTTGGGGATCGACCCTTCGGTGCGCAGCGCCTGCAGGCTCGACGTATTTTCGAACCACAGATGGTTGAAATTGGTGCTGACGCGGAACTCCGGCGTCAGGTCGAAATCGGCGCCCGCGCCGATGAAGACGGTGCCCGGATTGTTGAAGTTCGACTGCCCCTCTTCCTTCGACGAGCGCAGCGAATTCAGGATGCCGTTGCGACCGCTGATCGCGATGACGCGCCCGCCGCCCGCGAAGGGGATCGTCTGACGAATCCAGTAGCTGGTGTCGGCGCCGCCGAAGATCGGATTCTCGAAGATCGCGTCGAACCCGCCCTCGGTCTTGTTATACGGATCGCCGTCACCGGTCGCATAGAGCCCCGAGAGGCGGAAGCGCATCCAGTCGTGATCGTAGCTGAGTTCGACCGCGCCGAAGCCCGCGCGGATCTCGGCGGGCTTGCTCGTGAAGAAACTGTTCCGGTCCTCGCCCAGCGCGGCGTAGAAGCTCGCGGTGACGTTGATACGGCCGACGCGGCCGTCGGCGCTGTAGCCCAGATAAACGACGTCATATTCGCGGCCACGCAAATCGCCGAGCAGCGCCGGCCGCACCGGGAAGCCATTATGGTCGATCTGCACGTCATTCTTTTCGCGGTTCATATTGTACGTCACGCTGGCCTGGCTGGTCAGCCCGACGAAAGGGAAATCCTGGCGATAGAGATTGCCCGTGAAGATGAAATCGCTGCGCGGGGTCTGGGTGATGTCGTTGAGGCCGCTGTTCGTGTCCTTTTCGAGCCGCCAGAAGGCCGCGAGATTATATTGGAAACGGTTGTTGTCGCGATTGCCGAACAGGCGGATGCCGAGCTGGCTGTCGTTGAACAGGAAGCCGCGAAAATCGCTCTGGAACGGCTGGATGCCAAGCCGGATCGAGTAGAAATCATAGCGGTCGGACGTGTTGCCGAGATGCTTGTCGACGAACAGCTCCTGCACGCCGAGGAAGCTGTCGTAGCGATGGCTCGCCTTCGACGGGCGCACGTCGAGCACGCGCCGTTCGGGCACGTCGACATAATTGGCCTGATAGGCGAGGGTGACGCGATATTCGATGTCGGGCGGCTTGAACGCAGTCGAGCCCTTGATCAGCGCGGCGCCGGCGATGAAGGTCTGCGCGAAGACGAAGCTACGGTCCTTGCCGAACACGTCGAGGCTGCCCGGCCGCTCGGTCGTCTGGACGCCGACGGGTATGGGGAAGGTGCGCGGTTCGAACACCGTGTCGGACACCGCATTGGCGACAAAGAACCAGTCGTCGCCCTTGATCGGCAGCCATTTGACCTTGTCGGGATTGATCGCGCGGTCACCCTTATAGGTGTTCTGGTTATAGGGGTCGAACCAGCGTTCCTTGACCACGCCAAGCGTTTCGATGAGGCGCCAGCGGTCCGGAACGGGCAGCTGGTCCTCCATCCCCGGAAAGGCTTGCGGCGGCGGCGGGCGCAGCGCGCCGACATTGTCCTGGCTCAGGGCGTCGGGAAGGTCGGGGCGATAGCCGGGGCGGCGGCGGCCCTCGATGATCTGCGTCACCGGGTCGTCCTTGATCACCTCCTGCCAGTCGACGGGCGGCGGCGGCGGAATCAGCTCTTCGGCGGGCTGCTCTGCGGGCGTCGCGTCACCCGCGACCGGCGGACCTTCGGGCGCGGGCGGCGGCGGCGTGACATCGGCCCCCGGCGCGCCCTGCGCCGCGAGTGTCGCGATGATCGGCCAAAGGCTGCCCCCCGTCATCATCGCCTATAGCCCGTTGCAGACATTCTGGTTCGCCGTATCAAGGAAAGGGGCGAACGGGCAGCTGATGTAACGCAGGCGAACCCCGGCGCCGACATTTACGACGACGGTGTCCGCACGGATCGCGGCCGGCGCATTGCCGATGCCGCCGACGCGCGCGCCGCCATTATGCGCACCGAGGAAGCTGATCATGTCGTCTTGATCGATGCCGTCGCCCGACACACCGATCGCCCCGACCAGTTGGTTGCCGCGATAGATGGGGACCGATCCGGGGAAGATCTGAATGCCGTTCTGCAGCCGGTTCTGCCCCGCGGCAACGTCGGGCAAGGTCGTGCAGCGCTGCGGAGTATCGGTCGGACTGGCGCCCGAAACGAAGCCGAGATGTGCGCCGAGATTGCCGATGATCAGCGCCGATTGCAGCCCGGTCGAGAAGGGGTTGAACTGTGCGATCGGGCGCGACAGCGGCCCTTGCGGCCGGCCGACCTCGCCATCGGGGAAATAGGGCCGCGACAGATTGCCACCCGCACGGTCGGAAAAGGCGATCGTGCCGGTGAGCGCGGCCGGATTGTTCAGAAAGGTGCGTGTCGCGGTGACGAACTGGCGCACGTCGGCGCTGGCATTGGCGCCAAGTTCGGCTCCCGCCTGCGCGCCCGAGAAGAAGGCGGCGGTCCGCGCTTTCTGCAAGGACACGTCGGTGCCGAAGATCGGGGCATCGGGCGAACGTACGATACCGAGCACCGACCCGTGCGTGTCGACGATGCTGATCGTCACCTGCGCCCGGCTGTCGAGCGGGCGGCGGATTTGCGCGCGCGCACGGCTCATCACCGTAAAGGCTTCCTCGAGTACCGCGCGCGCCTCGGCCTGCGTCAGCGGCGCGCTGTTGCTCGCGCCATCGGTGCCGGCGCGGAGCGGATAGCGGTTGATGCCGCTGCCGTCGGTGAGCACGAAGGCATCGCGATTCGAGAATTCGGCCGGCGTCGAGGCGCGGACGCCCGACGCTTCGCTGCCATAGGCCACCCCGGCGGTCACCGCGGCGTTGGCATAGCCGATCACCGCGACAAGATTGCCCGCGGTGCCGTTGAGACTGGCGAAGCTAGCGCCGCCGCTCGACATCACTCCGGCGAAGGTCGCGTCGGAGAAACGCAGGCTCGTCCCGTCGACGGTGATCTTGTCGGCGGTGATCGTCGAAGGCGCCTCGAAACCGCGTGTACCGGCGAGCGCGATGAACTCCTCGGGGTCATTGTCGATGTCGAGGATGTTGGCATCGCTGCCGTAGACGCCATCGCCCATCACCCCGATGCCGCCGACGAGCACGCCATTCTTGTAGAGCGGCAGTCCGCCGGGGTCGGCGGCGAGGCCCAGCGGCGAGCGTTTGGGTCCGATCAGGGCGGCGTTACCTGCGGCACCGAAACGCGCCGACAGGTCGCTGCACGGAAGCTGGCTGAACTGCACACCGAAGAGCGGTCCGCTTTCGAGGCCCACGGTGGTGGGCGCAGGCGGGAAATGTTGCTGCACGATCTGGCTCGCGGTGCGCGTCGAGAAAGCGTTGCCGCCGCTCGAGAGGTACGCGCCGGTGACCGCCTTGGCGATCGCGCCGCCCTCGGCCGGGAAAGTGACGTTCTGCGCGTCGATATTCACGCCATTGGGTGCGGACGCGGTCGTTGCGGTCGCGCGTGCGCCGGTCATCCGGAAGACGCCGAGCACATTGCCGACGCGATCGGTCACCGCGATCACCGACGGCAGGCTGCGCGCCTGCGCTTCCGATATGGCCTGCGCGAGCACGCGCTCGACGTCCGCCGTGGTCAGCGCCTCGGCGGCGGGCGGCGTATACACCGTAGTCGGCGTTGGAGCGGGGGTCGGCGTGGGTGTCGGGGTCGGCGTACTGCCACCGCCTCCACCACCGCCGCACGAGGTGAGCAGCAACGCGCCCATCGCAGCGAAGGCGGCCGAACGGAAAAGATGGGTCTTGCTTCGCATGATCTTACCGCAGCGCTCCGATCGCGCGCACAGCGCTGCCGAACGAAGCCTGGAATTCGGAGGGTTTGTACGCGTTAGGGTCCTTCACCGCGGCGTAAGCACGGTCGATGTCGCCCCGGATGCCCGCCGCCGCGCCGACGGTGACGCGGCCCGACGACACCATCGCATTGAGCAAGGTGTCGACCCCCATCACCGCCTGCTGCGACCCCGAATAGTCGGTGTAGCGATCGCCGATCGCCTTCGCCGAAATCGCATCGACCATCGCAAAGGCATCGGCGCCCGAAAAATTGCGCGACGCGAATGCACTTTTGAGCGCCGCGACCGTCTGCGCCAGCTGCGCCGCGGCGGCGACCGCACTCGGCCGGTCGGTCGCCATCGCCTTGTGGAACGCCGCGGTGCGTACCGCGAGCTGGTCGGCGAGCGAAGGCGACGCCATACGTGCCGCCGCCGCCAGCATGATCAGATTCTCGTCATTATAGGGCGGCATGCCTTCGGGGATCGAGCGGCCGGGATTGTCGAGCCCCGTGCGCACCGGCTTCGCCTGGTCGAAGATGCGGCGGTGACAGCTGTGGCAATCGAGGAAGTAAAATTCGGGGAACATGCCCTCGGCCCCGCGCCGCGTCTGAAACAGCGCGAGGCTGCGCTCGATCGCGGTCGCCTGCCCTACCGCCCACATCTGGACATGATCGGTGCGCCGGTTCGCGGCACCGAACTTGCGCCAGCCATAGTCGGCGTCTTCCTGATGGTGCGCCTGGAGCGAAGAGAAGAGGTCGAGTTCGAAGGCGATGCGCGGGTGGCCGGCGGCCATGATGCGGTGGGTGACGAACTGACCGTCGGCGGCCGAGCCAAAGTGGCAGTCGACGCACACGCCCGCGCGCACGACCGGATCTTCGAGCTTCTTGAGCCCCGCCGACAGGTTCGCGAGATGTTTCTGGCGCATTTCGCGGTCGGGATCGGCGTTCGTCCCGACCCCGGCATAGTGGCTTGCGAGCCAGCCGCCCGCCGGACCATGGCACGATTCGCAGCCGACGCCATCTTCGGCGGGAACCGCGCGCGCGGTGCCCGCGGTGCTGTGGCAGCCGAGGCACATCTGCGCCTTGGATGGGTCACCGATGCCGAGATTGCGCGCGATGAACTGGCTGCGGTTATTGCTGAGCACCGCCCACGCGCGGCTATGCGCGCCGCCGGGGGTTGACGGTTCCTGCCATTTCATCAGCTCGTCCTGGCGGACGACGGTGCCGTCACCCTCCATCCGGCCGTGGCAGGTCGACCCCGCGCACGAGGCGACGCCGGTATAGCGCGCGCCGCTTTCGCCCTGCGACCGGGCGGGGGCTGCGAAGACGAACGCCGCAATGGCAAGCGCGAGCAGCGTCAGGGCGGCAAATACCGCCCAAGGCCGATCGGCGCGCTCCTTTCCAGCGTGCGTCGTCATCCGCAGAACCCCTTTTCCCCAACCCGGCGCTTTTACGCCTTGAGCCGAATTACACCACCCCGAAAGCCAGCATCGCGTCGGCAACCTTCTTGAATCCCGCGATATTGGCGCCCTTTACATAATCGATATAGCCGTCGCCCTGATCGCCATAAGTAATGCAGCTCTTGTGGATGCCGTCCATGATGTCCTTCAGCATCTGCTGCAACTCGCCTTCGCTCCAGGCGCGGCGCCCGCTGTTCTGGCTCATTTCGAGCCCCGACACAGCAACGCCGCCGGCATTCGCCGCCTTGCCGGGTGCGAACATGATCTTCGCGTCCTTGAAGACATGCACGCCTTCGAGGTTCGTCGGCATGTTCGCGCCCTCGCTGACCGCGATGCATCCGTTTGCGACCAGCGCCTTGGCATCGTCGCCGAGCAATTCGTTCTGCGTCGCGCACGGCAGCGCAACGTCGCACTTCACGCCCCACGGCGTCTTGCCCGCAGTGAAGCTCGCCGATTTATACTCGTCGCAATATTCTTCGATCCGGCCGCGGCGATGCGTCTTGTGCGCCTTCACCCAGTCGATCTTTTCCTGCGTGATGCCGTCGGGATCGTGGATGAAGCCGCCCGAATCGGAGAGCGTCAGTACCTTGCCACCGAGCTGGACGATCTTTTCGGCGGCATGCGTCGCGACATTGCCCGATCCCGAAATCACCGCCGTCTTGCCGACGAGATCCTGCCCCTTCGCCGCGAGCATGTTGGCGAGGAAGTAAACCGCGCCATAGCCCGTCGCCTCGGTGCGGATCAGCGAGCCGCCCCATTCGAGGCCCTTGCCGGTGAGCACGCCGGTAAATTCGTTGGTGATCCGCTTATACTGGCCGAACATGAAGCCGATTTCGCGCCCGCCGACGCCGATGTCGCCTGCGGGCACGTCGATGTCGGCGCCGATGTGGCGATAAAGTTCGGTCATGAAGCTCTGGCAAAAGCGCATGATCTCGCGCACGCTCTTGCCCTTGGGATTGAAGTTCGAGCCGCCCTTGCCGCCGCCCATCGGCAGCCCGGTGAGCGCATTTTTGAACGTCTGTTCGAACGCCAGAAACTTGAGAACGCTTTCGGTGACGCTCGGATGAAAGCGGATACCGCCTTTGTACGGGCCGATGGCATTGTTGTTCTGGACGCGCCAGCCGCGCTGGACGCGGATATTGCCGTTGTCGTCCTCCCAGCAGACGCGGAAAGACACGACGCGGTCGGGTTCGGCGATGCGCCGCAATATCTGCTGCGCGTGATATTCTTCCTTGTCGGCGATGAAATCGAAGATGTCCTCCGACACCTCCTGCACCGCCTGGACGAACTCGGGCTGACCCGGGTTGCGCTTTTTCACGCCTTCCATGAACGTCGAAAAGTCGACGTGATCCGAAACTGCCATGCACCCCTCCCCTGTATGACTGGGAAAGCCGGTGCGACCCCTGACGATTTTATCGTTGACCGACCTTGTGTGCCAAAGGCTACACCATCGCCAAGCAAAGGCAATATGACAGCGCGCACAGGCCGTATTTTTTCATGCAGCGCACAAGAGGGGCAAAAATGAGCGAGAGCAACAAGATGGCGCCAGACGGGACGGGGGTCACGAGGGGGGGCATGACGGGCACCAACCGGGCGATATTGATCGCCGCCTTCCTGTTGCTGGCGGCCGCGATCGGCTATGCGATCTGGCGCGATTCCGGCCCCTCGACACCCGATCCAGCGGCGCAGGGCACGGGCGCACCGTCCGATCAACTCGCCGAGCTGGAAGCGCGCACGAAACGCGAGCCGAACAGTGCCGAAGCGTGGACCGCACTCGGCGCGGCGCGATTCGACCTGAGCGATTTCGTGGGTGCGGCCGGGGCGTATGAGAAAGCGGTCGCGCTTTCACCCGATTCGGCAGGTCTTTGGTCGGCGCTGGGCGAGGCGCGAGTGATGGGAAGCGACAGCGACCCGATGCCCGCCGCCGGACTCGAAGCGTTCAACCGGGCGATCGCGCTCGACGCCAAGGATCCGCGCGCGCGCTATTTCCTCGCGGTGAAAAAGGATATTGGCGGCGACCACAAGGGCGCGATCGAAGACTGGTTCGCGCTGCTCGCCGACACGCCGCAGGGCGCGCCGTGGGAGGCGGACCTCCGCCGCACGATCGAGCAGGTCGGGCAGATCCACAAGATCGACGTCGCGGCGCGGCTCGCGAGCACAGCGGCGCGCCCGCTGACCGCCAACGAGATGCCGGTTGCCGCGCGCGCGATCCCGGGGCCGAGCCGCGCCGACATGGAAGCGGCGTCGCAGCTCCCCAAGGGCCAGCAGGATCAGATGATCGAGGGCATGGTGAGCGGGCTCGAGGCGAAGCTGAAGGCCAATCCGGCCGACGTCGACCGCTGGATCATGCTGATGCGCAGCCGGATGACGCTGGGTGAGACGGCAAAGGCCGCGCAGGCGCTGAAGGACGGGATTGCGGCGAACCCGGCGGCGGCGGGACGATTGAAGGCGCAGGCGCAGTTGCTCGGCGTGCCGGGTGCGTAAAAATCCCCGTTGGCGCGCCGCCCGGAACGCGGTACGCCGTCATCGCTGCGGGGGGCAACCATAACATAGGGTCGCCGCGGCATTTTTGCCGCGAGACGATTTCGGACGTATTTGCCCGGGACAGTTGTCCACTCTGTATCGGGCCTCGTGGTCACAGCTGACCGGCTGATGCGCAGCTTGCCGAAGCCGCCGCCCATCAGCCAGCGCAGGATCAGGGTCCGTACTCCATTACGGCGCCGTCGAGGCGCCCAAATGGCGAACAGATCGGGCCGAAAGACGCGCCGCGAGGGCTGGTTGCCCTTGCAAGCGGCTTTCGGGTCGAGATGGAAGCCATTTGGACGTCCCGAAGGGATTTGATCAAAATGGCCCATTGCTTCGTCGAGAAGTCTTGAAATATCGACATATTCCTGCGCCTTCTCTCCTCGCACTGAGCCATTTTGCTTCAAACCTCGACAGCGCCGTAATGGAGTACGGACCCTAACCCGCCATCAACGCCGCATTGCCGCCCGCCGCGGTGATGTCGGTCGAGATCGACTTTTCCTCGGCGAAGCGGTGCAGATAGTGCGGGCCACCCGCTTTCGGGCCGGTGCCCGAAAGCCCACGCCCGCCGAACGGCTGCGACCCGACGATCGCGCCGATCTGATTGCGGTTGACGTAGACGTTGCCGACCTGCGCACGCGCCGCGATGTGCGCCGCGACGCCATCGATGCGCGTGTGGACACCAAGCGTAAGGCCATAGCCCGAGGCGTTGATTGCATCGATGAGCGCGTCGAGTTCGCCACCCTTCCACGTCGCAACATGCAGCACAGGCCCGAAAATCTCACGCTTGAGGTCGGTGACATGGTCGAGCCGGATCGCCACCGGCGGCACGAAATGGCCATCGGCGGGCAGATTCGTCCGCCCGGCTTCGGCGATCACGCGGCCCGCGGCGCGCGCTTCGGCGACATAAGCGGCGATGTTCGCCTGCGCCTCGTCGTCGATGATCGGACCCACGTCGGTTGCGAGGATCGACGGATCGCCGACGTTGAGCTCGGCCATCGCGCCGGCGACCATCTCGACCATCGTATCGGCGACATCTTCCTGCACGCAGAGCAGGCGCAGCGCCGAGCAGCGCTGCCCCGCCGACTGGAAGGCCGAAGCGACGGCGTCGCGCGCGACCTGTTCGGGGAGCGCGGTCGAATCGACGATCATCGCGTTGGCGCCGCCGGTTTCGGCGATCAACGTCGCGATCGGGCCGTCGCGTCCGGCGAGGCTGCGGTTGATCATCCGCGCGACCTCGGTCGAGCCGGTGAAGGCCACGCCGATGATCTCGTTGTTGCTCGTCAGCGCCGCGCCGACGGTTTCGCCGCGACCGGGGAGGTAATGGAGCACGTCGCCGGGGATGCCGGCCTCGAGCAACAGTTCGACCGCGGCATGCGCGATCAGCGGGGTCTGCTCGGCGGGTTTCGCGAGCACGCTGTTGCCCGCCGCGAGCGCCGCCGACACTTGCCCCAGGAAGATGGCGAGCGGGAAATTCCACGGGCTGATGCACACGAACACGCCCTTGCCTTCGAGCATCAGCTCGTTGCGCTCGCCCGTCGGGCCGGGCAGCGCGACGGGGTAGGTGAAGTCGGCGCGCGCCTGCGCGGCGTAATAGCGCAGGAAATCGACCGCCTCGCGCACTTCGGCGATCGCATCGACGAGCGTCTTGCCCGCCTCGTCGATCGCGAGGCCGAGGAAGAGCGCGTCATGCTCCTCGAGCAAATCAGCGGCGCGTTCGAGCCGTTCGGCGCGGAAGGCACCGCCCGCGAGGCTCCAGTCGCCGTGCGCCTTGCGCGCTGCGGCGACGGCATCGGCGACCGTCGCGGCATCGGCCTCGATCACCTGGCCGACGACGGCGCCCGTCGCGGGATTGCGCACCGCCTCGGCCTTGCCCTTGCGCGCCACGCCGCCGACGATGGGCGCCGCGACCAGATCGCTGCGCCGCGCCGCACCGATCGCCGAAACCAGCGCCTCGGGCACACCCGGATCGCCAAGGTCGTAACCGCGCGAATTGCGGCGCACCGGATCGAAGAGCCCAAGCCCGGTCGCGATATTCGACGACGCCGCGCTCGCAACGCTGCGCGGGTCGACCGCGAGTTGTTCGGCAGTGACACCGGGGTCGGAAAATTGATGGACGAAGCTGGAGTTCGCGCCATTTTCGAGCAGGCGGCGGACGAGATAGGCGAGCAGGTCGCGGTGCGTGCCCACCGGCGCATAGACGCGCACCGGGCGCGGCGGCGGGAACAGCGCGACGAGCGCGTCATGCGCACCTTCGCCCATGCCGTGCAGCCGCTGCAGTTCGTAATCGGCGCCCGCGAACAGTTCGGAGACGAAGGCGAGCGTCATCGCATTGTGGCTCGCGAACGCCGGATAGATGCAATCCTGGCAGTCGCTCAGCAGCTGGGCGCAGCGCATATAGTTGAGATCGGTGTGCAGCTTCGCGGTGAAGACCGGGAAATCGCCGAGCCCCAGCGTCTGCGCGCGTTTGATCTCGGTATCCCAATAGGCGCCCTTGACGAGGCGCATCGACAGCTTGACCCCGCGCGTCCGCGCGCGGTTCGCAAGCCAGTCGATCACCGCCGGCGCGCGCTTTTGATACGCCTGGATCACGATGCCTAGCCCGGTCCAGTTATCGGCGATCCCGGCGTCGATCAGCGCCGCGAACACGTCCATATGCGGTTCGAGGCGGTCGGTTTCCTCGGCGTCGATCATCAGCGGGATGTTCACCGCGCGCGCCGCCTTGGCGAGTTCGATCACCTTCGGCACCAGCTCGCCGATGACGCGCGCGTGCTGGAGATATTCGTAGCGCGGGTGGAGCGCCGACAGCTTGATCGAAATGCCGTGATTGGCGTGCGGGTCGCCGGGCTTCGCGGCCTTGCCGATGCGCGCGATGGCATTGGCATAGCTTTCGTAATAGCGCGCCGCATCCTCGGCGGTGCGCGCGGCTTCGCCGAGCATATCGAAGCTGGCGAGTTCGGACTTTTCCTTGTCGGCGCGCTTGACCGCGGCGTCGATCGTCTCGCCCATGACGAACTGCTGGCCCAGCATCTTCATCGCGGCGAGCGCCGCTTGCCGAATCACCGGCTCGCCCGAGCGGCGAACCATCGATTTCAAGAGCGTCAGCGGGTTTGCGCGGCTGCCCATCGCATCGAGCATCAGCGTCGCCGATCCGAGCGAAAGCCCGCGCGACGACAGCGCAACGATCAACGGGCTGTCCTCATCCTCGCCGTCCTTCCAGTGGCGCCCGGCGATCTTGTCGCGGATCAGCGCATTGGCGGTGGCATTGTCGGGGACGCGCAGCAGCGCTTCGGCGAGGCACATCAGCACGACGCCTTCCTCGGTCGACAGGCGATAGCGGTTCATCAACTGTGCGACGAGCGTCTCGCGTTCCCCCTCGGCCTTCGCCTTGCGGATCAGTTCAAGCCCGCGCCGTGTCACGGCTTCGACGCTGGCCGAAGAGGTGGCAAGGGCGCTACGCAGCTCGGCGACGATGTCGGATTCGCTGCGGCGGGCGAGGGCGCGAATGGGCGCGCGATCGGGGCTTTGGGTCATGCCGCCTGATACCATATTGCCCTCAGGCGATCCGACTTGTTTTTTCCTATCCTATATATGAATTGACCAAGTTTCCGATGAATCCTAGTCGATACGTATGAAAAACACCTCTTCGACAGTCGAAATGGACGAGTTCGACCGCAAGATCCTCGCGATTCTGGGCCGCGACGGGCGGATCACCTTTACCGAACTCGCGCTGCAGGTGGGTCTCTCGAAAACGCCGTGCCAGCAGCGCGTGAAACGCCTCGTCGACAGCGGGCTGATCGTCGGCTTTCGCGCGATCGTCGATCCCGCCAAGGTCGGCCTCGACCATGTCGCCTTCACCGAAGTGAAGTTGTCGGACACGCGCGAGGATGCGCTCAAACAGTTCAACATGGCGGTGCGGCAGATTCCTGAGGTCGAGGAATGCCACATGATCGCGAGCAGCTTCGATTATCTGCTCAAGGTCCGCACGCCCGACATTCGCCGCTACCGGATCGTGCTCGGCGAGAAGATTTCGAGCCTGCCGCATGTCGCGAGCACATCGACCTTTGTCGCGATGGAGACGATCTGCGAATCGGCGCGCTGACACCGCGCCGCCAGCAAAGGATTGACCCGCGCCGCGGATGACGGCAAAGGCCGCCTATCGGTCGTTGCCGAGTGCGGGTGTAGCTCAATGGTAGAGCTTTTGCTTCCCAAGCAAGTGACGAGGGTTCGATTCCCTTCACCCGCTCCAGACTTTCGCAGCGATTTAGCCCCGCTAAATCGCGACAAGCGAAAGTCCGGCCGACCTCGCGCAGCGAGGATCGACGGCGTGGCTTTGCCACGACGGCCTCTTCAGCCCTCTACGCGCTTCACCTTCACCGACTGGCTGACGAACGCGATATCGCGATACGCCGTCAGGAAGGAAATATCGGCGGCGTCGCGCCCGACGCAAATACGCGCCATTTCCGAGGCGCGCGCCATGCCCGTCGCATCGACGAGGTGCCAGTCGCCATCGAGAAAGACCTCGGCGACGGCGTGGAAATCTTGCGGCGAAACGCGGAGCGCATAGGCGCTCGCCATCCGCGCCGGAATATGCGCGGCGCGCGCGAGCGCGATCATCACATGCGCATAGTCGCGGCACACGCCGCGGCGTTCGACGAAGCTGTCGAGCGCGCCGGTCTCGGCATCGCTCGACCCCGAGACATAGGTGAAGCGGCTTTCGATCCAGTCGCGCATGCGGCCGATCTTCGCCCCGCCCTCATGATCACCGAAGCGGCGCTCGACGAAGGCGTGGAACTTGTTCGATGGGCAATAGCGCGATTCGTTGAGGTAGGGGATCGCTTCGGCCGGGAGCCGGTGGAGCGGCACCGCGGCGAGCGAGCGGAAGTCGGTGTCGGGCCGGTCGATCTCGACCCGCGCGCGATATTCGGCGCGCAGGCTCCCCTCGGCGCGCAGCCAGATCGGCTCGCAGATGCCGTCGGCCGCCGGGACGCGCGCGACAAATTCGGGGGCGCCGACGTCGAGCGACGCGTCAAGGACGCGCTGGCCGTGCCCGTTCGCGGCCTCGATCTGCAGCATCAGGTCGACCGGCTCGGACAGACGATAATTTAGGGAGGCGGAAATTTCGAGTTTCATCTATCGGCAACGCATGAAGGAGGGTTCGGTGGCGCTAGGGACAGCAGAAAGAAAGAGCAAGTGACGCCGGCGCGGACCATCCCGTTCATCGTCGCGACGATCTTCATGGATGCGGTCGGTTTCGGCATCATCATGCCGGTGCTGCCGCAACTCGTGATGGAGGTCGGCGAAATCGACTTGGCCGAAGCGATCGAGGTCGGCGCGTGGATCGGCCTCGTTATGGCGGTCGCGACCTTCCTCGCCTCGCCGGTGCTCGGCAATCTCTCGGACCATTTCGGGCGGCGGCGCGTGCTGCTGCTCGCGCTCGGCGGGCTTGCGGTTGATTATGCGCTGCTGACGATTGTCGAGACTTTGCCCTGGCTGTTCGTCGCGCGCGCGCTGTCGGGCATTTTCGGCGGCAGCTATGCCGCGGCGCAGGCGGCGATCGCCGATATCACCCAGCCCGAGGAGCGCGCGCGGAACTTCGGCTTCGTCGGCGCGGCGTTCGGCATTGGCTTCGTCGCGGGACCCGCGCTCGGCGGTTTCCTCGGCGAGATCAGCCCGCGCGCGCCGTTCGTGGCGGCGGCGATCCTTGCCGCGGCGAACATGCTCTACGGCTACTTCATCTTTCCCGAAACGCTGCCACCCGAACGCCGCCGCGCGTTCGACTGGCGCCGCGCCAATCCACTCGGCGCGTGGAAGACGATGCGCAGGCTGCCCGGCATGGACGGCGTCGCCGGGGTGCTCGTGCTGTGGCAGATCGCCAGCCTCGTCTATCCGATGACGTGGAGCTTCTATTGCATCGCGCAACTCGGCTGGACGCCGGGGATGATCGGCGCGAGCCTCGCCGCGGTCGGGGTGATGATCGCGCTCGGGCAGGTTTTCGTCGTCGGCCCCGCGGTCGCGCGCTTCGGCGAGCGCGACGCGGCGACGCTCGGCATCCTCGTCGCGACCCTGGTCTATGTTGGTTATGCCTTCACCACCTCGACGATCGGCGCGTTCCTGCTGCTGATCCCCGTCGCGTTGCAGGCGCCGGTGCAGCCGTCGCTGATGGCGATGATGTCGCGCCGCGCGACCGCCGAAACGCAGGGCGAGGTGCAGGGGATTTCGGCGATGGCGATGGGGCTTGGGCAGCTCTTTGCGCCGCTGCTCCTCACCGGAACGATGGCCTATTTCACCGCCGACGCCGCGCCCGTCCATTTCCCGGGCGCCGCCTTTGTCGTCGCGGCGATCTTTGGCCTGCTCGCGATCCTGATGCTCCGCCGCCTGCCGCGCGCAACGCAGACGGTCGATCAGATGCCGCCGTCGGTCACCGCATAGCCGAGCGCTTCGAAACCCGCGGTGAGCGCCCCGACGCACGCCGCGACCTGTTCGCCGTCGGTCGAGCGGATGACGAAATTAGCGCCGATCTTGCCGTCGCGAAAAAAGGGATAGCTGCCGATCGCAACGCCCGAATAATCCTTCTCGCCCTGCCGCAGCAGATCGGCGATCTCGCTTTCGGGTGCCCACGCGCCGATCGTGTGCGCGACGAGCGGCGCGCCGCCTTCGAGCTCGCCGGTGAGCGCATCGAGCATGCCCGCGGTGATATGCGGCACCCCCGCCATCACGAACAGATTGCCGATGCGGATCCCGGGTGCGCCCGACATGCGGTTGGGGATCAGGTCGGCGCCGTCGGGCACGCGCGCCATCCGCAGCCGCGCCTCGGTCAGCTCGCTGCCGCGCGCGGTATAGTAATTTTCGAGGATTGCGCGCGCCGCCGGGTGGATGATGACGCCTACGCCGAGCGCCTTCGCCACCGCATCGACGGTGATGTCGTCGTGCGTCGGGCCGATGCCGCCGGTGGTGAACACATAATCATAGCGCACGCGGATCGCGTTCAGCGCATCGATGATTTCATCTTCGACATCGGGAACGATGCGCACTTCGCGCAGGCGTATCCCCTGCACGTCGAGCCAGGTCGCGATCTGCGACACATTCTTGTCCTGCGTGCGGCCCGAGAGAATCTCGTCGCCGATGACCAGCACGGCGGCGGTCCAGATGCGTTCTTCGCTCATGCCTTTGCCTTAGCCGCCTATGGTGACAAAACAAGCCCGCTGGCGGTCGGATCATGTTCTTGATATGTTCACACTCAAATCGAACCGCATGGGAGAAGCGCGATGACCGAAGACCTGATTTTCTATACCAATCCGATGTCGCACGGGCAGATCGTCCGCTGGATGCTCGAAGAGGTCGGCGCCCCCTATGAGGCGCGTATCCTCGATTATGCCACGACGATGAAGGGGGCCGATTACCTCGCGATCAACCCGATGGGCAAGGTTCCGGCAGTCGTTCACAAGGGCAAGGTCGTCACCGAATGCGCCGCGATCTGCGCCTATCTGGCGGACGCTTTCCCCGAAGCGGGCCTCGCGCCCGATGTGGCCGACCGCGCCGATTATTATCGCTGGCTGTTCTTTGCCGCGGGGCCCGTCGAGCAGGCGATCACCGCCAAGCAGTTCGGGCTCGAACCCGATGCCGACCAGCAGCGCATGGCGGGCTTCGGCTCGCTTCCCGCCGCGCTCGACGCGCTCGAAAGCGCGGTCGCGGACAAGGCGTTCGTCGCGGGCGATCGCTTTAGCGCCGCCGATGTCTATGTCGGCAGCCAGATCGACTGGGGCCTCCAGTTCGGCACGATCGCGTCGCGCCCGGCGTTCGAAGCCTATGTCGCGCCCTTGCGGACACGCGCCGCGTACAAGCGCGCGAAGGAAATCGACAATGCGCTGATCGCCGAGATACAGGGGGCGCAATGACGTCACCATTTCCGGACCTCACAACCGAAACACTCCTGCTGCGGCCGCTGGTGCTGGAAGATCATTCGGCCATTCAGGCCATTTTCCCGCAATGGCAGATCGTGCGCCATTTGAATCCGTTCGTTCCATGGCCCTATCCCGACGACGGCGCGCTGACCTTTGTCCGCGACGTCGCGCTTCCGGCGATGCGCGAAGGCAAGGCCTGGCACTGGTCGATCCGAACGCGGCAGGAGCCCGGCACCCTGATCGGCGTCATCAGCCTGATGCTCAATCCCGACGACAACCGGGGTTTCTGGCCCGATCCCGTCCACTGGGGCAAAGGCTTGATGCGCGAAGCGAGCGATGCCGTGACCGATTATTGGTTCGACGTGCTGGACCAACCGATCCTGCGCGTGCCCAAGGCGATCGACAATCGCGCATCGCGTGCCATCTCGACCGGCAGCGGCATGCGCGTGGTCTGGCGCGGCGAAAAACAATATGTCGAAGGCGCCTTGCCCTCCGAATTGTGGGAAATCACCGCCGATGAATGGCGGGCGAGGCGCATCCTCCGCCCTGACCAATAAAAGAGCCCGGCGAATCGCTCCGCCGGGCTCGCTTGTTTCGGCCTTCGTCCGTCCCGCTTATTCGCGGTTGCCCAAGAGGTTGAGCAGGAAGGTGAACATGTTGACGAAGTCGAGGTAGAGCGTCAGCGCGCCCATAATCACCGACTTGCCGACAAAGTCGGTCCCGCGGACATAGAAATACATGCTCTTGATCTTCTGCGTGTCATAGGCGGTGAGGCCCGCGAACAGCAGCACGCCGATCACGCTGATCGCGAGGCCGAGCGCGGTCGACTGCACGAACATGTTGATCAGCATCGCGACGAGGATGCCGACGACGCCCATGATCAGGAAGGTGCCGAAACCCGACAGATCCTTCTTGGTCGTATAGCCATAGAGGCTAAGACCAAGGAAAGCCGCCGCGGTCGCGAAGAAAGTGGTCGCGATCGACGACGCGGTAAACGCCAGGAAGATCGTCGACATCGACAGGCCCATCACCGCGGCATAGACCCAGAACAAAGTCTGCGCCGCCGTCGTCGACAGCTTGTTGATCCCGAAGCTCAGCACCAGCACGAAGGCCAGCGGCGCGAGCATCACCACCCACATCAGCGGGCTGCCGATCAGCGACTGGGTAAAGCCGCTATTGAACGCCAGCATCGCGACGATGCCGGTCAGCAGCACGCCCGAGCCCATATAATTGTAAACCGACAGCATGTACGACCGCAGGCCGGCATCGACGGCCTGGTCCATTGCGTTCGCGCCGGCACCAAAACCGGAAGCCGCCATATTGGGGTCGTTCCAATTCGCCATTGTCATTACTCCATCATCGGCCAGCCCATACCGGCCGTAGACAGCAATATCGGGCGTTTCCCCTCCTGTTTCAAGCGAAACCGGACAAGAGCAATATTATTGCCTGCCCGGCGGTTAGGGGGTCGCGATCCGAAACCCCGCCCATTATGTTGCCCGCCATGTCCACGCACCGCCTGTTCGTCGCGCTGCGCCCGCCGCGTCCGGTCCGCGACATATTGCTCGCGGCGATGCACGGCATCGCGGGCGCGCGCTGGCAAAATGACGAGCAGCTCCATTTGACGCTGCGGTTCATCGGCGAGGTCGACCGCCATATGGCAGAGGACATCGCGGCGGCGCTCGGCGCGCTCCATGCGCCGCCCGTTGCGGCGCGGATTGCTGGTGTCGGCCTGTTCGAGCGGCAAGGGCGGCCGAACATGATCTGGGCCGGGGTCGAGCCGCACGATCCGCTCGCGGCGCTGCACCGCAAGGTCGACCAGCGCCTCGCGCGCGTCGGCATCGCGCCCGAGACGCGCGCCTTTGTTCCGCATGTCACGCTCGCGCGCCTGAACCGCAACTCAGGACCGGTCGCGCCCTTCCTTGCGCTGAGCGGCGACCTTGCGAGCCCGGCGTTCGAATTCGGCCATGTCACGCTGTATGAAAGCGAACTCGGCCATGGCGGCTCGCGCTATCACCCCGTGGCGCGTTATCCGCTGGAAGGCGAAAATTCGGCAACGAGCGCCGCCGCGACCGCATCGACATCGTCCCACGTCGCGGCAAAGCCGTCGTCTTCGCCATAATAAGGATCGGTGACGCCTTCGCCGCCGCGACCAGGTAGAAGGTCGAGCATCAGCCGGAGCTCGGCGGTCGCGTCGGGCGGCCGGATCGCGCGGGCGTCGCGCAAATTGCTCGCGTCGGCGGCGAGGATCAGGTCGAAATCGTAGAAGTCGGCGCGGCGGAGCTGGCGGCCGCGCAGCGCCGAAATGTCGACGCCGCGGCGGCGCGCTTCGGCCTGCGCGCGGGCATCGGGGGCATGGCCGATGTGCCAGTCGCCGGTTCCCGCCGAATCGAGCGTGGCGTCGATGCCGGCGCGGGCAAAGGCGGCGCGCGCGGCGCCCTCGGCAAGCGGCGAGCGGCAGATGTTGCCGAGGCAGAGGAAGAGGATCGCGGGTTTGGCAATTGCTCTATCGTTGCGCATATCGACGATGTTCTCCATAAAGTTGAACCGACTTTCAACTTGCGCCTTCGTCCGGCTCTGCTAGCCATGATCCACAACAGATAATGGGTCAGGGAGAGGGTTGCCAGATGGCCGAGACCGCCAGCGAGAATGTCACGTCGGGTGCGCCGGTTTCGGCCGAACCGAAGGCCACCGGATATAGCTGGTACGTCCTGTCGGTGCTCGTCGTCGTCTATATCCTCAATTTCATCGACCGGCAGATCATCAGCATCCTCGCGGTCGACATCAAGGCCGACCTTGGCCTGACCGATGGCGATATGGGCTTCCTCGGCGGAGCCGCTTTCGCGGTCTTCTATGCGCTGTTCGGCATCCCGCTCGGCCGCCTCGCCGATAATTGGAGCCGGGTGAGATTGCTGTCGATCGGCCTGACCCTGTGGTCGGCGATGACGGCCGCATCGGGCTTCGCCTATAACCAGCTGACCCTGACCTTCGCGCGCATGGGCGTCGGCGTCGGCGAGGCGACCGCGAGCCCGACCGCCTATTCGCTGATCTCGGACTATTTCCCCAAGCGGCAAAAAGCGACCGCGCTCGCGATCTATTCGTCGGGACTCTACCTCGGCGGCGGCGTGTCGCTGTTCATCGGCGCGCTGATCGTCGAGGCATGGAACAGGAATTTCCCTGCAGGCGGGCCGATGGGGCTGGTCGGCTGGCAAGCGGCCTTCCTCGCGGTCGGCATCCCCGGGCTGCTCCTTGCGCTCTGGGTCGCCAGCTTGCGCGAGCCGGTCCGCGGCGCGATGGACGGCGTCGCGAGCCCGGGCTGCCCGGACCCGTTACGCGAGTTCGGCAAGGATCTGTCGATGATCGTGCCGCCGCTGACCCTGTGGGGCGCCGCAAAGCGCGGCCCCGCGGCGCTGGCGATCAACGTCGGCTTTGCCGCTGCGATCGCCGCCTTCGCCTGGTGGATGATCCGCCTGACGGGCAATTTCCCGCAATGGTCGGCGGTCGCGCTTGGCTATTATGCGGTCTTTTCCTGGGCGAGCGCGCTGCGCGCGCACGATCCGGCGACCTTCCGGCTCATCTGGGGCACTCCGGCGTTCATCTGCACCACGCTCGGTTATGGTCTCGTCAGCCTCGCCGCCTATGCGCTCGCTTTCTGGTCGGCGCCCTATGCCGAAATCGTGCTGGGCCTCCCTAAGCAGGAGCTGGCTTTCATCCTCGGCGCGAACGGTGCCGTCGCCGGTTTCGTCGGCGTCATCATCGGCGGCCGCCTCGCCGATCATCTGCGGGCGAAGAATCCGGCGGGCCGCATCCTGATGATCATCTTCGGCGTCGTCGCACCGATCATTCCGATCTGGATCGGCTACACGACCGAGAATTCGACGCTCTTCTATGTCATGAACTTCCTCGCCGGCATGCTTGGCGCCGCCGCGCTCGGCGCCGCTGCCGCCACGACGCAGGATCTGGTGCTGCCGCGGATGCGCGGGACGGCGACCGCGGCCTTCTTCCTCGGCACCACTTTGGTCGGCCTGTCATTCGGACCCTATATGGTCGGGCAGATTTCGGATCTGGCGGGGACGATCGTCGACGGCAAGCCGGTCGGCGACCTGCGCACGGGCATCCTGTCGCTGATCGGCGTCGCGCCGATCGCGCTCGGCCTGCTGCTCTATGCGTATCGCGCGGTGCCAGAGGCCGAAGCGACGATCGCCGAACGCGCGGCGGGCGCCTGACCTTTCGATCGAGGCACCCGCACAAACTTGGTCTGAAATCCGCCTCCGTCAGCCCCCAATGGGGCGACGGAGCGGAAGCGAGGCTTACTTCGCGCCCTCTTTGACGATCACGCCGCACGCGACGCGCCCGCCGCTGTTGCCGCTGGGATCGGTCTTGTAATCGTCGGGCCCGGCGTGGATCACGAACGCGGCACCGTCGGCGTCGAGCAGCGCGCCATCGCCCTCGAAACGCGAGCCGACGAGGCGCAAGGTCGCGCGGCCGATCTGGTCGGGCTCGATGACGAGGTTGGGCAGGTCGCCATGGTGCGCGCCCATCGGATTGTCGCGGCCGTGCTGGGCGCCGGTCGGGTTCCAGTGCGGGCCGGCGCTCGCGAAATCGGGCGCATTGCACTGGCCGACGGCATGGACGTGCATCCCGTAGGTGCCCGGCGCAAAGCCGCGCGCGACGAGTTCGATGCGGAGACCCGTCGTGTCGCGGTAGATGTCGGCGCGGCCGCGGTCGGCGCCCTTATTGTCATAGAGCTGGGCATAGGCATCGGCCGGGGGCAGCGTCGTGGTCGCTTTCTTGCCCATCCCGGCGCAGCCGGCGAGCGCCAGCGCCCCGATGACGACGGCCCCCTGGGCCATGATCTGTTTACGGTGCGAACCCATCGTCATCTTGCTGCTCCCTTTGATCCGGATCGGAATCAGAACGTCGTCACGGCGCGTTTCGATCCCGGTGCGCCGGTGATGCCCGCAATCGCTTCCAGTTCCAAGGGGATAGTCAGCTTTGGGGTGGGAAGCGGACGTTCTTTCCGCACGGGAGATATTACCTTTGGCAGCGACAATCTTTACGGAAATCGGGCATGGGGATATGCGGAGGGCTTAAAGAAACTTATCACGATCTCGTATCGTCGAAGATCACCGATGCCCTACTTCGCCAAGCCTTTGGACACCCTGTATTTGTCCACTGCCTGCAGTATGCCCGCTATCTCGGCCACCGACATCCCGTCCTGCCAATCCTGCGCGGGCGGCGCGCTGAACATGAAGCGCCACCCCGCGCCCACACCTGGTTGCCACTTGCCTGCGATGTCACGAAGAAGTAGCTCGTCGACTGGGAACGCGATGTGCTCGACGAACGTGCAGTCGCCATAGGGACCGCCGCAGGAGCCGATGTCGCTGGAGATTTCGATGACCGGAACGCTCCTTGGACCGCTCGACGTCTCATAATATGCCGTGTGATAGAGGCGCGGCTTTTGGTCGTAAGTCATGAATTGATAGATCTGATACGTGGCCGCGCCGGTTTTCTTGTCGACGTACGCCCGGACGAAATTGTCATTCCAAACGACCTTGATCAGGCCCCGCGAATCTTTGAAACAAGGCTCGGTCGTTATGGTGGCGATCATGTCGAGGCTGTCGTCGGACAGTTTCGAGCAGCTGGCGAACTGGTTCGGAGTCATGGCGAGCAGCTTCTTCATCTGCTTGGATATCTTCGGCGTTGTGTCCTCGGACACCGAAGGGACCGCGAGCGCAATTGCCAACGCCGCGCCAATAGCCAAATTTTTCAAGTGCGCCCCCTTTTCAAGAGGCGAACGCTACTCGGGCGTGGGGCACTATTCAACCGGCCTACCACCTCCGGATTTCACTAAGGAGCGATCAGGCACGTGGCATTGGTTCGTCGTCGGACGGTAAATGCGAAGCCAAAGGCACCCGAGATACGCGCCACGCCCCGAACGCCACTTCGTTTACCGAGACCTCCCCAAGCGTACGATTTGAGCTACGCGCCTGTCCGCAATCGGTCGGTTCCAGTCATTCGTCATCCCGGGCTTGACCCGGGATCCCGCTTCTTATGACGCGAGAGCAGGTTTCCACTTCAAGCGGGACCCCGGATCAAGTCCGGGGTGACGACGCTAAAGAGGGCAGCGATCGCTCGCTAGCCGCCATTCGCCCCAGATCGGACGGACAAAAAAAGGGCCGCGAATTGCTTCGCGGCCCCGTATTTTTTGCCTGACGGCTTCGATCAGAAGATCAGAAGACGCGGGCGTATTGCTCGTTGCCGACGAAGCCCAGCTTGCCGACGCCGCTGCGCTTGATCACCGCCATGACATTGTCGACGACGATATAGCGTGCATAGGGGTCGGGCTGGACCTGCAGCTCGGGTTCGACCGGCAGTGCCTTGGTCTGTTCCAGATAATTTGCCAGCTGCGCAAGGTCGACCGGCGAACCGTTCCAGGTGATCGTTCCCGCGGGATCGATCATCACCTTGTTCTTTTCGGGGTCGACATTGCTCTGGCTGTCGGTCGGGACCGGCAGGTCGATCTTTACCGCGTGGGTCTGGACCGGGATGGTGATGATGAACATGATGAGGAGCACGAGCATGACGTCGATCAACGGCGTCGTGTTCATGTCCATCATCGGTTCATTTTCGTCCCGATCTCCAACTGCCATGGACATGCGATTATTCCTTCGTTCCTAAACGGAGCGCGCCCTTACAGGCGGCCCACCGTACCCGAACCAGGAGCCGGTTCCGAAATGAACCCGATCTTCTGGAAGCCGGCATATTGCATCGTGTAGATCACGCCACCGATGCACTGGTACGGCGTGTTGACGTCGCCGCGGATGTGCACTTCGGGGAAGTTTTCCTCGGTGATATTCTGCGGACCGCCGATATCTTCGAGCAGCTGCTCGAGCTTCTTTTGTCCACGTTCCAGCAACTGCTTGGAATCCACCGGGGTCTGGCCCCAATATACTTCACACGCCGTGCTCTCGGGGTTGGGCTCGCCATCGCCGTCGGTATCAGCCGAACGGATCGAAAGCAGCACATTCTCAGGCTTCGTCGTCGTTACCTCAAACGCCACGTCGGGCAGTTTCAGGTTCACCGTCTCCAGCACCACGGGAACCGTGATGAGGAAGATGATGAGCAACACAAGCATGATGTCCACGAGCGGAGTCGTGTTGATTTCGGACATCGGGGCGTCTTCGCCACCCTTGTCGCCTACACTCATCGCCATAGGATTAGCATCCTGTCACAAAATTTCTGTCACGGACATCGGGACGGCGTGCCTTGAGCCCGCCTTCCCTGTCCAACGGACCCCGCCTTTCGCCACGCGGCGACTCGCCACGCAACGACAAGGCGGGGGTCCAGGAGACCGATCAGGCCTTCTTCGGTGCCGCGGCCGGAGCAGCAGCCTTCGCCGGGGTCAGCGACGCCGGCTTCACCTGGCCGTTCGACATGATCGAGCCGAGCACGTCGTTCGAGAAGGTCGACAGACGGCGGGCAATCGCCTTGTTGCGGCTCTGGAGCCAGTTGAACGCGAGCACCGCGGGAACCGCCACGATCAGACCGATGGCGGTCATGATCAGAGCTTCACCGACCGGACCGGCGACGGTGTCGATCGAAGCCTGGCCCGACGCACCGATCTTCACGAGCGCGCGAAGAATACCGATAACGGTACCGAACAGACCGACGAACGGAGCGGTCGAACCGACGGTCGCGAGGAAGGCGAGGCCCGAGTTCAGCTTCGAGTTGATGTGGTTCTGCGAACGCTCGAGCGTGCCGTGCATCCAGTCGTGGGCTTCGACGGGGTTGGCGAGCTTGTTATGCTCTTCGTTGGCGCGCAGACCGTCTTCGACGACCTGGCGATAGGCGCTGTTCTTTTCGAGCTTCGAAGCGCCGTCGGCGAGCGTCGGGGCGCGCCAGAAATTGGCGTCGACGGCCTTGCCCTGGTTCATCACCTTATTCTGTTCGAACAGCTTGGTGAACAGGATGTAGAGCGTGCCGACGAACATGATCAGCAGGACGAGGAAGGTGACCTGCGAGACGATGCCGCCTTCGCACAGTGCGGGGACGAGACCATAGGGGCTCGCGCCTTCTTCCTTCACGCACATCGCGGCGGGCATCAGGCTGAGCCCCGCTTCGTGGGCCGGTGCTGCCGCAGCGGCGGCATTTGCGATCAGATTAAACATACTGGAAAATCCCTCTCAAAATATTCGATAAGTTCGAAACACAGATCCGGTCGCGCGATCAGCGCGGAATCTGCCAACGGATACGATTGCTGTAGCTGCCGCCCACGGGGTTACCCGCGCGATCCTTGCCCGGATTGAACCGGCCACGGCGCTGGATAAGTTTGCAGGTTTCGGCATCGAGATCGGCATGACCGCTCGACGCGGTCACATCGCACGAGGTGATGCGGCCATCGACGCCATAGGTGACGCGGAACCCGGTGGTGCCTTCACGCTCTTCGCGCATGGCACGGGCCGGATAGTCGTCGTTCGTCGCCCAGCGGCCCGGGTTGCCCTTGGGCGTACCGGCAGCGCTGAGATCAGGCGTCGGCGGCGGCGCCGGCGGTGCCGGCGGCGTATAGACGGGCGGGGGCGGCGTCGGCGGCGCCTTCGGCACCGACTGGACCGTGTTGGTCGTCACCGGCGGCGGAATGGGCGACGGCGGCGTCACAACCGGCGGCGGCGGCGGCAATTTATTGTCCGGCGGCGGCGGCGGCGGGGGTTCCTCCGGCGGCGGCGGCTCTTCTACGTCCACCACATCCAATTTTTCGGCGAGTTTCTTGACGATACTGATATTCAAGCCGTTGACCAGGCCGTAGCCCAGAACCGCTGTAAGCAGACCAACCAAGACAATCGCCACTACCCTGTTTTTAGGGTCGACATTATCACCATAAGCCATTCAGGGACGACGCTCCTTGCTAGATCATCCTGACACCAATTCCCTGCCGGCGGGTTCGGTTGCCAAATGCCCGGATGATTTCCGATGCGTTGTGCGAGACCCGACGGCGCTACGTTCGGCTTATTATGTTTTTGCCGGACGCTTCGCGGCCCGTCCTATCGCGGTGGCGGCACATTCGCAAACCCTTTATCAGCGGTTAATGTGCCTTGTCCCATGATGGGGATTTCAACGCCGATACCGGTGTCATAAACGACGGAAAGTGGAACGATCATGCGCCTCCCCCACCCGGCCGCTATCGCCGGCATTCTCGCCTTAACTCTTGGAATCCCCAGCGTTTCCGCGATGCAGGCGCCCCCGGCCGCCGCCGCGGCCAGTCCGTACAGCTATGCCGATATCGCCGATCTGGCGACCGCGGCGCCGACCGTACTGCACGCGCGTATATATAAGGCCACCGCGCTCAAACCCGAGCGAGCCCCCGGAGTCGCGGCGGGCCACACCCGATTCTATGTCGAGTCCGACGTTGTCAGCCTGATTCGCGGCGCGGGACCGCTCGCGGCGCGAATCTCCTACCTCGTCGACCTGCCCCTCGACGCGAAGGGAAAGCCGGCGAAGCTGAAGAAGAAACAGCCCGTCCTGCTCTTTGCCCGGCCCGTCGCCGGTGCGACGGCAGGCAGCAGCAACACCGGCAGCGTCCAGCTGATCGCGCCCGATGCGCAGCTGCCGTGGGATCCGGCGACCGAGGCGCAATTGCGCGCCGTGCTCACCGAACTGGTCAAGCCCGGCGCGCCGCCGGCGATCACCGGCGTCGCGAACGGCTTCCACGTTCCGGGCACTTTGCCCGGCGAGGGCGAGACGCAGCTGTTCCTCAACACCAGGACCGGAGAGCCCGTGTCGCTGACCATCCTGACCGCTGCCGACGGGTCGCGGCGCTGGGCGGCGGCGTTCGGCGAGATCGTCGACGCGTCGGCGGCGGTGCCACAGCGCAATACGCTCGCCTGGTATCGGCTCGCTTGCGGATTGCCGCGCCAGCTGCCGCTGAGCAAGCTGGCGGGAACCGCCCCCGAGGATCGGCGCAAGGCGGCGTCGGACTATAGTGTCGTCCTCGGCGCGCTCGGCGAATGCACGCGCACGCGCAAGCCGGTGGACTGATTTCTGTTTCTCCGACTGACGTCGGAGGCGGCACCGGCCNCCGGTGCCGCTTTCCATGACCGGATAAAGCTCAGCTTCGGCGCGCCCTAGGCGCGCCGGGCTTGTTTCCATGGCAAAAGCCGATAGGGCGCTCGCAACGGCGGGGCGCGGCTCCGCGTCTATACGGAGCTCCTCGCATGTCGCCCTATTCCGCCCCGACCGCCCCTCGCCCGCCGCTGCGTGTCGCGCTCGCGGGGATTGGCGTCGTCGGCGGCGGCGTGGTGCGGCTGCTCGAGGCGAACCGCGACCTGATCGCGCGCCGCGCCGGGCGCGCGATCGAGATCGTCGCGCTGTCGGCGCGCGACCGGCACAAGGATCGCGGCGTCGACCTGTCGCCCTATCGCTGGGAAGACGATATGGACGCGCTCGTCGCGGCGGACGACGTCGATGTCATCGTCGAGATGATCGGCGGCGCCGACGGCCCGGCGCTGACGCTGGCGCGCCATGCGCTCGGCGCGGGCAAGGCGCTGGTCACCGCGAACAAGGCGATGATCGCGCACCACGGGCTCGACCTCGCGCGGCTCGCCGAAGAGAAAGACACGCCGCTGAAATATGAAGCCGCGGTCGCGGGCGGCATCCCGGTGATCAAGGCGATCCGCGAGGGCGCATCGGCGAACGAGATCGCGCGCGTCTATGGCATCCTCAACGGCACCTGCAATTATATCCTGACGCAGATGGAGCGGAACGGCGCGAGCTTCGCCGATGCGCTCGCCGCGGCGCAGGCCGAGGGTTATGCCGAGGCCGACCCGACCTTCGACGTCGACGGGATCGACGCCGCGCATAAATTGTCGATCCTCGCTGCGCTGTGTTTCGGGACGCGGCTCGATATCGGCGCGGTGACCGCCGACGGGATCCGCGGGCTGATCGCCGCCGACATTCGCGAGGCCGAAGCGCTCGGCCACCGCGTCCGCCTGATCGGCATGGCCGAGCGCGATGCCGCCAAGAACGGGGGCGCCCTCTACCAGCATGTCCAGCCGTGCCTCGTCCCCGCCGATCATCCGCTCGCTTATGTTCCGGGCGCATTGAACGCCGTCGTCGCCGAGGGCAATTTCGTCGGGCGCCTGTTTTTCGAGGGCGCGGGCGCGGGCGCGGGGCCGACGGCGTCGGCGATCGTCGCCGACATCATCGACATCGCGCGCGACGAATATGGCCCCGCCTTTGCGATGCCGGTCGATTCGCTCGACCAGGCACCCGTCGCCGACGCCGGCGCGCGGATCGGCAAACATTATGTCCGTCTGATCGTCGAGGACCGCATCGGCGTGCTCGCCGAGATCGCGACGGCGATGCGCGATGCCGGCGTCTCGATCGAAAGCCTGATCCAGCGCGGCAGCGAGGACGGCAGCGGCGTCGTCATCGTGCTCGTCACCCACGAAGGCCCGGCCAGTACGATCCACGCCGCGCTCGCTATCCTCGCCGCGTCGGACCATGTCGTCGGCGCGCCGATGCATATGCCGATCCTCGCGCTGTAAAGGGCGGTAACGCCGACTTGCAATCGCCCGCCCCGCTGTTAGCCCTGATGAGGGGAAGAGGGGGCGGACATGGATATCGAAATCAGGCAGGGGCTGGCCGAGGCGCGTGCGCTGGCGGCCGAACATTGGCGGGCGCTGCTCGCCTATATCGGGCTGGGCGTGCTGGTGCCGTTCCTGCTGCTGTCGAGCGAGCCGATCTTCAATCTTCGCACCATCATCGCGCTGATGGTCAACACCTATGGCACCTATATCAGCGGCTCGATCACCGGACCGCTTTATCTGCTCGGCATCGTGTCGGTGATCGTCGCGGGCGCGATGTTCGCGGCGTGGAACGCGATCCTCGCCGAGTTTCGCGAAGGCTATATTTCGGAGATCATGTACGGAATGGTCGCAGGCGCGGCGTATCTGATCGTCATTATCCTGCTCTATTTCAGCATCGGCGTAATCGCGACGCTGCCGATCCTGCTCACGATCGGTATCGCCGAGTGGAACGCACTGGCCGGGAGTTTCGTCGACGGGGCCTACCGGCTGGCGCTCGTCGTCCTTGGCACATGGATCGAGGCCCGGCTCTGCCTGACCGGTGCGATCATGGGCGCGGGCGGGCGGCTCAATCCCTTTTCGACTATCGCCGAATCGTGGCGGGCGACCGGGCAGGCGCAATGGCGTCTCTTCGGCTTTTATCTGGCTTTCGGTACAGTCTTCGGCCTCATGCTCGGCGGGCTTATCCTCGTCCACAGCGCGGTCATCTGGAAGAATGCGCAAGCGCCCGGAAGCGCGCTCGAAATCGCCATGAGCTTCGCGTGGATCCTGCTTCTCGCGGCCTATTTTCTGGGGAAGATCCTTGTTGCGGCTGGGTTCCTCCGCGCCGCCGGTCCGCGCCGCGCAGCGGCGGAAGTCTTCGCCTAGGGCTCGGGCTCTTCGGGGGTCGGCGGCGTGCCCGTTTCGGGATCAGTCGCACGCTTCACCGCTTCGTAGAGCGCATTATATTCGGGGCCCGGTTTGTAGCGCCCGCCGAGCGACATCCAATTGTACGGCAGCTTGTCGAGCGTCATCGCCTGCGCCTCGGCGCGCGGCAGCTTCGGCGGCGCCTCGCGGCCCTCCTTCGCGATCGCGCGCAGTTCGGGCGACAGGCGGTGCAGATCGGTGTCGGAGCCGCACACATTGATCGAACCGTCGTCGGCGGGTTTGCAGCGCTTGATCGGGTCGACCATTTCCTTTGCCTTCGCGGCGGCGCTTTCGGCATCGCGCGGCGGCGGCGGCGCGGGTGGTCCCTGCGTCTGCGCCGCGGCGGGTGCCACCGCCGTCATCGCGATGACACAGCTCATGGCGAAAGCGGCACCGAATCGGGCGAAGTATTCTCGACAAGCGGCGCGGGCGACCATATGGCGCCCACCATGCCCACGCGGCGGAACAAGTAAAGACGGAGAGTGGCCGACATGACGAATAGCAGCAACCTCGACCGGGTGCTCGTGCTCGAGATGGTGCGCGTCACCGAAGCCGCGGCGATCGCCGCCGCGAAGCTGATCGGCCGCGGCGACGAGAAAGCCGCCGACGCCGCCGCGGTCGAGGCGATGCGCACCGCGTTCAACACGCTCTATATGGACGGCACGATCGTCATCGGCGAAGGCGAGCGCGACGAGGCGCCGATGCTCTATATCGGCGAAAAGGTCGGCAACGCGCCGGGCAAGGGTCCGAAGATCGACATCGCGGTCGACCCGCTCGAAGGCACGACGATCACCGCCAAGGCCGGCCCCAACGCGCTCGCGGTGCTCGCGATCGCCGAGGAAGGCTGCCTGCTCAACGCCCCCGACGTCTATATGGACAAGCTCGCGGTCGGCGCGGGCTATTCGCCCGGCATCGTCAATTTCGACAATAGCGTGCGCGAGAATGTCGAAGCCGTCGCGCGCGAAAAGGGCTGCAAGCCCGAACAGATCATCGTCTGCGTGCTCGACCGCCCGCGCCACGAAGCGATCATCACCGAGCTGCGCGCGATCGGCTGCGGCGTCGCGCTGATCCCCGACGGCGACGTCGCCGGCGTGATCGCGACGACCAACCCCGACACCAATATCGACATCTATATGGGGTCGGGCGGCGCCCCCGAGGGCGTGCTCGCCGCCGCGGCGCTGCGCTGCGTCGGCGGCCAGTTCAAGGGCCGCCTCTTGTTCCGCAACGACGACGAGCGGCTGCGCGCGAAGAAATGGGGCATCGAGGACCTCGACCGCGTTTACGACCTCGAAGACCTTGCCAAGGGCGACGTGATCTTTGCCGCCACGGGCGTCACCGACGGATCGCTGCTGCGCGGCGTCAAGCGCCGCCGCAACGGCGTGATGACCACCGAGACGGTGGTGATGCGCGCCTCGTCGGGCACGGTGCGCTGGGTGAAGGGCGAGCATCGCTCGCACTGACCGCGAAACCGGCGGACGGAGGGCCGCTGCCGACCGTCACCATTCGTCGCCCCTGCCAAGGCGGGGGCGACGGTATTGCTACGCGGCCCGCGTCAGCTTTTCGCCCGGCCTTGCGCGGGGAGCTGCCATCAATTCCCGGCGGTCAGGCCGGGAATATATAATGCAGCAATCTTATCGACGAATTTCTCGGGCGAAGCGCCCATCAGATTGGTCAGAACGACAATAGAGAGATCGTCACCGGGATAGATGAATATGGCGGCGCGGGCTCCGCCGACGGGCGTGATGGCCGGATGATCGGCACGCCGAGCCGAGGGCCAACCCAATCCATAGCCATTTACGGGCGAGCCAAAGCCGCGATACGTGCCGTCCGCTTGCGGCTGCGGCTTCCAAAGCTGCTGCAGGCCGTCCTTGCTGACAAGCTTCTGCTTTTGCAGAGCGATGACCCACTTTGCCAAATCGGTGGACGTCGTTCGGACACCCCCGGCCGGGAATAGAATTTCCGTCCACGGTTCATGCCGCGCGAACGGCACCTCGCTTCGTTCGGCGCCGACGGTCTTCATTCCCTCGATCCGCAGCGTCAGATGCGTATAGAGCGCCGCCGCGTGGGGCCCGGCTTTGGCGCCGGTAACATCGGCAAAGCGCGTGCGCTTCATCCCCACGGCATCGAACTGCCGATCGCGCACGAAATCGGCGTAGGATTTCCCCGTGATCTTCTCGATAATCTTCCCCATCACGACATAGTTGGTCTGGGTATAGGCGAATTTCGTACCGGGCGATGATCTCAGGGGAAGCTCCTGCACCTTTGCCCAGGCGGCATCGGGTTCGGCGCCATCGATCAGGCGCAGATTGTCATCCGAAATCTCGGCCAGGCCCGACATGTGGGTCAGGATATTCCGAACGGTAATGCCGCTCCACGTCGCGGGAAGCGTTTCGAGATAGGTCGTAACAGGCGCATCGAGATCCAGTTTGCCCGCCTCGACGAGCTGCATCGCCGCGACGCCGGCAACGGCCTTGCTGATCGAGTTGATCGGAAAGGTGGTTTGTTCGGTGACGGGGGTCGATGCCTCGACATTGGCCTGACCATAGGCGCCGGTGAACAGGATCTTGCCCTGCCGCACGACCGTCAACTGGAGCCCCGGAATGCCGCGCGAGCTCATCTCGCTTTGGACCAGCTGTTCAATGGCTGCCTTGTTTTCAGCCTCCGCTACAGACGCTGAGCGGGCACTCACACTATCACCAAGCCCGCCCATGACCGCAATCAGGCCGATTGCGGCAGAAATTCTATTCAGCATTATTTGATGGTCCTAAAGCTTGAGGAGTATATCAAGTACGTTTTTCTCGCCGTATCAATACACTGTCGGAGGCGTCAAGCTCCGGCAATAAACGAGAAAAAGTTGTTCAAAATATTCCCGCCGCCAATCCTTCGGCGAGTGCCGCGCCGAGGTCGCGCGCTTCGGCGAGGCGATCCGCGGCTATCGTCTTGGCCGCAAGGATCGCTTCGGGCGTCTGCGCATCGGTGTTGACGATGACATGATCCGCCACCCGCTTCAGCCGCCACCCGGTCGCGATCCGGTCGAGCTGACGCTGCGCGTTTTCGCCGTCGGACCCCGCGCAGATGATCGTCGCATAGGGGCGGCCCTCAAGCTTCCCGAGACACGGATAATAGCAGCGGTCGAACATCTCCTTCATCGCACCCGACAGCGCGGCGAGATTTTCGGGGCCGACAAACAGATAGCCGCCGGCGGCGTGGAGATCGTCGGGCGTGACATCGGCCGCGGCGATAAGCCTTGCCGCCGTACCGGCACCTTCGGCCGCGGCACGCGCGAGCGCCTCGCTGCCACCGGTGCGGCTGTGCCAGGCGATCAGGAGGTGCGGTGCGTCGGTCATGGGCCGATGCTTGCCAAGCACCGGCACGCGGCGCAAGCTGCCCGAAACATAGGGGAGACATGACATGCGCCGACTGACCGCCCTGCTGCTTGCCGGGACCCTGCCCTTCGCCGCCACCGCGCAGGATGCCGCGAGCGAGGCGACGCGCACCGCGCAAGCGGAGATCGCCAAGCGCCTGCCACTCGATGATCCGCGCGACGAGGCCAATGTGCTGCGCGGCAAGCTCGCCGAAATTCCGGGCGGCGTGATTTTGGGCAAGGACGGCAAGACGGTGTGGGACCGGCGGCCTTACGCCTTCCTCGACGCCAAGGCGGCGCCCGATACGGTAAACCCGTCGCTGTGGCGGCAGGCGCGGCTGAATGCGGTGCATGGGTTGTTCGAGGTCGTGCCGGGCAAGATCTGGCAGGTCCGTGGTTACGATATTTCGGTGATGACGATCATCCGCGGCAAGACCGGATGGATCGTCGTCGATCCCTTGCTGTCCGAAGAAGCCGCGGCGGCGAGCTGGAAGCTGTTCGCCGACACGGTCGAGGCGAAGTCGGGCAGGCTGCCGGTCAAGGCGGTGATCTTCAGCCACAGCCACAGCGACCATTTCGGCGGCGTCGGCGGCATCGTCACCCCCGAACAGGTCAAGCGCGAGAAGATCCGCATCATCGCGCCGCACGGCTTTTCGGAGGAAGCGACGTCGGAGAATGTCCTTGCCGGCACCGCGATGGGACGCCGCGCGCTCTATATGTTCGGGTCGATCCTCGCCCCCGGGGCCGCGGGCCAGGTCGACACCGGGCTGGGGCCGAAGCTGTCGTCGGGCACCATCGGATATATGGAGCCGACCGAGAGCGTCGCCGCGACGGGCGGCACGCTGACGATCGACGGGCTGGCGTTCGAATTCCTCGATGCGGGCGGCACCGAGGCGCCGTCGGAGTTCGTCTTTTATATCCCCGCGTATAAAGCACTGCACACGACCGAGGTCGTCACGCACACGCTGCACAATGTGCTCACGCTGCGCGGCGCGCAGGTGCGCGATGCGCTGCACTGGTCGAAGGTGATCGACGCCGCGCTCGTCCGCTGGGGCGGCAAGGCCGAGGTCGCGCTGGCGTCGCATCACTGGCCGACATGGGGCGCGGGCGAGGTGAGCAGCCTGCTCGCCAACCAGCGCGACGCTTATCGTTATGTCCACGACCGCACTCTGTTTCTCGCCAATCGCGGCGCGACGCTGCACGAACTCGCCGACCAGACCGCCGAGGCGCCGGTGCAGGGCAAGGATTTCTCGACCCGCAATTATTATGGCACGCTCAACCACGACATGAAGGCGACGTACCAGCGCTATTTCGGCTGGTGGGACGGCAATCCGGCGAATTTCAACCCGCTGCCGCCCGAGCAATCGGCGCCCAAATATGTCGCGCTTGCGGGCGGTGCCGACAAGCTGCTCGCGGCGGGCAGGGCGGCAATCAAGGCTGGCGATTATCGCTGGGCGGCCGAGCTGTTGAACAAGCTGGTGTTTGCCGAGCCCGACAACAGGGACGCGCGCGCGGCGCTCGCCTCGGCCTATGACCAGATGGGGTATCAGGCCGAGTCAGGCGCGTGGCGCAACTATTATCTCGCCGCCGCCGCGACGCTGCGCGGCAATGCGGTTCCGGGCGCGACGAGCAATGGCCAAAGCCGGTCGTTCGTCAGCGCAATCCCGACCGCGGTGTTTTTCGACGCGCTCGCGACGCGCTTCGACGCCGCGAAAGCGAGCGCAGTCAAAGGCACGTTCCAGTTCAACCTGCCCGACAGCAAGGAAACGGTCGCGATCGTCGTCGGCGGCGGGGTCGAGGTGCCGCGGTACGGCCTGACCGACCCCGCGCCCACCGCGACGATCACGATAAACCGGACGACGCTCGACGATGTGATGCTGGGGCAGGCGCAGTTTCCGGCGCTGCTCCAGTCGGGCGCGATCAAGATCGACGGCGACCGTGCGGCGTTCCTGTCGTGGTTCGCGCTCCACCCGCCCGCCGACCCGCGCTTCAATGTGGTTGTGCCATAGGGCCGCCACCGACTATCGGAGGAATATGACCGACACCCCCGCGCACCCGACCGACCCCTTTGACGCAGAGGCGCTCAATGCCACCGAGGGGCTCGATCCGGTCAATCCCGCCTATGCGCAGGTGCTGCGCATCGCGACCGCGCTCAACCTGATCCCGCTCGCGATCGGCGCGAGCGTGTTCGACGCGCTGCTGATCCGCCATATCGAGGGACCGTACGGGCTGATCACCGCCGCCGCGTGGGTGATCGCGGCGATCGTGATCGTCAGCTTTCCTTCGCGCCGCGTGTCGCGCTGGGGGTACAAGATCGGCGAGGGACAGCTACGCGTCGCGCGCGGCTGGCTGTTCCGCACCGATACGATCGTCCCCTTTGTGCGCGTCCAGCATATCGACGTCGGGCAGGGGCCGATCGAGCGCTGGTTCGGGCTGTCGCACCTGATCGTCCACACCTCGGGCACGCACAACAGCACGGTGACGCTGCCCGGGCTCCACGCTGACCTGGCGGCCGCGATGCGCGAGACGATCCGCCGTCATATCCAGACCGACTTCGCATGAGCGACGCCGCGGCAGCGCGCGCCGCCACCCCCTCAACCGATTTTGGGGACGAGCCGGACTGGCAGCGGCTGCACCCCGCGACGCTCGCGCTCGCCATCGTCAAGCTCGGGCCACGCTCGCTCAACTTCCTGCCCGCGGTGGCCGCATTGGGGTTCACCGGCAACTGGGTGTATATCGTGCCCGCGATCGGCGCTTTTCTGCTCTTCTCGCTGCTCGCAGCGTGGTTCCAGTGGCTGCGCTTCCGCTTTCTCGTCGGCGACGACGAGGTCGTGATCGAAAGCGGCGTTTTCGCGCGCCAGCATCGCACCATCCCCTTCGACCGCATCCAAGACGTCAGCATCGAGCAGGGGCTGGTCTCGCGCGCGCTCGGCATCGCCAAGGTCGGGTTCGAGACCGGCGCGGGCGGCAAGGAGAATGACGCAAGCCTCGACGCGATTGCGCTCGATTCGGCGCAGGCGCTGCGCACAACGATCCGCGCGCATCGCAGCGGCGAGGCGGCGGCGCCCGTCGTAGCCGATGCGCCCGAGGCACCGCCCGCGACCGAGGACCGGTTGCTCTTTGCGATGGGGCCGCGCCAGTTGCTGCTCGCGGGGCTGTTCAACTTCTCGCTCGCCGCGCTCGCGGTGGTCGGCGCGGGCATGCAGTTTTTCGACGGGCTGCTGCCGTTCGATTTCAACGTCTTCGACCCCCGGGACTGGATCGATATCGCCGAGGATTACGGGCTCGACCAGTGGGTGATCGCGCATCGCTGGGTCGCGGGCGTCGGCGCGGCCATCTCGCTCCTCTTCATCGGTTTTGCGAGCGGGATCGCGACGATGTTTTTCGCCAACTGGGGTTTCCGCCTGACGCGCGAGCCGCGCGCGCTGCGCCGCACCCGCGGCCTCACGACGCGTACCGACGTCGCGGTGCCGGTGAAGCGCGTGCAGGCGGCGATCCTCGTCACCGGCTGGTTCCGCCAGCGCTTCGGCTGGCACGAACTCCGGCTGCAAAGCCTGGCGAGCGACGGCGGGAAGGAAAATGACCATCAGGTCGTTCCCTTTGCGAAGCTCGATGTGATCGACCCGGTGCTGGACGAGGTCGCGATCCGGCGCCCCGATGCCGGCCAATCGTGGCAGCGCAGCCACGGCATCGTCGCGCTCGGCGGGCTGATCGGTGCCGTCGGCGCAACCATTGGCGGCCTTGTCGCCGTTTCATTCGGGCAGAATCTCGGCTGGTTCGGTCCGGCCCTGGGGCTGCTCATCGGTGCCGGATCCTTGTTCGGCGCGCGCTTCCATCGCTGGGCCGACCTTGGCGAGCAGGTCGCGATCCGGCGCGGGGCGTGGAAACCCAAGACGACGCTGCTGCCGCACGCCTCGGTGCAGAGCGTCGACCTCAAGAGCGACTTCATCCTCCGCCCGCTCGGCCTTGCGACTTTGGTGTTCGGCGTCCCCGGCGGCAGTTCGCTTGGCGCGCACGAGATCCCAGCGATCCCGCTGGCCGCCGCACAGGACCTGCGCACCCGCATCCTCGCCGCGAGGGCGCGGTCATGAGCGAAACGGCGCTGGGGATTACGCACTCGATCAAGGGCCAGCCGTGGCACTGGCGGCGCGCGAGCGCCGACATGGCGTCCGAAAATCTCGCGCCCGACGATCTCGTCACGCAATTGCTGCTCGCGCGCGGGGTGACGCGCGACGACCTCGATCGCCAGCGCACGCCGACCTTGCGCGGATTCATGCCCGACCCGTCGCTGTTCCGCGACATGGACGCCGCCGCCGCGCGGCTCGCCGACGCGGTCGAGCGCAAGGAGGCGGTGACGATCTTCGGCGATTATGACGTCGACGGCGCGACCTCAGCCGCCCTGCTCGTCCGGCTGCTGCGCGGGCTGGGGCTGCCCGCGGGCGCCTATATCCCCGACCGGTTGATGGAAGGTTATGGCCCCTCGGGCGCGGCGCTCGTCAAGATCGGCGAGGCGGGCTCGAAGCTCGTCGTCACCGTCGATTGCGGCGCGCAGGCGTTCGACGCGATCGCCGAGGCCAAAGCGGCGGGGGTCGAGGTGATCGTTGTCGACCATCACCAATGCGCGACGACGCTGCCCGCGGCCTTCGCGCTGGTGAACCCCAACCGGCTCGACGAAGAGCCCGACGCCGCGACCCACGGCAATCTCGCCGCGGTCGGGGTCGCCTTCCTGCTCGGCGCCGCGCTACTCCGCACGCTGCGCGCGCGCGGATTTTTCGCGACGCGCGACGAGCCCGCGCTGATCGACCTGCTCGACCTCGTCGCGCTCGGCACCGTCGCCGACGTTGCGCGGCTCACCGGCTTCAACCGCGCGCTCGTGACGCAGGGGCTGAAGGTGATGGCGCGGCGCGGTAACACCGGCCTCGCCGCGCTGATGGACGCCGCGCGCCTCACCAAGCCGCCGAGCGCGAGCGACATGGGCTTTGCGCTCGGCCCGCGCATCAACGCCGGCGGGCGCGTCGGCAAATCCGATCTCGGCGTGCGCTTGCTCACGACATCGGACCCGCAGGAAGCCGCCGACATCGCGGTCGAACTCAACCGGCTGAACGAGGAACGCCGCGCGATCGAGGCCGCGGTGCTCGAACAGGCGATCGATGCGAGCGCGGCGTGCGGCAATGCGCCCGTCGCGATCGTCGCGGGGCAGGGCTGGCACCCCGGGGTGATCGGCATCGTCGCCGGGCGCCTGAAAGAACGGCTGCACCGCCCCGCGATCGTCATCGCGCTCGACGAGGATGGCGTCGGCAAGGGGTCGGGCCGCTCGATCAGCGGCGTCGACCTTGGCGCCGCGATCCTCGCCGCGAAGGAGACGGGGCTGCTCGTCGCGGGCGGCGGGCATGCGATGGCGGCCGGGCTGACCGTGACGGCGGACAAGGTCGACGCGCTCGGCGCTTATTTGAACGACCGGCTCGCCGCCGATGTCGAGCGCGCGAGCGGCGACAAGTCGCTGCTCATTGACGCGGTGCTCGCGCCGCGCGGGATCAACCCGCTCTGGTGCGACGCAATCGAGAGCGCGGGACCTTACGGCGCCGGATGGCCCGCGCCGCGCGTCGCGACCGGGCCGGTGCGGATCGTCGAATCGGGGATCGTCGGCACCGACCATGTCCGCCTGATCGTGTCGGGCGACGACGGCGCGCGCTTCAAGGCGGTCGCGTTCCGCAGCGCCGAGACCGAGCTGGGTCAGGCGTTGCTCCACGCACGCGGCAGCCGCAAACTATGGCTTGCGGGCCGCGCGAAACGCGACGACTGGGGCAGCCGGCCGGCCGCCGAACTCCACCTCGAAGACGCGGCCTGGGCCGACTGAAGGCACGAAGGGAAGAGCGACGATGTACAGCCACATCACAATCGGCATCGAAGATTTCGCCCGCGCCGAACCCTTTTACGACGCGATCATGGCGGTGCTCGGGCATCCCGGATTCGTGCGGCAGAGCGAAGGCAAGGGCTATGGCACGCCGACCGGCCCCAAGGTCTTCGTCGGCCCGGCCTTCAATGGCGAACCGGTGTCGGTCGGCAATGGCACCCATATCGCCTTCATCGCCGCCGACCGGGCGACGGTCGATGCCTTTCATGCCGCGGCGCTTGCCAATGGCGGCAGCGACGAGGGCGCGCCGGGGCTCCGCCCCCATTATCACGCCAACTATTACGGCGCCTATGTCCGCGATCCGGAGGGCAACAAGCTGCAGGCGGTATGCCATTCGCGGCACGGTTAAATTAGCGCCGATTGAGTCCTTGACCGGGGGAACACGCACGGCTAATGCGCCGCTTCACCGATCAGACGGCCCCTTCGTCTAGCGGTCTAGGACGTCGCCCTTTCACGGCGAAAACACGGGTTCGAGTCCCGTAGGGGTCACCATCGGGCACGGGAGCGGTCGGCTCCCCTTTCCGCAAATTTTCCGACCCATAAGGCCCCTTCGTCTAGCGGTCAGGACGCGGCCCTCTCACGGCTGAAACACGGGTTCGATTCCCGTAGGGGTCACCAGCGGCAAGGCGCTCGGTCAGGGCGCGCCATCAAAACTTCTTTCGCACCGTCAATCGCACCACGCGGCCGAGGGGCTCGATTTCGTTGCGGCTATAGCCCGCAGGCACCGTCCCGTCTTCGCGCGTCACCCGGCGATACCCGGCCAGGAGATCGTTGATATCGACGGACAGTTTGAGCCCGCTCATCAAACCCTTCTTGGCCGGAACCGCGAATATGCGGTCGGGTTCGATGAAGGCCGAAAGATTGAGCTTCAGCGGCGGCTTGAAGACAAAGACTTCATCGCCGCCCCGCAATCGTCCCGAGCTGCTCCAGCTGCCGCTCAGCGTGCTGCCGATCCCCCGCCGGCCGATCGACGCCTGAAACGACAGGCTGTGAAGCGATTGCCCGCCGGCGCGCAGCAGGTCGATCACCGGGACGCCGGGATGCGTCAGAAGTTCATTTTTCAACCGCAAGCCGTGATCGAGCGACAGGTTGAGCTGCCACGGATTCGCGGCGGTTTCGCTTTGCCCTTCACCGCCCCCAAGCATCAGCCGGAGCGCGATGCCGGCGGACAGGTCGACATTGGTGTCACGCGCCAGGTTGATCGCGCGCGCGTCGACTGCAACGAGCCGCCCTTCCGCATCGCGCGTAACCCGTGCGGGGAACGCGGCCTCGATGGCGGGTGTCAGTTCGGGAAAGGCCGCCAAGCCCCCCTTTGCGACCGACTGGCGATAGCCAAGATTGAGCGTCAGCACCTCGTTGCCCAGCGGCCGCACCAGGGCCGTCAGCGTCACGCTTTGCCGGCGGCCACTCTTCAGGTCGGGATTGCCGCCGGTGATCCAGACGGGGTCGGCAATCGCCTGGCGCGCATAGTCGAAAACGCGAATGATCGTGGTAACGATCGGCGCATCGAGCTGGTCGAACGAGGGTGCGGCTTCGCTGAAATCGATCGTCCCGCGGAACAGGATCACCGGCGAGGGCGACCAGCTGATACTGCCGCCATATCCCTTCTGCGGCCGGCTGTCCGTCAGCAGCTGCGCGCTGGCCGACAGGTCGATGGTCAGGTCGCCCAGCCAGCCCGCTTCCGCACCGCCCGCGCGCGAAACCGGTATGCTGAGCGACATCAGCCCGTTCGACTGGCTGCGCGTCATGCTGTTCGAGGCGATTCGGTTGCCCGCGGCATCGCTTTGCCGGCTTTCCGCGCGATTGCGGCCGGTATGGGCGGTGAGATTCCAGGTGAGCGGCCCCGCCGGCAGATCGACGATCGTCTTTCGCACGTTGAGCCGGGCGCTGATATTTTCGCTTTTCGTCCGGGTGCGCGTCGCGATCATCAGCCCTTCGTCCCACTCGCCATAGGGATTGAATGCGGGATCGCGGTCGTCGATCAATCGCTGGACGCGCGCGACGTCGATACCGCTTTCGAGGAAATTGTCGGCGTGGTTGCGCAAATAGCTGATCGCGAGGCTGGTTTGCCAACCGCCGATACGCCCGTTCAGCATCAGCGACGCACCGAGCGAGGTGGAGCCGTTGTCAGAGCGAAGCGCGCGCTCGCCTGCAAAGGGCCGGGTCAGGACGATGTCGTCCGCAAAGGGCGACCAGGGATGGCCCGCGGGAACGACTACCGATGCCATCGGCAAACCCCGCTCCCCCCCGCTGTCGCTCCGGCCGGCATTGAGGTTCAGCGAGGCGGAAAAACCGCCCAGCGGACGCGTGACGCCGATCTTGACCGAGGCATTGCGACGCGACGATTGCAGCGTTTCGAAGCGGTTGGGATCGACGGGATGAAGCGCGCCGGCGGTCGCGACGAAGTCGTCGATGCGGGGCGTCCCCGTCAGCGCGCCGGACGGGAGGGCGGCGGCCGTCACCAGATGTCCGGCTGACCGGCTGAGCGCGGGGTCGATCTCTCCGCCGTCCGGGGCCGCGATGAATCCGACACTGTCGAATGTCCCGTCGCGCGGCGGGATATTGCGCGCAGTTTTGCGAAATGCGCTATCCGCGCCGATCCGCGCTTGCGCGTTCCAGCGCATGTCGCCGCTGATCGCGGTCCGCGTTGCCGACAGGATGCCGCCATATTGGCCGCCGGCCGTCGCAAAACTCGCGCCCGCGTCGGCGTTCAGCGTCGAGAAATTTTTCTTGAGCACCAGATTGATGACACGTTTTCCTGCGGGTTCGCCATATTGCGCTGCGGCCTCGGGCTTCAACACGGCGAGCCGGTCGAGTGCCTCGGCGGGATAGGTGAGGATCGAACGGTCGAAGCCTGCGGGCTTGCCGTTGATCAGCAGGACAGGCTCTTCACCGCCATCGTCTATAAAAGGGGCAAGCCGCTTCAGCAGATCCTGGATGCTGTCGGCGCCTTGACTGGCGATTTCCCCTTCGCCGAATTCGGTTTCGGCCGCGACCCTGGCTTCGCCGCGGCGACCGGCCGTGACGACGATCTCTGAATCGGCGGTGGCGGCGATCGTTGACGGATCGGGTCGTCCGGCTGCCGCGGCCGAATCCATTCCCGCGCTTTGGACAAGTGTTTGCGCGCGCGCCTGATCGACACCCGACGCGGCCAGCGAAGCCACTGCGATCCAGAGCTTCGGGGTCCGGAAAAGTCCGGGACAGCCGGGCGAGTCCGTCGCCCGCCCGCTACGCGCGCATCCTAGCAGCGCAAACTTGCCATCACGACGCAAAGGACAATCCCGAAACATCCTGCCTGACGCAAAAGGCAGGCGCCGTTAACGGGCGCCCGCCAGGTTGGGGCCGCCATCAGGAGTCGATGGCGGCCTCCGGGAGTGGTCGTTCAGGTGATGACGAGCGGCGTTGCGGGCGAAGTCTGGGTGAGGGTTCCCTTGATCTTGCAGTTGGGCTCCGTCCCGGGCGCGCTGGCGTCAGGGGTGTCCGACACGCCGTCCTGAAACTCGATCGTGCCGGCATTCCAGAGAGCCAGCAGATCGCCAGAACAGGAATCGGCAGGAATCGGGGGCATCGTCGGGATCGCCGGGATATTGGTTGTCACGCCAAGCATCTCCAGCACTGTGACCGGCGAGCCAAGCCCGTCGGTCGCGAAAGGGCCGCCCGTAAAGGTGATGCCCGTGCAAGGAAAAGCTCCGGAGAGGCTGGCCGACGAGGTGGCGACGCCGCCCGTCACGTTGATCGTGAGCGTCAGGCCGCAGGTCGTCCAGACGGGCAGGTTCTTCTTCACCTCGACCGAACCCGTGAACACATAGGTTCCGTCCGGAGAAAAAGTGGCGGCCTGGGCAACTGCCGGACTGGCAAGCGCAAGCGCAGTTGCGCAAAGGGCAATAATATTCTTCATATTATCTCTCCTGTTTACTGTTTGGATTTTATTTAAGCATCAATCGAATCGATGCATTTTGCTTTTTAGTATGGATTCACATCAGGTCAATACTGAATCTGATAAGTATTATACCTACTATTTAATTGGCAGCATTATCGGGCAACAACTCCCCCCTATAATAGACAGTGTAATGCCGTCTACTACATATGAATATTGATATTTTATTTGAACTATATTAATTGTTCCGATAAATTATCTTTTCCCATCCGAAGTAACAGTAAAAGTTCCAATATTATCATGCCCGCTCCCAACTTCTCCTCCGCTTACGCGGGAGGAGAAGTAAAGCCTGCGCTGGATCAGAAACGCTTCATGGCGCTGAACCCGATGATGCGCGGATCAAGCGTGAAGACGTTGGTACTGAGCAGGGAGTCGTCGCTGTTGGTGAAGAAGTCGGTGACCGGTGCGTCGTTGAACAGATTCTTGACATAGAATTGGAAGGTCAGATCTGAATCGGGCCGCGCCAGCGTCACTGCCACGTTGACATTGTCCCAAGCCTTCAGCCGGTCATATTCGGTGTTATAGACACGCGCGAAGCTCTTCGACTGGCGATAATAATCGCCGCGGACGGTGAGGTCCCAGTCGCCGAAGAAGAATGTATATTGCGCCCCGATATTGGCCGTGATCCGCGGCGAATTGGGCAGCTCGTTCCCGGCAAGATCGGCCTGGAAACCGCGTCCGCCGTTGGGCGCACCGCTGACCTGGCTCCGCCACGCATTGGGGTTCGCCGGATCATAGGGAACGATCGCGCCAACCTTGGTCGGGTCATAAGGCGCGAAGGGGTCGTAAGTGAAACCATATTGCTGCGCATAGAAGCCCGCCGGCTTGCTGGGGTCGAAATTGCCGAACCCGCTGGACTGGCCGCACAGCCCGTAGAGCGCGGCGCCGGCGGACGCGCTGTCATTCGCCGATCTTTGCAGAATCCGCTCGACATAGGCGCGCGGCGCGATGCAGTTCGAGGGGACCTGCAGGAAGGGACGAAGCAGAACCCAGTCGGGATTGCCCTGCGTGCGGTCCATCACGTCGATCGACCTTGCGCCCTTCTTCAGCCGCGTCTGCAGATAGCCGAGATTGGCATCGACGCGAAACGCGCGTGACGGGCGCCAGGCTGCCTCAAACTCCAGCCCCCAGCTCGTCGCATCGAAATTCTCGTTGAGCGCGATGCGGTCGACGATCTGCGAAACCTGATAACCGGTATAGTCATAGAAGAAGCCGGTGGCATTGAGCGTCAGCCGCCCGCCGTCGAAGCTGTTCTTCGTCCCGATCTCGAATGCATTGACATATTCGGGCTTGAAGGTCGCGGGAATGTCACCGAACTGGACATTCGTATCGCTAATCGCGGGGCGCGCCGGGTTGGCTCCGCCACCTTTGTAGCCATGCGACGCCGAGGCATAGATTAGCGTGTCGTCGGTGAACGCAAGGTCGGGTTTCCAGTCGACCACCAGTCGCCCGGTCGGCTTCGACCAACGCTGATCGATCGGGTCACTGGCCTGATATCCGCCGCTGATGCTCCCGCCGCTGGTGCCGTTCGCACCGCCCCCGAGGAGGAGCTGGCTCGGATAGAGCGTCGCGCTCTTGTCATCGCGCGTGAACCGCAGCCCGGCGGTGACCTTCAGTTCGTCGGTGACGTTCCAATAGGCTTCACCGAAGATCGCCCAGGATTTGGTCTGGACATTATTGCGGCTACGGAAATAATTATGCCCGTTTTCGTCGAGTGACGATATCGGATTAGGGTCGACATAGATGCAATCCCGATCCGTCACATCGGGCGGACAATCGCGATATTTGAACTCGCTCCCCGCTGCCGTACCGGTCGCCCGGTTGTACCGGTTATAGGCGATGAATGAATAGAGATTGTTGAAGACAAAATAGTCGTCTTGCGATTTGAAGTTCAGATAGTTGACGCCAAGGCTGAAATTGAGCGGTCCGTCGAACGCCGATTGCAGGCGAAACTCCTGCGACCATTGGCGATTGCGCGACCGGCTGAGATCCATCGACAGCATCCGGTCCGAGCAGCCGAGCTGCGGGTCGCAATATATCCCGCCCGGCGCAGCATATGACTGGTCGATCGGATTGGGACTGGGTCGCCCGGGAATGACGAGAGGCGGCCGGCCTGGTCGCGGGATGATGATGTCCGGCGTGCCCGGCAGCCCATCCATCAATCCCGATGTGTTCACGAACACGGGCGCCGAGACGAAACGATTATAGTCCTGCGACGAATAATAGCGATCGCGCGCATAGGCGGTCTGCGACACCAGCTTCAACCCGTCGCTGAGGTCGAATTCCATGTTGAGCTGGAAGACATCATTCTTCGCGCGGAAGACCGGATCGATGCTCGTTGCGATTTCGCGCAGGTTGCGCGATTGTTGGACCCCCGCGAACGGATCGCCGCGGACCAATCCGCGCAGAAGATCACTGCCGCGATAGCCCATTTTGACATAGTCGGTGGAGCCGGCGACGATAGCGGCATAGCCCCCCGCATTAGGCGCGCCATAAGATTGATCGTCATAGAGTGAAACGGGCAGGCAGCCCTGACTGAGCCGCGACCGCAAATCGAGTTCCTGGCGAGTGGCCGTCTCGTTCCGGGTCCCGTCGGGCACCCGGATACCGCCCACCGTCGCCGGCCCGGGATCGCGCGCGCATAACTGCTTTCCGGTGCGCGACCGATTGTCATCCTCGTCGAAATGCTGCCAGATCGCATTGGCGCGGAAACGGTCGCCCGGCTCCCACGCAATCGAGGCGCGCGTCGACCACAGCTCGCGGCCGTTCACGCGCTTTTCCGTAAAACTGTTATAGTCGAACCCGTCGCGGCTGGTCAGCGCACCCGCGACGCGCACCGCCAGCGTGTCGCCCAATGGCACGTTGACCATCGCCGATGCGCGCATCGTCTTATAATTGCCGACCTCCACCTTCGCATCGAGCCCGAAATCCTGAAGCTCGGGCAGCGCCGGTATCAGATTGACCACACCGCCGGTCGCATTGCGGCCATAGAGCGTTCCCTGCGGTCCGCGCAGCACCTCGACCCGCTGCATGTCGAAAAATTCGGATTCGAACAGGCGGTTGCGGATCAGCGGCGTGTTGTTGAAGCTCACCGCCACCGCAGGGTCGGTCGAGGCGGATACCGCCTTCGTCCCGATCCCGCGGATCGCGATGTTGTACATGCTGAAATTGCCCTTCGAGAAGTTCATGTTCGGAACCGCGCGAAGAAGTTCGGAGCCGCCCTCGATCTTGCGGTCGTCGAGCGCCGCGGAGGACAGCGCCGTAAGCGCGATCGGCACGTCGATGATCTTTTCTTCTTTCTTCTGCGCCGTCACGATGATTTCGCTGCCGTCGCTGATCTCCTGCCCCGGCGCGGCGGACGCGGCCGCGACCGGCGCGGCGCTCGCCATCTCGACCGGAAGCTGCGCGATCCGGCGCATCGGGCTTACGATGAAGATCTTGCCATTGCGCCGATAGGTCATGCCCGTCCCGCGCAGCAGTTCGCGGAGCGCCTCCTCGGCGCCCGACCGGTGCCGCAAGCCTTCGCTGCGCTTGCCCCGCACCGCCTTGCCGTCGAAAATCACCTGCGCGCCCGATGCACGCGCAAAAGCGCGCAATGCGCCGCCCAGATCCTGGGCCGGAATATCAAACTGCTGAACCTGGCGCACTTCAGCATAGGCAGGTGCCGACACGGCAACCAACGCGCCGAGCGCAAGACTCGACAACAAATAACGACGTTTTGACATACCCTCTCCCTCTATGCGAGGGATCGATATTGCTGCCCCTCTGTCATAAAGACGAACCACCCACAAGATTGCGCCCCGGATTTTTATCTTTGGTCCATTTTTTATTCGTCATTACTCAAATTTACAGTTTCGATAATGATTTTGCCGCCCTCTTCGTGCGCGGCCAACGGATAGAGCGACGTCACGCCCTTAACGAAACTGTCGGCGTCGCCCGCATCGAATACGCCATTGACGAGATGACGGCCGGCGGCCGCATCGCGAAGGACGATCGGCGATGCCGCGTACCGATTGACCCGCTCGACCGCATCGCTCAGCGGCATATCAACGAAATCGACCTGCCCCCCTTCCCATCCCAGCGAGCGCCCCGCATCGACGGGAAGGATTTCTGTCGCGCCCGATGAAAGGCTGGCGACCAGTTCCTGCCCGGGCAAAAGCTGGGTCGTCGCCTGCGCGACTGGTCGCCGCGCCTTGATATGCCCTGCGACCGCGCCGCGCGGAACGACGGCGACCTGTCCTTCAAACAACAGGACACGAAGCTGATCGCGCAGCAGTTCGACGCTGAAACTCGTCCCGATCGCCACCACCGATTGCGACCCCGCGGTCACGGTAAACGGCCGGAGCGGGTCCTTTGCGACGTCGAACTTTGCCCGGCCGCGATCGAGTATGATCGCGCGGCGATGGTCGGTGAAGGACACCGACATCTGGCTGGCGGCATCGAGCGAGACGCTCGACCCATCGTCGAGCCGGACGATCCGCCGCTCGCCGACCTCGGTGGAATAGACGTCGGGCCCCTCGCTCCAATACCAGGCGCCCATGCCCGTGACCATCGCGAGCGCGGCCATCGTCGCGATCGCCCGGCGGCGCGTCGGAGCGGGCTCTGCCGCGCGGCGCGCTTTTTCCATCGCGGTCAAAGCCTCGGCACGGAGCGACAGGAAGCCGGGCATTTCGGCGATCGCATCGGTTCCCTGCCACACTGTTACCATCTGCTCGAAATGGTGGGCGTGGCGCTCGTCCGCCGCCAGCCATTCGTCGAAGGCACTTTGTTCGCTGACGGTCAGCGCCCGGTCGGCGATGAGCAGGCACCAGGCGGCCGCCTGCTCCTCCCGCTCGGCGACGCGATCATTGTCATTCTGCGGAACGATCATGGCCGTCGCTCCATCCGGCGGGCCAGAAAAACGAGGGCGCGCGAAATATGCTTGTCGACGGTGCGGAGGTGAAATCCGAAATTATCGGCGATCGTCTGCTTCGGAATATTCTCTACCCGGTACAATATGAAAATCTGCTGCGTCGGCTCGGGAAGCGCCTGGATCGCGGCCCACAGGATCGAAATCGATTCGCGCGCCGAAGCGATCCGAAAGGGGTCAAAGCCGTCAACGCCGGCGCTGGCGTCGCTTCGTACCGCGTCCGCGAAGTTCCGGCGCACACGGTCGTGGCGCGCCCGATCCGTCACCAGATTGGCGGCGATCCGGAAAATATAGGCGGCACTCGTCTCTTCGTCGCCCCTTTGCGCGTTCGATAACCGCAAAAAAACCTCCTGGGTCATGTCTTCGGCTTCCGCGAGGCTGGCAACGCGTCGGGAAAAAAAGGCGATCAGCGGCGGCCGGAACTTCCGGGTCAACCGCTCCAGTTCGGAGGCGGGTTCCGCCGTCACGTCTCTCCCTTTTTTCCCTCTCCAAAAAACAAGACGGCTATCCGGGCCAAATGCGCCCCGTTTTTTTCGGCGCAGGCTCCCGCTCAAGTCGCGTAGAGGTCTGAATATTCAAATGCCCCGGCCCCTGATCTCCAGAAGATCGACACGCGCGCGGGAGAACAAGGCTACGTAACCGGTAACATTTGATTTTTTATCTAACTGAAGAAAGTATTGCCTGACAATCAAGGCGCCGCTGCTGCTCATCCACGGCAAGACGGTCGAGTTCGTGTCGGTCCCGCTCGCCGACCATTATTTCACGCGCCAGGCCGCTCGAATGACGTTGCTGACCTCGATCAAAACCTTTCTCGCCAAGCATAATCCGGCCGACTGACCCGCGGGGGCAATCGCAGACCATCGGCGGCTCCAAAATGGCGCCATCGCCGACCCTTCGCCGCTGTTCGCGCGCAGCCTTAACCGGCATCCCGATTATCGTGACCGAAAGCGGGGGCCATATCCATCTGATCCTGCCCGACCCGACCGAGCGGGCGGCCTGTTTCCGCATGCTCGCGGCGGGGTCCGAACGGATCGTACGCAGCTTTGCCAGCGCCGACGCGTGGATCGAAGCCGAGGGTGAGGATAGTTGCGGAATCCTGCTCTTTCACTGGCGCCAGCCCGGGCGAACCGGCGGCGCCGCGCTGCTCGACCGCGTCGCGGCGCGCGCCGCGATCGTCGCCTTTGTCGCCGCCGAACAGCTGAGCATCGCCGAATCGCGCGCGATCCTGCGCGGCGGGGCGCAGGATCTGCTTCCCGCGCCGCTCGACCCGCGCCTCGTCCGCCGCACGATCGATGCGGCGCTCGCCGACTGGCGCACACGGCAGCACGCGCTCGACCGGCACCGCGAGGCCGAGGCACGGCTGGCGGCGCTGACGCCGCGCGAGCGCGACATATTGGATGCGATCGCGGCGGGGCTCGGCAACAAGGCGATCGCGCGTCAGCTGGAACTCAGCCCGCGCACGGTCGAAGTGCACCGCGCGAATATCATGCGCCGCGCCGGCGCCGGCAATGTCGCCGAATTGCTCCGGCTCCAGTTCATCGCCGAGTTCGCGCGCGGCGCGCCGGGCAATCCGCTCCGTTTTGGCGCTTGATTGTGCAGGAGCCCCGGCCGGATGCGGCGCAGCGCGCCTATAAGGGACATGAACGGTGTACCGCCCTTGAGTTGGTCCCCATTGGCGCTGCCGTTCATCCGCATGGGGTCAACCCCACCTGATTCCATGCGAACGGGCCGGCAGGGGATGTTCCTCCCCTGCCGGCCCTATCTTATCCCGTGACCAGCGCACGCTGTTCGGCGCGGCCCATCGACAGCAGGATCGGGTCGGCCGCCTGCCGCGCCGCGAAATCGGCCTTGCTCCGGATTCCCTGCCAGCCGATGCCAATCAGCGATTGCGCAATCGCGCCGCCGAGCGTGTCGCCGGGCCCCGGCAGGATGATGACGTCGGGGGCATATTCCTTCACCGCGACCTGCACCGACAGCGCGAAATCATAGGGCGCGAGGATCTGGTGGCCGAAGGTATAATCCCACAGCATCGCCGGATCGCTCGCATGGCGCCGCCAGATATGCCCGCGCCCGTCGACCAGCGGCAGCGCGGGGCGGTGGAAGAGCGAATGCGGCAGTTCGGCCATCGCCTTGTCCGAGCTGCCGAACATCAGCGGGGTGTGGAAGGGGCCGTGGCCCGCGAGGCGCAGCGGATCGCGCCCCGGCGTCGGCGGCGCTTCGGCGAGGAGGGCGGCGAGCCCTTCCTCATTGCCCGCGAGCACGAGCATCCCGGCAAGGTCGATCGAGAGCGCGAGCGCGTGGCCAGGACGCGCGCCGATCTCGGCGACAAGGGCAGACAAAGTCTCGCGCAGCCCGGGCACCGGCCGCCAATCCTCGTCGACGACTTGCAGCAGGATTTGCCCGCCCGGCCCGTGCGTCTGGCTGTTGAGTCCCATCGCGTTCGAAATGCGAAAGCCGTCCTCGACCGAAACCGCGCCGCCGAGCGCGAGCGCGCTGTACCAGCCCATCGAATTGCCCGCGATCGCAACGACATCATATCGGTCGCGGTCGATGCTGAGCCAATCGAGCGCGGTTGCGGTGTAGATCAGCGGCGCCGCGACATCGCCGCGCATGTGCGTGCTCACGCTGAAGCGGTCGGCGCCATCGAGTTCGCTCACCGTCGGCTGGCCGCGCTCGCGGCGCTGCGCATCGAAATTCGCGATCAGCGCGCCGAAGCGTGCGCCGTGCAGCCGCGCGATGCTGCCAAGCTCGCCCTTGCCATAGGTGCCGCGACCCGGCGCGACGACGATCGCGGTCTTCCGCGCGCTCATGCCAGCAGCTCCTTCGCGGCGGCATAGATGGAATCGCGGCTCGGCAGGGTCAGCGTGGCCGCGCGGCCCAAGGGGATGAAGCTGTCGTCGGCGGCGATGCGCGCGAGTTTCTTGCCCGGGGTGCGCTCGACGAAGGTCGCCATCAGCGCCTCGCTCTGCGATCCGGTGATGCGGCATTCGTCGACGATCAGGATGCGGCTGGCATCGCCGACCGCAGCGACCAGCTTCTCCTCGTCGACCGGGCCGAGCCAGCGCAGGTCGATCACGCGTGCCTTGACGCCGTCGGCGGCGAGCAATTTCTCGGCCTGACGCGACAGGTAATAGCCATTGCCATAAGTGACGATCGCCAAGTCGGTGCCGTTGCCATGCACCCCGACGTCGCCGAAACGGACCGGCGTGCCCGAGCCCGGCGCCTCATAGGCGCTCGTCCACAGGCCATCGCCCTCTTCGTGCAGGTCGCGCGTCATATAGAGCGCGATCGGTTCGACGAAGACGACGACGCGCTGTTCCTCGCGCGCGAGCCGCACGCACTCGCGCAGCATCGCGACCGCATCGCGCCCGTTCGACGGCACCGCGAGGATGACGCCGGGAATGTCGCGAAAAACCGCGAGGCTGTTGTCGTTGTGGAAATGGCCGCCGAAGCCCTTCTGATAACCGAGCCCCGCGATGCGCAGCACCATCGGGTTGGTATATTGCCCGTCGGAGAAGAAGCTGAGCGTCGCCGCCTCGCCGCGGATCTGGTCCTCGGCATTGTGGACATAGGCGAGGAACTGGATCTCGGGCATCGGCAGGAAGTCGTTGTGCGCCATGCCGATCGCGAGCCCGAGAATCGCCTGTTCGTCGAGCAAGGTGTTGATGACGCGCGCCGAACCGAAGCGCTGGTGGAGCTTCGCGGTGACGTTATAGACGCCCCCCTTCGGCCCGACATCCTCGCCCGCGACGATAATTTCCTTGTGCGCGAGCATGAGGTCGGCGAGCGCCCAGCTCAAAAGCCGGGCCATATGCTGCGGCTTGTCCATCGCGCCGGCGTCGCTGCCGAACATCGCCTTGCGGTCTTCGTCGGTCGGCGTGTTGACACGAGCGACCTCGCGCTTCGGCGGGATCAGGCTTTCCATCACATGCTTCGGGGTCGTGATCTTCGGGCGCAGGATCGCCGCCTCGGCCTGCCGCGCGAGCGTGCCGCCGATCTCCTCATAGGCGTCGGCGATCTCGGCGGGCGACATCCAGCCATGTTCGGCCATCAGCGCGGCGCCCGCGAGCAGCGGATCTCGCGCCTCATCGGCCTCGATCAAGGCTTTGGGCAGATACGCGCCCTGCACGTCTGAGCCGGCGTGGCCATAGAGGCGCACCGTCGCCATATGGAGGAAGACCGGCTTACGGTATCGGCGCGCATAGTCGGCGGCTTCGGCAGCCCCGGCATAGGCCGACACCAAATCGGTGCCGTCGCATTTGATATAGTGCAGCCCAGCGCGGTGGCGGAACTGCGCCTCGATCCAGCCCGTCGGGGTACGCGTCGAAATCCCGATACCATTGTCTTCGCAGAGGAAAATGAGCGGCATCGGCGAACCCTGGAACGCCGCCCAGCCCGCGGTGTTGAACGCGCCCTGCGCGGTCGAATGGTTCGCCGACGCGTCGCCAAAGCTCGTCAGCACGACGGCATCATCGGGCAGCGGCAGCCCGGTCATACCGAGGCGGCGCGCGATGCCGATCGAGAAGGCGGCGCCGACCGCTTTGGGCAGGTGCGAGGCGATCGTCGAGGTTTGCGGCGGGATATTGAGCGGCTTCGATCCGATCACCTTGTGCCGTCCGCCCGAGATCGGGTCTTCGGACGACGCGGCGAAGCTCAGCAGCATGTCCCACGTCGGCGTCCCGCCGGGAAGCTGGCGCGACCGGTGGAGCTGAAACGCGTTCGAGCGATAATGGAGAAACGCCATGTCGGTGACGCGCAGCGCCGCGGCGACCGCGGCATTGCCTTCGTGCCCCGACGATCCGATCGTATAAAAGCCTTCGCCGCGCGCCTGCAAATGGCGCGACAGCCGGTCCATCTGGCGGCTGGTCAGCTGCGACAGGAAGATATCGGTCGCCTCGGCGCGCGACAGGCCGACCACTGCGGGATCGGGCGCGTCGGCGCGATCGGGCAATCGTCCTTCGGCCAGCGCCGCCAGGAATTTTTCATGCACCGCCTGCGCTGCGTCCACCTTGGTCCTCCGTCTGATATTGTCGCGCGCTAGAACGGGGTAGTTTCGCACGCAAGCATGTCTTGCCTTCCCGACGAGGCTCGCGCTACCACTTACCGCGATGATCGACCGGGGCGGGACAATAATTTCAACATGATGTCGATGTGGATCGCCCAGGCGTCGGCCGCGTCCGAACCATCGAGCGCCGATGCGGGCGGGGGATGGCTGATCGACCCCGAACTCGTCGATCCGGGCTATAGCCAGACGATCGCAGGCGGCGAGATCCAGACCGCCTTTCCACCCCCACCGCCGCCCCCGCCACCGACGCCCGAGTGGCTGAAGTCGCTGCTCGACGCGATCGGCAGCTTTTTTAACTGGAGCGCCCCCGCCGCCAAGCCGCTGATGTGGATCGCGGTGGCGCTGGTACTGCTCTTCCTTCTTTATCATTTCGTCCCCGCCTTCGCGCGCTGGGTCGACAATCTGCCGTTCCGCCGCAAGGCCGGCGGTGACGACGCCGAGGACGCCGCCGGGCTGGCCGAAGCCGGCGCGGCGCGCGCGCTCCTCGCCGAAGCCGACGCGCTCGCCGCCGAGGGGCGTTATGCCGAAGCGGTGCACCTTCTGCTCTATCGCAGCGTCGAGGATATCGAAGGACGCCGCCCCGGGCTCGTCAAACCCGCGATGACTTCGCGCGACCTCGCCGAAGCGCACGACCTGCCCGCGGTCGCACGGGGCGCGTTCAGCCGCATCGCGCGCGCGGTCGAGATCAGCCTGTTCGGGGGACGCGCCATCGACGCGACGGCGTGGGAGCGGTGTCGCAATGCTTATGCCGAACTGACGGTGCCAAAGAATTGGGCGCGGGCATGACCGACGACGCCGCGGGCGATCACGGCTTTAATCCGCGCCTGATCGCGGGGGTGGTGGCGATCGGCATCGTCGCCTTCATCGCACTTTGGGCGTTGATAGCGCTCGGTCCGCAAATCAGCAGCGGCAAGGACGGCGGCGGCCACGCCTTGTCCAAGGCGGCGCCCGGCTATGCCGGCATCGTCGACCTGCTCGAACGCGCCGGTGCCGATGTCGAGCTTCGCCGCCGCGTCGCCGCCTCGCGCTATGGCGAGAACCAGCCGCTGCTGATCCTGACCCCGACGCACCGCACCCGTGTCGAGGAACTGGCCGAATTGCTCGACATGCAGGGGGGCGCCCGCGCGATCGTCGTGCTGCCCAAATGGCAGACCGCCGCGATCCCGGGCCATACGCCGAAACCGGGCTGGGTCAGCCTGGGTTTTCCTGTCAAACCGCCGGCCAAGATGTTTCCCGCCGGTCGTTTCGGCAGCGTGCGTATCGAGGCGCGGCCGAGCAAGGCGCAGGCGGTGCCGGCCCATATTGCCGGGCGCAGTTTCACCGCGCACCTGCCGGCCAATGTACAAACGGTCGAAGGCCAGGTTCTAGAAACGCTGATCGCGGGGCCGAGCGGCGGCGCGGTGCTTGCCCGGGTCAGCGAGGGCGATCTCTATATCCTCGCCGACCCCGACCTTGTCGACAATTTCGCCTTTGCGTCGCGCGACGGCGCGCTTGGCGCCGCCATGCTGATCGACGCGGTTGCCGAGGATGCCGACACCGACGCGCTGGCGTTCGACCTGACGCTGAACGGATTCGGCGGCCAGCGCTCGCTGCTGCGCTTCGCCTTCGTCCCGCCCTTCATCGGCATCACCCTCTGCCTGATCGCCGCGGGGCTGCTCGCGCTGTGGCAGGCGTGGATGCGGTTCGGCCCGGCGCTCAATCCTCGCCGTGCGATCCCGGTGTCGAAGGCGGCATTGATCGCGAACAGCGCCGACCTGATCCGGCAGGCCCGGCGCGAACTCGACGGCGCCGACGCCTTTGTGAAGAGCCAGCGCATCGCGATCGCGCGGCGGCTGCATGCTCCCGGCGGGCTCGACGCCGAAGCGACCGACCGCTGGATCGACAGGCATCTGGACGCGGGAAGCGAATTGTTCTCCAGCCTCGCGCGGCGCCTGCCGCTCGCGCGCAATACGCATGAGTTTCTAGAGGGCGCGCAAGCGCTGCACGACATCAGGAAGGATCTACTCCGTGACAGCTAATATCGAGAGCGTTCGGGCCCTCGGCGCAGCGATCGAGGGCGAGGTCGCCAAGGTCGTGTTCGGGCAGGGGCCGCTCACCCGCATGGTGACGATCGCGCTGCTCGCAGGCGGGCATGTCCTGCTCGAAGGCCCGCCGGGCACCGCGAAGACCCTGCTCGCGCAGGCGTTTGCGCGCGCGACGGGGCTCGGGTTCGGGCGCATCCAGTTCACCCCCGACCTGATGCCCGGCGACATTTTGGGGTCGAACCTGTTCAACTTCCAGACGTCGAGCTTTACCTTGACCAAGGGGCCGATCTTCACCGAGCTGTTGCTCGCCGACGAAATCAACCGCACCCCGCCCAAGACGCAGGCCGCACTGCTCGAGGCGATGCAGGAGCGGCGCGTGACGATCAATGGCGAGGCGCATGCGATGAGCCCGCGCTTTACCGTGCTCGCGACGCAGAACCCGATCGAACAGCAGGGCGTCTATCCCCTGCCCGAGGCGCAGCTCGACCGCTTCCTGTTCAAGCTCGTGGTCGATTATCCCGCCGCCGACGAGGAACGACGCATCGTCGCCGACCATGGCGGGCGCTTCAAAAGCCCCGCGGTCGCCGATTTCGGCGTCACCGAGGTGGCGAACGCCAAGACGATCGAAGCCGCGATCGACACGATCGCCACGGTGCGGCTGGCTGACGAGATCGTCGATTATATCGTCCGCATCGTCCGCGCGACGCGCGAGAGCGCCGACCTCGAATGCGGCGCATCCCCGCGCGCCGCGACCCTGCTCGCGCGCGCCGCCTGCGCCGCGGCGGCGCTCGACGGGCGCGACTATGTGATCCCCGACGACGTCCAGCGCCTCGCCGCCGGCGTCCTGCGCCACCGCGTCATCCTGTCGGCCGCCGCCGAAATCGAAGGGCGCAACGTCGAGCAGGTCGTCGCGGCCTTGCTCGAACGCGAGGACGTGCCGCGGTGATCTACCCCACCCGGCGCGCGATCTATCTGCTGCTCGCGGGCGCCCCGATGGCGCTCGCGCTCGGGCTGATCCGGCCCGAGCTGTGGCTCGTCGCGCCCGGCTGGATCGGGGTGATCGTCGCCTGCCTGATCCTTGACACGATCGCGGGCGCCAATCCGCGTCACCTGAGCCTCGATGCGCGCTTTCCGCATCAGGTCGGGGTCGGCGACCCGTTCGACCTGTCGCTCACCGCGACCGGGAGAGCGGTGCCCCCGCGCGCCGAACTCGCGCTCGCACTCGACGAACGGCTTGCCGAGGGCGGGCGGCTCGCGAACGATATGCGCCGTACGGCCGTGGGCGACGCGCTCGCCCGCACCTTGACGCTCACCGCATCGCGGCGCGGGCAGGCACGGGTCGAGGCGCTATGGATCCGCTGGGCGGGGCCGCTCGGGCTCGTCTGGAAACAACGCAAATTCGCGATCGACGGCGCAATCCAAATCGTTCCCAGCCTGCGCGCGGTGACCGACGAGGGCAGCCGCCTGTTCCAGCGCAACAGCTGGTTTGGCCTTCGCCAACAACGCTTTCGCGGCGAAGGCACCGAATATGAGGCGCTCGCCGAATATCAGCCGGGGATGGACCGGCGCGCGATCGACTGGAATGCGTCGGCGCGCCACGTCAAACTGCTCGCCAAGGAATATCGCGTCGAGCGCGACAACCGCGTCGTGCTCGCGATCGACAGCGGACGGACGATGGCCGAGCCCGTCGGCGGCATGCCGCGCGTCGACCGCGCGGTGTCGGCGGCGCTGCTGCTCGCCTATGTCGGGCTGAAACTCAACGACCGGATCAGCTTCTTTTCCTTTGCCGCAAAGCCGCAGACGCTGACCCCCGCCTATATGCATACGCAGGATTTCCCGGCGTTGCAGCGCGCCGCGAGCCTGATCGACTATGCGCATGTCGAGAGCAATTTCACTCTCGCGCTGACGACCTTGTCGACGCAGCTCAACCGCCGCTCGCTGATCATATTGTTCACCGAATTCACCGACGCGACGAGCGCCGACCTGATGATCCGCGCCGCCGGCCGGCTGGTGAAGAAGCACCGCCTGCTGTTCGTCGTGATCAAGGACGAAGAGGTCGAGGCCGAGGAGCGCCGCCGTCCCGAAAGCGGCGCCGACGTCACGCGCGCGAACGTCGCCGCGGCGATGCTGCGCGACCGGCAGCTCGTCATCGCGCGGCTCCAGCGCCTCGGCGCCGACGTCATCGAAGTGCCCGCCGACGCGATGGGGGCGAGCGCGGTCGAAGCCTATCTCGGCATCAAGCGGGCGGGCAGCCTGTGATCCCGCCCGCAGCCCCGGCGCGCGCGCTCGACGCCCCGAGCTTTTCGACGAGCCGCTTTCGCGCCGAGCGCGAGGCCGACTGGATCGCCTTCGACCTGCTGCTTTCCAAGCTCGAGAAAAAGGGCGCCGCCGCGCTGACCAGCGACGAGCTGCTGCAACTGCCGCTGCTCTATCGCGCCACCTTGTCATCGCTGTCGATCGCGCGCGCGACGAGCCTCGACAAGGCGCTGCTCGATCATCTCGAGGCGCTGTCGATCCGCGGCTATTTCCTCGTCTATGGCGTGCGCGAAAGCCGCTGGAACCGCCTCCGCCGCTTTTTCCTCTACGACTGGCCCGCCGCGGTGCGATCGGTGTGGAAGGAAACGATCATCATCGCGCTGATCATTCTGCTCGGCGCGCTGACCAGCTATTCGCTCGTCGCGAGCAACCCCGAATGGTATTTCAACTTCGTCCCCGAAGAGATGTCGGGCGGCCGCGACCCGCGTGCGACGGCCGAGTTCCTGCAATCGACGCTGGGCCATGGCAAGGCGGCGGCGAGCAAGGGCGAGAGCGGGCTGCACGTCTTCGCGACCTATTTGTTCACGCACAACAGCCAGGTGTCGATCCTGTCCTTCGCGCTGGGCTTCGCATTCGGCGTGCCGACAATGATGCTCGAATATTATCAGGGCATCGGGCTCGGCGCGATGATGGCGGTCTTTTCGGCCAAGGGGCTGGGCTATGATTTCGGCGGCTGGCTGTTCATCCACGGCACCACCGAGCTGTTCGCCGCCGCGCTGTCGGGCGCCGCGGGCCTCAGGATCGGCGCCGCGGTCGTCTTTCCCGGCGCGCGCGGACGGCTGCAGGCGGCGGCGGATGCAGGGCGCACCGCGGGCAAGGTGATGGTCGGGGTCATATTGATGCTGTTCGCCGCGGGCCTGCTCGAAGGCTTCGGCCGCCAGCTGATCACCGATACGATGCTGCGCTATGCGATCGGTTCGCTGATGCTGCTGTTCTGGCTCGCTTATTATTACATCCCGCGACGCGAGGATGTGACATGAGCGCCGCTGCAGAGGCCAATGCCAGACAGCGCGCCGCGCGCGCAAAAAAAATCCGTCAGTTCATCACGCCCGAAGGCGTCGACCTCGAATTGAAGATCGCGGGCTCGGGGCTGCGGTTCGGCGCCCTGCTGATCGACCTGATCCTGATCCAGCTCGCGCTCCTGCTCTTCTGGCTGGCCATGCTGTGGATCGGCGTCGCCTCGCAGTCGGATGTCACCGAGGTCATCTGGATGCTCGGCGCCTTTCTGCTGCGCACCTTCTGGTTCATCGGGTTCGAGCTGGGTTCGCGCGCGGCGACCCCGGGCAAAAGGCTGATGGGCATCCGCGTCGTCGCGCGCGACGGCGGGCGCCTTACCGCCGATGCGGTCGTCGCGCGCAATTTGATCCGCGAGCTCGAAATCTTTTTGCCGCTGATGATGCTGGGCGTGGGCGTGGCCGAGGATGCGGTGTCGGGCTGGCTCATGCTGGCTGGCGTGCTCTGGTCACTGACGCTCAGCCTGTTCCTGCTGTTCAACCGCGACCGGATGCGGATGGGCGACCTGATCGCGGGAACCTGGGTCGTGATGGCGCAGCGCGTGAAGCTCGACGCCGATATCGGGGTCGAGGCCGCGGGCGAGGCGATCGCGTTCACCGAGGCCGAACTCGCCGTCTATGGCATTTTCGAGCTTCAGGAACTCGAGCGCGTGCTTCGCGGCCGCGATCCGCGCGCGATGCGCGAGGTCGCCGACGCGATCCGCGCCAAGATCGGGCGCGCGATCGCCGAAGAGGATGACGTCTTCCTGCTTTCCTACTACCGCCAGTTGAAAGCCCGGCTCGAACGCAAATTGCTGTTCGGCAAGCGGCGAGAGGATAAATATGCCAGCGACTGACACCCCCGCAACTGAGAATGGCGTGGCCCATGCGCTCCACGCGCGCCGTTCGGTGCGCGCCTTTACCGATCGGGCGGTCGATCAGGCTTTGCTCAAGGACATCTTCGCCGCCGCGCAGCGTGCGCCCTCGGGCGGCAACCTCCAGCCGTGGCAGGCAACGCTGGTGACCGGCGCGCCGTGGCAGGCGGTGAAGGATGCGGTCGCCGCGCGAACCGCGATGGGGCGCGAGGGCTATGAGCCCGAATATGATATCTATCCGAAGGGGCTGACCGAACCGTGGGAAGCGCGCCGCTTCGGCGTCGGTGAAGCGCTCTACGCCTCGCTCGGCATCCCGCGCGAGGACAAGCGCGGGCGTATCGCTCAGTTCATGGACAATTACCGGGGTTTCGGCGCACCGGTGATGCTTTTCCTCCACTGTTCGCGCATCATGGGCCCGCCGCAATGGTCGGACATGGGCATGTGGCTGCAATCGGTGATGCTGCTGCTCGTCGAACATGGCCTTGCCAGTTGCCCGCAGGAATGCTGGGCAATGTACGGCGCAACGATCCGCCGCACGCTGGCGCTGGACGACGGGCAGATTTTGTTCACCGGGCTCGCGATCGGCTATGCCGATACCGAAGCGGCGGTGAACCAGTGGCCGGTGCCGCGCGCATCGATCGAAGACGTGATTGATTGGCAAGGATTTTAAAGATGATCAGCAAGCAACCGGGTTTTCGCTATGGCGCCCTGGGCGCGCTGATGCTCGTTATCGCGGGTTGCACCGCGATCCCGAAACCCGTCGCACCGCCGCCCCCGCAACCCGTCGCACCCGCGCCAACTCCGGCTCCGCTGCCGACCCCCACGGCAGGCTGGGAAGACCGCGCGGTCAACGCCGGCGCATGGCGTTACGATAGCGGCAGCCGTACCGCCGCGTTCGTCCCGACGGGCAGCGCGAACCCGCTGCTCAGCCTGACGTGCAGCGGCGGCGGCATCCGGATGACATCGGCGCTCGCGGGCGATGTCAGCCTGCGGACGAGCGCGGGGACCGACCGGATCCGCTTCGATAACGGCAGCGCCAACCTCGCGAACCGCGACCCGCGGCTCGACCGCATCGCCTTCAGCCGCGGCCGCTTCGCGCTCGAAACGCCCGGCGGCGGCGCGATGACGCTGCCCGTGCAGTCCGAAATCGGCCGCGTGATCGAGGATTGCCGGTAGCCGGCATTCGCTCCGCGAGCTGACCCATCCAACATCGTCACCCCGGACTTGATCCGGGGTCCCGCTTCTTTTTTTTCTCCAGCTGTCACGTCTCGACCCATCCGAGGAAGGGTAGCGGGACCCCGGGTCAAGCCCGGGGTGACGAAGGAAAACCCCGCTTTCCTACATTATCCGGCTGTGCCAGCCTGATCGCTGGCTCTTTGAATCGTCGATCATCGCCCGGCACGACACGTTCCGCATCACGCCCTTAAAGCCACAAAAGACACAGATCGAACCCGCGCATGCGGGGTTTTTGTGGCTTTAGCCGCCCAGCTGCACCGTGCCGCCCTTGATCCAGCCCCAGCGGCACGGCCCCTGATATTCGCGGGCATTGGGCACCGACTTGCCGACGCCGCACATGTCGGGATCGGTGCCGGGCGCGGCGAAGACGACGCCGAACCACGCGTCATTCTCGGCGGCTTCGCAGAGCGACACATTTGCGCCGCCGGCGAGCTTCGCCTTGACCGCACGCGTTTCGGCCGGCGCCCAATAGACGTCGGTGCCGCCCGTCTTGACGCGGCTGATGCTCGAACAGGCGGGCAGGCTCGGCCCTTCGGTGCCGATCATCACCGCGCGCGTAGCAATGGGTTCGCCGGCAACCGCGGGGGCGTTTTCGGCGGGTGGCGCGGGCTGGCTGCACGCGGCGAGCGCGGCGGTCAGAAGGGCGGCGGCGGGGAAGACGAGACGATGTTTCATGCCTCTGAAACTAGCCGCCACGACGCCCCCGCGCAACGCTCGTCGCGACACGACCGAGAGCCGCATTTTCGCTTGGGTTTTGCTGCCTTCGACCCTATATAATCGCTATGACGGACACCCCAGAAAATACGGCGCCGGTCGCGCCCGCCAACCAGCCCAACACCAACGCCTATGGCGCCGATTCGATCAAGGTTCTCAAGGGCCTCGACGCGGTCCGCAAACGCCCGGGCATGTATATCGGCGACACCGACGACGGGTCGGGCCTGCACCATATGGTGTTCGAGGTTTCGGACAATGCGATCGACGAGGCGCTCGCGGGGCATTGCGACCTTGTGCTGATCACGCTCAACAGCGACGGATCGGTCAGCGTCGAGGACAATGGCCGCGGCATCCCGACGGGTATCCACGCCGAGGAAGGCATTTCGGCGGCCGAGGTCATCATGACCCAGCTCCACGCCGGCGGGAAGTTCGAGAACACCAGCGACGACAATGCGTACAAGGTGTCGGGCGGACTGCATGGCGTCGGCGTCAGCGTCGTCAACGCGCTCAGCGAATGGCTCGAACTCACGATCTGGCGCGACGGCGAAGAGCATTGGATGCGCTTCGAACATGGCGATTCGGTCGGCCCGCTCAAGGTCAACGGCCCTGCCCCCGCGGGCAAGAAGGGCACGCGCGTCACCTTTCAGGCGTCGACCGAGACGTTCAAGAATGTTCTCGAATTCGATTTCGAGAAGCTTGAGCATCGCTATCGCGAACTCGCCTTCCTCAACTCCGGCGTCCGCATCAAGCTCGTCGACGCACGCCATGCCGAGCATGTCAGCCATGATCTGTTCTACGAAGGCGGCATCGGCGCGTTCGTGCGCTATCTCGACCGCAACAAGACCGCGCTGCTCCCCGACCCGATCGCGATCAGCAGCGAGCGCGACGGCATCGGCATCGACGTCGCGCTCGAGTGGAACGACAGCTATTACGAAAATGTCCTCTGCTTCACGAACAATATCCCGCAGCGCGACGGCGGCACGCACCTCGCGGCGTTCCGCGCCGCGCTGACACGTACGCTCAACGGCTATGGCGACAAGTCGGGCATCCTGAAGAAGGAAAAAGTCTCGCTGACCGGCGAGGATATGCGCGAAGGGCTGACCGCAATCGTCTCGGTCAAGCTGCCCGATCCGAAATTCTCGTCGCAGACCAAAGACAAGCTCGTCTCGTCGGAGGTGCGCCAGCCGCTCGAAAGCCTGATGGCCGACCGGATGACCGAATGGCTCGAGGAAAATCCCGCCTATGCCAAGGCGGTAATCCAGAAGGTCATCGACGCCGCCGCCGCGCGCGAAGCTGCGAAAAAGGCGCGCGAACTGACGCGGCGCAAGGGCGCGATGGACATCGCCTCGCTCCCCGGCAAGCTCGCCGACTGCCAGGAACGCGACCCCACCAAATGCGAACTCTTCCTCGTCGAGGGCGATTCGGCAGGCGGATCGGCGAAGCAGGGTCGTGACCGCAAGGTTCAGGCAATCCTGCCGCTCAAGGGCAAGATTTTGAACGTCGAGCGCGCGCGTTTCGACCGCATCATCTCGTCGAAGGAAGTCGGGACGTTGATCCAGGCGCTCGGCACCGGGATCCGCGACGAGTTCAACCTCGAGAAACTGCGCTATCACAAGATCGTCATCATGACCGACGCCGACGTCGACGGCGCGCATATCCGCACGCTCTTGCTCACCTTCTTCTATCGCCAGATGCCCGAGATCATCGAGGGCGGCCACCTCTACATCGCCCAGCCGCCGCTCTATAAAGTCGCGAAGGGGCGCAGCGAAGTGTATCTGAAGGATGATACCGCGCTCGAAAATTACCTTGTCGACGGCGGTATCGATGCGCTGATGTTAGAGACCACGGGCGGGGCGCGGTCGGGCGCGGACCTCCGCGATCTGATCGAGCATGGCCGGCGTCTGCGCGCGCTGATGCGCTATGTCCCGCGCGGCCATAATTATGAACTCATCGAAGCCCTGGCGCTGAACGGCGCGCTCGATCCCGAGCTCGACAGCGCTGGCCGCACCGCGGCGGGCGTGCGCGCGGCCGAATGGCTCAACGCCGCCGAACGCGCGCTGACCGGGGGCGCCGAAGCGAAATGGACGATCGTCGCGGCGGGCGGCGGTTATACGCTCGAAAAGCGCTGGCGCGGGGTGAGCGACCATCACGCGGTCGACGCCGCTTTCCTCGCGAGCCAGGAGGCACGCCGCCTGCACAAGCTCGCGGGCGAACAGGCCGACACCTACGCCCATCCGGGCCGTTTGGTGAAGGGCAGCAGCGCCGCGGCGATGGCCGCCGACGCCGCCGCGCTGGCTGCCGCCGACGCGGCCGAAGACGCTGCCGAAGCGAGCGACAGCGACCTGCCCGCCGCGACCGCCGGCAAGGTCACGCCGATCACGCGGCCGTCCGAACTGCTCGAGGCGATTTTCGCGCACAGCCGCAAGGGTCTCGCGATCAGCCGCTACAAGGGGTTGGGCGAGATGAATGCCGAGCAGCTCTGGGAAACGACGCTCGACCCGTCGAACCGTTCGCTGCTCCGCGTCGAGGCCGAACAAGCCGATGTCGCGCACGAAATCTTCGAACGATTGATGGGCGACGAGGTCGAACCGCGGCGCGATTTCATTCAGACGAACGCACTGTCGGTGGCGAATCTGGACGTCTAAGTTCAGTTATTATTCGGTTAAAACCGAACAAATCGCACATCCGGACGCAAAATCACTTCAATCCAACGCGCGGCGGCTTGCCTTGGCAGGCCGCCGCTGCTTTTGGCGCCTCCTCTGACAAGGGGATGATGTCATGCGGGTCTTTTCTGCCATGATGATGCCGCTTCTGCTCACGGTCTCGGCCGCGGCGCAAGAAGTCGAAGTCACCGACAATCCGATCGCCGACATTGTCGACGAAACAGAAACCGAAATCGGCGGCGGCGTGGCGAGCTATTACGGCAACGAACTTGCCGGAAACCGCACCGCGAGCGGTGAACGCTTCGACCCCGGCCAGTTCACCGCAGCGCATCGCTCGCTTCCCTTCGGCAGCATGGTGCGCGTCACCAACACCTCGAACGGCGACAGCGTCGTGGTACGCATCAACGACCGCGGCCCCTTTTCGCGCGGCCGCGTGATCGACGTCAGCCACGCCGCGGCACGCGAAATCGGCATGCAACGCAGCGGCACCGCGCGCGTGAAGCTGGCGCTTCTCAACGACGATTAAGCCATGCTGGCAACCGGCTCCTACCGACCGATTGTGGACCTTCTTCTCATCGTCATCCCGGACTTGATCCGGGATCCATAGCCGCGCCGTCGTCGTGGATCCCGGATCAAGTCCGGGATGACGAAGTTGGGATAGCAAACGTCCGCTCACCACCCCCCAGCTCCCGCTCCCCGCTAATCGAACACCGACCACCCCGCCGCATAAGCAAAATGTTCGAGCGCAACCGCGCCCGCGAGTGACGTCCCCGCCTCGTTGAGCGCGGGCGACCAGACCGCGATCGATCCCTGCCCCGGCGCGATGCAGAGGATGCCGCCGCCGACGCCGCTCTTGCCCGGCAGGCCGACGCGAAAGGCGAATTCGCCGCTATTGTCGTAGTGGCCGCAGAGCATCATGATCGCGTTGATGCGCCGCGCACGGTGCGCCTCGATCAGTTGCTCGCCGGTGCGTGGATCGCGGCCCTCCATTGCGAGGAAGAGTCCGGCGCGCGCGAGCTGGCGGCACGACATGGCGATCGCACATTGGCGGAAATAGACGCCGACCACCGTTTCCACGGGGTGCTTCAGGTTTCCGAACGCGTCCATGAAATGCGACAGGCTGCGGTTGCGCGCGCCCGTTTCGGATTCGGAGAAAGCGACGTCGAAATCGATCCCGACGTCTTCGTCGTTTGCCCGCGCGCGCATGAAATCGACGATCTCGTCGGCGACGGCGTCGCCGCTGCGCCCGTCGATCAGCCGGTCGGTGGTTGCCAGCGCGCCGGCGTTGATCAGCGGATTGCGCGGAATGCCATGCTCGCTTTCAAGCTGGACGATCGAGTTGAACGCCGATCCCGAAGGCTCGCGCCCGACGCTGTCCCACAGCGAACTGCCGACACGGCGCAGCGCGAGCGCGAGCGTAAAGACCTTTGACACCGACTGGATCGAGAAGGGCTCGTCGGCGTCGCCCGAGGTGTGGACGGTGCCGTCGGGGAGCGCGAGCGCGAAGCCGAGCTTGTTCGGATCGACCTTGGCGAGTGCCGGAATATAGTCGGCGACACGCCCCTGGCCGAGATGCGCCGCAGCGAGCTTCATCGCCTCGTCGATATGGTTGCGCAGATCGTCGGTCATGGCGCTTCGCCTAGCATAATCGCCGCGCAAAGCATTTATTTTCATTTTTCTAGAAATATTCTATATATTGGAAATCAAATGCAGCGAATCGGGAGAATGAGACATGGTCGATCATCCACGCGGCAAGGGCCTTTCAAGCGCCGTCAGCTATCAGGACCCAAAGGCGGCGTTCCGCTGGCTGGAAGAGGCGTTCGGTTTCGAACCGCTTTTCGTGCTGCTCGACGCCGACGGCAATCTCGCCCATTCGGAAATGGGCTTTGGCACATCGACGTTGATGGTCGGCAGCGAATGGTCCGACGATCACAAGAGCCCCAAATCGATTGGCGGCAAGAACACGCAGTCGGTGCATATCCAGTTGGCAGTGGGCGAGGATATCGACGCGCATTGCGAAAAGGCGCGCGCGGCGGGGGCCGACATCATCGCCGAGCCCGAGACGCAATTCTACGGCGACCGCAGCTACCGCGCGAAAGACCCCGAAGGGCATATCTGGACCTTTGGCGTGACGGTCGAGGCGAAAACCGCCGAACAATGGGACGCCGAGGGCGGGTTCACGACGAAGACGCGGCTCGACGATTGAGCGCCGCGCTCGACCGGATGCTGGGCGCGCTCGCCGATCCGAAACGGCGGCGCGCGATCGAGCTGCTGGGCGAGCGCCCGCGCAGCGCGGGCGAACTCGCGGGCGAACTCGGCCTCGCGCCGCCCGCGATGAGCCGCCATTTGCGCGCGCTGAAGGAAGGCGGGCTCGTCGAGGACGGCCATCCGGCATTCGACGCGCGCGTGCGCATCTATTCGCTCAAGGACGGTGCGACCACCGAGCTCAAACAATGGCTGGTCGAGACCGAGGCGCTGTGGTCGCACCAGCTCGCGTCTTTCAAACGCCATGTCGAGGGCGGCGCATGACCGCTGCGGTGATCGTCGCCTTGCGTATCGGTGTGACGCCCGACGTCGCCTTTACCGCCTTCACGCGCGATATCGGGCTATGGTGGAAGAGCCATCCCCTGTTCCAGCTGTCGCGGCGCGGCGACGGCGCTTTGCGCTTCGACCCCACGGGGCCGGACGGGCGGCTCGTGACGCGCTTCGACGACGGCAAAGAGTGGGAGATTGGCGCGGTGCATCACTGGCTGCCCGGCGAGCGGTTGGCGTTCGGCTGGCGACTGCCGAGTTTCAAGGCCGATCAGGCGACCGAGGTCGATGTGCGGTTCGAGGCGGTCGGCGACGAAACGCGCGTGACGGTCGAGCATCGCGGCTGGGATGCGATCCCGCAGAAACATGTCGCGCGGCACGGCTTCGAGCTGATGCTGTTCCAGCGGCGGCTGGGCGAGTTTTGGCGAGGGTTGCTCAAGGAGATGGAAGCGGGGCTTTAGTCCCCCTCCCGCTTTGCGGGAGGGGCTAGGGGAGGGCATGTCAAATAGCGGTCGCGGCCGAAACAGGCCCTCCCCCGACCCCTCCCGCAAGCGGGAGGGGAGAAGAGGCGTCCGCAACCGGTCGTTAGCTGACGACGAGAGAAAGATTGCGCGCGCCTCGCGCGCGCCCCACGTTCCACATATGCCCCTCCCCGCCCCTTTCATCGACTGGTTCGCCGCGCGCGGGTGGCGGCTCAGGCGGCATCAGGCCGACATGCTCGCCGCAGGCGAACGCGGCGAAAGCGCATTGCTCGTCGCCGCGACGGGGGCGGGCAAGACGCTGTCGGGGTTTCTGCCGACGCTCGTCGATCTGGCACAGCATCCGACCGACCGGCTGCACACGCTGTACGTATCGCCGCTCAAAGCCCTTGCGGCCGACGTCGAGCGCAACCTCCTCGGCCCGATCGCCGAGATGGAACTCGACATCAGCGTCGAGAGCCGCAGCGGCGACACATCGTCGGACAAGAAGGCGCGCCAGCGCAGCCGGCCACCGAACATCCTGCTGACGACCCCCGAATCGCTGTCGCTGCTGCTGTCCTATCCCGACAGTTTCACGATGTTCGCCGATTTGAAGACCGTGGTGATCGACGAAATCCACGCTTTTGCGCCCGGCAAGCGCGGCGACCTGCTCAGCCTCGCGCTGTCGCGGCTCCAGGCGATCGCGCCGGGGCTGCGCCGCGTCGGCCTGTCGGCGACGATCGCCGACACCACCGCCTATCGCAGCTGGCTCGCGCCGAACGGCGATGCGGAGGCGGTGACGCTCGTCGAGGGCGAGGCCGGCGCCGATCCCGAGATCGGCATATTGCTGCCCGAGGGTGCGGTGCCTTGGGCCGGGCATTCGGGGCGTTGGGCGGTGCATCAGGTGATGGACGAGGTCGCGAAGAACCGCACGACGATCATCTTCTGTAATACGCGCGGGCTCGCCGAGCTGATTTTTCAGGAGCTGTGGAAGGTCAACGACCTGTCGCTTCCGATCGCGATCCACCACGGCAGCCTCGACCGCGAGGCGCGGCTGCGCGCCGAGGCGGCGATGGCCGAAGGACGGCTGCGCGCGCTCGTCGCGACGTCGAGCCTCGACCTCGGGCTCGACTGGGGCGACGTCGATTGCGTGATCCAGATGGGGGCGCCGAAGGGCTCGTCGCGGCTGCTCCAGCGTATCGGGCGCGCGAACCACCGGCTCGACGAGCCGAGCAAGGCGCTGATCGTTCCGGGCAACCGCTTCGAATATCTCGAGGCGCGCGCGGCTTTGGATGCCGTCGAGGCGGGAGAGCGCGACGCCGACCGCTTTCGCCCCGGCGCGCTCGACGTGCTCGCGCAGCATGTGATGGCGCTCGCGTGCGCGGCGCCGTTCAAGGAGGATGCGCTGCTCGCCGAAATCCGCTCGGCGACGTCCTATCGATGGATCGATGCGCCGACCTTCGCGCGGTTGCTCGGCTTTGTGCGCGATGGGGGCTATGCGCTCAAAAGCTATGATCGCTTCCGCCGCCTCGCGCCCGACGGGCAGGGCGGCTGGCGCATCGCGCATCCGCGGCTGGCGGCGCAGCACCGGCTCAACGCCGGGATCATCGTCGAGGCGCCGATGGCCGATGTGCGGTTCAAAAACGGCCGGCGGCTCGGCAAGGTCGAGGAATATTTCGCGAGCACGCTGTCACCCGGCGACACCTTCGCCTTCGCCGGCCTCAGCCTCGAGGTCGAGGCGATCCGCGACACCGACCTGATCGTACGCGCGACGACGCGTCCGGCGCGCATCCCGAGCTATATGGGCGCGCGCCTCGCGATCTCGACGCGCCTCGCCGACCGGGTGCGGCTGTTCCTCGCCGACCCGGCGAGCTGGCAGCGCTTTCCCGAGGATGTCCGCTTCTGGCTGGAGATGCAGGCGCTGCGATCGGCGCTGCCGCGCCCCGGCGAGCTGCTCGTCGAGACCTTCCCGCACGAGGGCAATCATTATCTCGTCTGCTATCCGTTCGAGGGATGGAACGCGCACCAGTCGCTGGGCATGCTGATCACCAAGCGCATGGAGCGCGCGGGGTTGCAGCCGCTGGGCTTCGTCGCGTCGGACTATGCGATCGCGATCTGGTCGCTGCGGCCCGTCGCGTATCCGCAGAATCTGTTCGATGCCGAGATCCTGTCCGAAGAGTTCGTCGAATGGGTCGAGCGGTCGCACCTCCTGAAGCGCGCCTTCCGCGAAGTCGCGGTGATCGGCGGGCTGATCGAGCGCCAGCATCCGGGCAAGCGCAAGACGGGCAAGCAGGTGACCTTTTCGACCGACCTGATCTTCGACGTGCTGCGCAAATATGAACCCGACCATCTGCTGCTCGAAGCCGCCTGGGCCGATGCACGCGAACGGCTGACCGACGTGGCGCGGCTCGGCGACCTGCTCGACCGCGCGGCGGGAACGATGCTGCACCGGACGCTCGACCGGATCAGTCCGCTCGCGATCCCGGTGCTCGTGCTGATCGGGCGCGAAAATGTCGCGGCGGCGGACATCGACGACGCGCTGCTGGGCGAATTGGCAGACAGCTTGGCGGAAGAAGCCATGCGCCCCGGATAAGGCGGCGCGGGGCATCCGGCGTTTCGCTTGCTGCGACGCCCGATGAGGCGTAGATTACGCCTAAACATAATGAGGATGCCAGCGATGACCCAAGCTATCCAGCGGTCCGTCCTGTTCGCGCTGCTGCTCGCCGCCCCCGCGCTGATTGGCGCGACCCCGGCTCCCGCCGATCCGCCCCCCGTTCCGGCACCGGCCGGCGACATCGTCGCGCCGCCGGTGACGGTGGTGCCCTTTATCCAGCCGTTCGACCTTGATGCATCGCGGCGCATGTCGGTAAAGGTCATGGTTGGGGGCAAGGGCCCCTTCTCCTTCCTCGTCGACACCGGCGCCGAGCGAACGGTGATCGCCCGCGAACTTGCCCAAAGGCTGGGACTGGCCGAGGGAGCGAAGTTACGGCTCGCCACGATCGGCGGCGCGGCGACGGTGCCCAGCTACCGCGTCGCCGCGCTGCAGATGTCGAACCTGCACCTCGCCTCAGTCGAAGCGCCCGCCTTTTTCGGGAGGCATATCGGCGCCGCGGGGCTGATCGGGGTCGACATGCTCGAAGAACGGCGCGTGCTGATCGATTTCCGCAAGGAAAGCATGCAGATATTGGAAACGCGCCGCCGCGCGCCGTCGCTCATCAAGGACGATGACGCGATCGTCGTCACCGCGCGCAATTCGGCGGGGCGCCTGATCCTGTCCGACGCGCGGTTGAACGGCAAACGCATCGACGTGATCGTCGACACCGGAGCGCAGACGAGCGTCGGCAATATGGCGTTGCAAAGGCTGGTCGCGAGTAAGCGCGCCAACCGTTTTCCCTTTGAGGCGACGATCCTCGACGCGGTCACGGGCGAGGCGGTGCCCGCAACGCGCACCGCGATCAAACGCATCGTGATCAACGGCATGGACGTCAACGACCTGCCGGTGAGTTTCGCCGACGGCCAGGCGTTCCGCGCGCTGGGCCTGCACGAACGGCCCGCCCTGCTGTTGGGGATGGACAGCCTGTCGATGTTCGACCGGGTCGAAATCGATTTCCCGAACAAGCGCGTCGTGTTCGACCTGCCCGACGGGGCGCATCGCGAGTCCGGCCAACGCTTCGCCGCAAATGGGATCGCCGCAGGAGGCTAGGGCGCTTGCGGCGGGGTGCCGCCGCAGCCATAGCGGATGTATGTCCGCCGCCGCGACCTTCGATTTTGCAGGCCAGCAGTTTCAGATGCTGCCCGACCGGGCGCTGTTCTGGCCGCGCCACGGCGCGCTGATCGTCGCCGACCTGCATCTGGAGAAAGCAAGCTGGTACGCCGCGCTCGGCCAGCCGCTGCCGCCTTATGACAGCCATGACACGCTCGACCGGCTCGCCGCGCTCGCGGCCGAAACCGGCGCGCGCGCGATCTGGTGCCTCGGCGACAGTTTTCACGACCAGGGCGCGGCGGAGCGCATCGTCCCCGCGGTCGCCGATCGCCTGTTCGGGCAGGCGGCGTCGGCGAAGCTGCTGTGGATCGCGGGCAATCACGACGGGCTGACCGGCGGCGCGTGGGGCGGCGAGGTCGCCGACGAGCTGGTGATCGACGGCATCGTTTTTCGCCACCAAAGCATAGGCCGCGAAGCGCGGCCGGAAATTTCGGGGCATTTCCATCCCAAATTGCGGCTCAACATCCGCGGCCGTTCGGTATCCCGCCCCTGTTTCGCGGGCGATGGACAGCGCCTGATCCTTCCCGCTTTCGGTGCGCTGACGGGCGGGCTCGCGGTCGACGACGTGGTCATCGCTGCGAATTTTTCCGGTGCGTATGAGGCGATGCTGGTCGCGCGCGGCCGCCGGCTCTGCTTTCCTTGCCCCGGCCGGGCGGCCGATGACGCTACGGCAAGCCGCGCGGTTGCCACTCGCTAGGCCCTAAGCCCCGCCGAACAGGCGCTTTTCCGCCTGTGGCCAAAAAGCATCACCCCGTCAAAAACGACGCAAATACGTGCCCCCCGCTGGATCGGCCGCGCAATTGAGTTATGCTCCGACCGCAACAAAAATAAATAAATGTTGAGAGGAGTGCCCGATATGAAATCATCTTCCCTTCGTGCTGCCCGATTTATGCGCACCAGCGCGCTCGGCGTATCGCTTGCCATGGCAGCGTTCTCGGTTCCCGCCTTTGCGCAAGACGCGCCGGCCGACACCGCGACCGACGACAGCGACAACACCCCGATCATCGTCACCGCGCAGGGCCGCTCGCAGCTGCTCTCCGACGTGCCGGTCGCAATCTCGGCGGTCAGCGCCGAAACGCTGCAGAACAGCGGCGCGAACGACATTCGCCAGCTGAATCAGCTCGCGCCGTCGCTGCTCGTGTCGTCGACCGGCTCGGAAGCCAACGGCTCGGCGCGTATCCGCGGCATCGGCACCGTCGGCGACAACCCCGGCCTCGAAAGCTCGGTCCCCGTCTTCATCGACGGCGTCTACCGTTCGCGTTCGGGCATCGGGCTCAACGAGCTCGGCGAACTCGACCGAATCGAAGTCCAGCGCGGCCCGCAGGGCACGCTCGGCGGCCGCAACTCGTCGGCGGGCCTGATCAGCATCTATTCGAAAAAGCCCGATTTCAACTTCGGCGCCACGGGTGAGGTCACCTATGGCAATTATGATTATTGGCGTCTCGGCGGCAGCGTCACCGGCCCGCTCGGCGAAACGCTCGCGGCGCGCCTCGACGGCGTGTGGGTCAAGCGCGACGGTTTCTACAAGGACACCGCGAACAATCGCGACGTCAACAACCGCGACCGCTATTTCCTGCGCGGGCAATTGCTGTTCGAACCGACCGATGCGCTGTCGGTCCGCCTGATCGCCGACTATACCTCGCGCGACGAGGAATGCTGCGCGGCGACCTATGTCGGGCCGAGCGTCAACCAATATATCGGCAATCTCAACACGCCGAGCACCGTCGGCGCGGGTGCGACCCCGACGTCGAACAATATCATCAACGTGCTGCGCGACCTCGGCCAGTCGGTCGGTGCGTTCAACCAGGGTTACAGCCGCGACATTTCGGTCACCCCGGGCCGCAGCTTTGCCGGCAAGACGAAGGATTACGGCTTCTCGGGCCAGATCGACTATGATTTCGGCGGCGCGACGCTGACCTCGATCACCGCGTACCGCGAGTACCGGTCGAGCCAGGCGGGCGACGTCGATTACGGCACGGTCGACATCCTCTATCGCGCCCCCGACAAGGACGCCTATCGCCAGTTCCACACCTTCACGCAGGAACTGCGCCTGCAGGGCGAAGCGTTCGACGGCAAGCTCGACTGGCTCGTCGGCGGCTTCTATGCCGATGAAAAGCTGCGGGTGCGTGACAATCTGCGCTTCGGCAAAGACTATGGCCGGTTCGCGGCGTGCCGCCTGATCACGGGCACGGCGCTCTCGGGCCTCTATTCGCCGGCCAGCCCGTCGTGCATCATCCCGGGCGTCGGCCAGGCGACCCTGCTGGGCGCCTTCGGTCCCGCCGCCGGCCCCGATATCGTCGCGAGCCTCGCGGCGCTCGATGGGATCAGCGACAAGGGCAGCATCAACGACGTCTATCGCCAGAATGGCAAGAACTGGGCGCTGTTCACGCACAATATCTTCCACATCACCGACAAGCTCGATTTCACCTTCGGCGTCCGTTACACCAACGACAAGAAGAAGTTCTCGGCGACCTTCACCAACGACAACACCGCCTGTCAGGTGATCCAGGGCCGGTTGCTCGACGATCTGTCGAGCCCGAACGCCACCATCCGCGCCGTCGCGGGCGGCCTGATCGGCCTCGGCTGCCAGGGCAATTCGACCGCCGAGCTCAACAATGTGTCGATCAACGACAAACGGAGCGAGGACGAATGGACCGGCACCGCGATCCTGTCGTACAAGCCGGTCGACGACCTGATGGTCTATGCGAGCTATTCGCGCGGCTACAAGGCGGGCGGCTTCAACCTCGACCGCTCGGCGCTGAAATCGCCGATCCTGCCGTTCGCGGCGACCCCCGGCGGCGCGCAGGGGCTGGTCGGCAACCTGCAGTTCGACCCCGAAAAGGTCGACAGCTATGAACTCGGCGCCAAATATGCGACCGGTCCGTTCGGCCTCGGCCTGACCTTCTTCCGGTCGGACTTTTCGAGCTTCCAGCTCAACACGTTCAACGGCACCGTCTTCCTCGTCCAGAACGTCAATGGCTGCGACAGCGACCTGAACGGCGGCGACCGCGACCAGAGCAAGTTCACCGGTGCGCCGAACTTCAACGCCGCGGCGGCGACCACCGGCGCCTGTCCCAGCGACGACGTCAGCCATGGCGTCCGGTCGGAAGGCTTCGAACTCGAAGCCTCGCTCGTTCCGGCGCGCAGCTTCCGCATGACCGCCGGCCTGACCTATGCGAAGACCAAATATCGCGGTCAGCTGGTCGGCAATAATTCGGGCGCCCCGCTCGACCAGGCGCTGCGCCTGCTGCCGGGCAACAATCTGTCGAACGCGCCCGAACTGGTCGCGACCGGCAGCATCGCCTGGACGCCCGACATCGGCAGCAGCGGGCTGACCGGCCTCGTCTATGTCGACGGCCGCATGACCGGCGATTACAACACCGGTTCGGACCTGTTCCCGCAGAAGGAACAGAATGGCTATGCGCTGTTCAACGCGCGCATCGGCATTCGCGGCCCCGACGAGAAATGGGGAATCGAATTCTGGGGCCAGAATATCTTCAACAAGCAATATGCCCAGGTCGCGTTCAACTCGCCCTTCCAGGAAGGTGCGACGTCGGCGACCGCCGCCTTTGCCGACCCGCAATATCCGGGCGGCCGCCAGATCTTCTCGCAGTTCCTTGCCGAACCGAGGACCTATGGCGTGACGTTGCGCGGTAAGTTCTAAACACCAGCGAATGACAGACTATCGGGGGCGGGACACATGCTGTTCCGCCCCCTTTCTTTTGGCCGGACAAGTCAACCCGTCACATCTGACAGCTGTGACATAAATGCCGCGGCACGCCGGACAATGAGGTTACCGAACGGGGTTGCGCTGGCTTGGCGCGGCCCGGTCATGATAGGCTGCTGCACAAATAGAATATCGTGACGCTCTCCCGCGAAAAAACACCTGTGGAGGAGGGCCTGACCCATGAAAAACTGTTCCCGCCGTACCCGCCTGCTGCGTAGCAACGCCGCGGGCCTGCCGCTTGTCCTCGCCCTGTGGGCCGCGCCCGCCGCGGCGCAGGAAGCCGGCGCCGAGGCGAATGACGAAACGATCATCGTCACCGCGACGCGGCGCAGCGAGGCGCTGTCCGATGTCCCGATCGCGGTTTCGGCGGTCACCGGCGAGACGCTGGAAAAGACCGGCGCGACCGACGTGCGTGCGCTGGGACAGGTCGCGCCGTCGCTGCTCGTGTCGGGCGCGACGAGCGAGGTCAATTTCTCGGCGCGTATTCGCGGCATCGGCACGGTCGGCGAAAATCCCGGCCTCGAATCGTCGGTCGGCCTGTTCATCGACGGCGTCTATCGCAGCCGCACCGGAGTCGGCCTGTCCGAACTCGGCGACATCGAACGCGTCGAGGTGCTGCGCGGGCCGCAGGGCACCTTGTTCGGGCGCAACTCGACCGCGGGGCTGATCAACATCGTCACCAAAGGTCCCGAGCTCGGCCGCTTCGGCGCCAAGGGTTCGATATCCTATGGCAATTACGATTATTGGCGCGTCGACGGGATGATCAATGCGCCGCTGGGCGACAAGGTGGCGGCTCGTATCGACGGCGTCTGGCAGAAGCGCGACGGTTTCATCGACAATGCGACGGCGGGCGAACCCGACATCAACGACCGCGACCGCTGGCTGGCGCGCGGGCAATTGCTGTTCGAACCGAGCGAGACGCTGAAATTCCGCCTGATCGCCGATTACAGCAAGCGCAACGAAAATTGCTGCGGCGGCGTCCTGCTGAACCCCGTGCGCAACCTGACGCGCGGACCCGACGGCTTTCCCGTCGCATCGGCGAACACATTGCTGCCGATCCTCCAAGCCTTGGGCGCGAACCATCAGGTCCCGCCGGCGGGTACGCCCTTCGTCCGGCGGCAGTCGACGACGCCCGGAGTCACCTATCGCTCGGACACCAAGGACTGGGGTGTGTCGGGCGAGCTGAACTGGGAGCTTGGCGCGGCGACATTGACCTCGATCACCGCCTATCGCGATTACAAGAATGCGCAGGGGCAGGACGCCGACTTCAGCGCGCTCGACATACTGCGCCGCACCGACCTCGACCGCCGGTTCCGCCTGTTCACGCAGGAGGTCCGGTTGCAGGGCGAGGCGTTCGACGGGCGGCTCGACTGGCTGGTCGGCGGCTATTATGCGAACGAGAAACTCGATGTCGACGACGACATTGTTTACGGCAATAATTACGAGCAATTCGCCAACTGCCTGCTCTTCGCGAGCGCATTGCCCTCGGCGGTGCTGCCCTCGAACCCCTCGTGCGTGAACGTGCCCGTGGTGCAGGGGACGATCGCCGTCCTGCCCCCGGGTGCGACGCGCTCGCTGCTGCAGGCGCTGATCGCCAATCCCGCGCGCCCGGGCTTCGGCTCGCTCGCCGCGGCGCTCGGCCAGCCGGCGCTCGCGATCAACGGCACTGGCAATCAGGGATCGACCTTTGCGCAGCGCAGCCGCAACTTCGCGGTCTTTACGCACAACAGCTTCGATATCGTGCCCGACGTGCTGACCTTCACGATCGGCGCGCGCTACACGAGCGAGCGCAAGACCCTCGATGCCGACGCGAATTTCAACAATACGATCTGCCCGCTGATCGTCAATTCGCCCTTCCAGTCGCTCGCGACCTTGCCCTGCGTCATCAACAGCACCGCGCCCGACCTGCCGCGCGGCAGCGCGGGGACGAAGTTCAAGGACAATGAATGGACCGGAACCGCGGTGCTGAGCTGGAAACCCGCCCCCGAATGGCTCGTCTATGGATCGGCGTCGAAGGGATATAAAGCGGGCGGCTTCAACCTCGATTTCTCGGCGCTCGACCGGACATGCAACACGGCCTTCGACCCGGCCTGCGCGGCGCGGCTGGCGCTGCCCGCGAACACGAGCGGCAACGGCCGGCCCGAGGCGAGCGACCTGCAGTTCGCGAGCGAAAAGGTCGATGCCTATGAACTCGGCATCAAATGGGACGGCCCCGGGATCGACGTCAATGTCGCGGCTTTCTATCAGGAATATAGCAATTATCAGCTCAACACCTTCAACGGCGTCAATTTCGAGGTCACCAACATTCAGGCGTGCAAGGACGATCTGAACGGCGCCGATTCCGACGGGTTCGCGGCGACAGGCGCCTGCCCGTCCGACCGGCTGAAACCCGGCGTGCGGTCGAAGGGGATCGAGATCGAGGCATTCATGCGCCCCGCGCGTTATGTGTCGGTCAATATGGGGCTGACCTGGGTCGACACGCTCTATCGCCGCAATCTGGTGGGCACGGGCGGGCGGCCGCTGTCGCCGGTGCTGTTCCAGCTTCCCGGCCGCGGTGTGTCGAACGCGCCGCGCTATGTCGCGACCGCGGGGATCAGCTGGACGCCGCCGATCGGCAGTTCGGGGATGAGCGCGCTCGTCTATCTCGACACGCGCCTGCAAAGCGACACCAACACCGGCTCCGACCTCGACGTCGAAAAGATCCAGGACGGTTTCGCGATCTTCAACGGCCGCATCGGCCTCTATGGACCCGAGCGGCGCTGGGGCATCGAGCTGTGGGGCCAGAATCTGCTCAACAAGCGATATTACCAGATCGGCGCGGACATGCCGCTGCAAGGCGGCGGCACCTTCCGCGCCGTCGCGGCGCCCGCTTCATCGGGGCTGGCGGGCACCGCGAATCAGCTGTTCGTCGGCTTCCCCGGCGAACCGCGCACCTATGGCGTGACATTGCGCGGCCAGTTCTGACCGTCTCTCCCCCTCCCCGCTTTGGGGAGGGCGTAGGGAGGGCCTGCCGCGGCCGGGCACTGTCGCGTCAGGCCCTTTCCTTTTGGGTGATGTCCCAACGGTGGGAGCAGACGGCAAACTACCCCCGCGTCGTCATCCCGGACTTGATCCCGGATCCACGACGACGGCGCAGCTATGGATCCCGGATCAAGTCCGGGATGACGATGAAAGGAAGGGCGGCTCCGGTCGAAAGCTGCCTGAACCTACCGCGCCCGCGCGGCCTGGTGCGCGATGTCGGTCATCAGCTTGCGGAACAGCACGGCGCCCGCGGTGCCCGACGCCTTGAGCGCGCGTTCGCAGTCGAGCAAGCGGCTCATCAGCCGTGCGATGCGGACCGAATCCCAGATATGGAGCTGCGCGGTCACCGCGTCGCGCTCCTTCCAGAAAATACCGCTGGTGCGCGCCGATACCACGGTGGCCGGGTGCGCGCCGCCGTCGACCTCGGCGCGCAGGCGCGCAAGCGCCATCGCGCGGATCGCGAGCGCGCGGATGATGCGGATTTCGGCGACGCCGACCGCCGTCGCCTTGGCCAGCATCTCGGGCATTTCGCGTACCTTGCCGCCGAGCGCGACATTGATGCACTCGCTGACATCCTCCTCGTGCGTCGCGGCGCCGAGCGCGGCGATGTCGGCCGCGGTCACCTGCCGCTGGCGGTCGGGCCCCGCGTCGAGGTAGAGCGCGATCTTCTCGATCTCGCGCCGCATCAGCGCCTGGTCGCCCGAGACGAGGTCGACGAGCAATTGTGCCTCGGCATTGGCGAGCCGCAGCCCCTGTTCCTGCCCCGCCGTCATCGCGATGCCGACGAGCGCGCGGCGGTCGGGCTGGTAGCAGATCGCCGCAACGGCATGATCCGAGCCTTCGACGAGCTTGACGAGTTTCGACTTGGCGGTGACCGACGCGCCGGTCGCGATTACCGGGTTGATCGCGGTTTCGGCGGCGAGCAGCGCCTCGACCGCCGCAAGGCCGTCGTCGCCGCTGCCCGACAGTTCGACCCTGATCACGCGCGCGGACGAAAAGAGCGACATCGACGCGGCTTCGGCGGCGAGCAGCGACGGGTCCTGCGAGAGTTGCGATCCCGAAAGGTCGAGCCGTTCGGCATCCTTGCCCGCCAGCCCGATCAAATGGCTCGCGACGGCTTCCATCGTCGCTTCGTCGGGGCCGGTGAGGAGGGTGAAACGAACCGCGGGGTCGAGGCGCGAGAGGCGTTCGAGTTCGTTCGGTTTGACCGTCTTCATTGCCCGGCGGGCACAGCAGCCGGTTGTCCGCCGCCGCGGTTCGCAAAGACGGCGAGGCGCGCGACGATCTGGTCGGCGACCGCCGAGGACAGCCGTTCGAGCGCCGAGGATTCGGCGGCGATCGTCGCATATTCGCTGCCGACGACGTCGATCCCCGCGTCGGAGAACGCCGTCGCGTCGAGCAACACTTCGCCGGTCGCCGCGTCGACGAGCTGGTAGCGTGCGCGCAGTGTCCGCCGCTCGCGCGTTACCGTATCGTCGGCGCGGACGCCGAAGCCGGTGATCGAATCCTCGAGTCGAACGTCGAGGCGGAGGCGCTTGCCCGCACCCGCGCCGCCCTGCGTCGCCTGCAGCCGGTCGCGGAGCGCGTTGCGGACGAGCCAGCCGTTATGTCCCTCGATCGCCGCGACGTCGACGTCGGCGAGCACCTGCGCCACCGCCCCCTTGCTGCCGTTCGCGTAGAGCGGGCGGAGCCCGCAGCCGCCGACAAGCAGCGAAGCAGCGACGAGGCAAGAGGTCAGGAGATTACGCATCAGGGAACGATATTCACCAAACGGTCGGGGACCACAATGACCTTCTTCGGCGCGGCGCCGGCGAGCAGCTCGACGATGCGCGGGCGCGCGAGCGCCGCGGCTTCCACTGCATCCTTGTCGAGACCTTTGGCGAGCGTCATCGTATCGCGCAGCTTACCCGCCATCTGGATGGCAATTGTCACCTCGTCATCGACGAGCAGTGCCGGATCGGCGGCGGGCCATGCGGCATCGGCGATCATCGCGGTCGTGCGCTGGCCGGCGGGAAGCGCGGACCATGCCTCTTCGGCGAGGTGCGGCAGCATCGGTGCGACGAGCAGGATGAGGGTGCGGCACGCCTCGGCGCGGGTCGCCGAGGGCTTGGCCTTCTCGATTTCGTTCGCGAGCGCGTGGACCTTGGCGACGGCCTTGTTGAAGCCAAGCGATTCGATGTCGGCGGCGACGCCGGCAATCGCCTGATGCAGCTTGCGCGCAAGGCCCAGGTCTTCGGCACCGTCACCGACATTTTCGGTGTCGCCGAAGATCCGCCACAAGCGCTGGACGAAGCGCCATGCGCCCTCGATGCCCGCCTCGCTCCACGGCAGGTCGCGTTCGGGCGGGCTGTCCGACAGCATGAACCAGCGCGCGGCATCGGCGCCATACTGGTCGAGGATGGCGTCGGGATCGACGACATTCTTTTTCGATTTCGACATCTTGATCACGCGGCCGACGTCGACCGAATAGCCGTCGGCGGTGAGCGTCGCGCCGTCGGGACGACGCTCGATCTCCTCGGGGGTGAAGTAGAGCGGCGGCAGACCTTCGCCCTGCACGCGGCTGTAGGTTTCGTGCGTCACCATGCCCTGCGTGAAAAGGCTCGCGAAGGGCTCGGCGATGTCGATCATGCCCATATGCTTGAGCGCGCGCGTCCAGAAGCGCGCATAAAGCAGGTGAAGGATCGCATGCTCGATACCGCCGATATATTGGTCGACGGGCAGCCAGCGGCGGATCACCTCGGGATCGAACGGCTTGTCCGACGGCGAGCTCGCGAAACGCAGGAAATACCAGGACGAATCGACGAAGGTGTCGAGCGTGTCGGTTTCGCGCACCGCGTCACCGCCGCAGCCGGGGCAATGGACATGTTTCCACGTCGGATGGCGATCCAAAGGATTGCCCGGGACCGAGAAATCGACATCCTCGGGCAGGATGACGGGAAGCTGGTCCTTGGGCACCGGCACGGTGCCGCACGCATGGCAGTGGATGAAGGGGATCGGCGTGCCCCAGTAGCGCTGGCGCGAGACGCCCCAGTCGCGGAGGCGCCACACGGTCGTGCCCTTGCCCCAGCCCTCATGCTCGGCGCGCGTGATGACGGCGGCCTTCGCCTCGTCGATCGTCATGCCGTCGAGGAAGTGGCTGTTCACGAGCTTTCCGGGGCCGGTGTAGGCTTCGGTTCCGGTGAAATGCTGCGCGGTCTCGTCGCCATCGGCGATCACGCGATGGACCTGCAGCTCATATTTATGCGCGAAGTCGAGGTCGCGCTGGTCGTGCGCCGGGCAACCGAAGATCGCGCCGGTGCCATAGTCCATCAGCACATAGTTCACGACCCAGACGGGCAGGTGCCAGTTCGCATCGAGCGGGTGCTCGACCGCGATGCCGGTGTCGAATCCCATCTTCTCGGCGGTGTCGATCTGTTCGGCGGCGGTGCCCTGGCGGCGACAGTCCTCGATGAACGCCGCGAGCTCGGGCGAATCTTTCGCCAGCCGCTCGGCGAGCGGATGGTCGGGCGAGATCGCCGCGAAGCTTGCGCCGTAAAGCGTGTCGGGGCGCGTCGTGAAGACGTCGAAACCGGGCGCGCCGCCAGCGAGCTTGAAGCTGAACTCCAGCCCCTGCGACTTGCCGATCCAGTTTTCCTGCATCAGCCGCACCTTGTCGGGCCAGCTGTCGAGTGCGCCCAGCCCTTCGAGCAGTTCGTCGGCGAAGTCGGTGATCTTCAAAAACCACTGCGACAGCTTTTTCTTCTCGACGAGTGCGCCCGAGCGCCAGCCGCGGCCGTCGATCACCTGCTCGTTCGCGAGCACGGTCATGTCGACGGGGTCCCAGTTCACATAGCTGTGCTTGCGCGTGACGAGCCCCGCGGCAAACAGGTCGAGGAACAAGGCCTGTTCCTGCCCGTAATAATCGGGCTCGCACGTCGCGAGCTCGCGGCTCCAGTCGATCGCGAGGCCGAGGCGCTTCAGCTGCGCGCGCATCGACGCGATATTGTCGCGCGTCCAGCCGCCGGGGTGGACGCCCTTTTCCATCGCGGCGTTCTCCGCGGGCATGCCGAACGCGTCCCAGCCCATCGGGTGGAGCACGTCGTGCCCCGTCATCCGCTTGAAGCGCGCGAGGACATCACCCATCGCATAGTTGCGGACGTGACCCATATGGATGCGCCCCGACGGATAGGGGAACATCTCTAGGATATAGGCCTTGGGCCGATCTTCGCTATCGGTCGTGGCAAAGCTGTTCGCCGCCTCCCACGCCTTTTGCCAGCGGGCGTCGGCGGCGAGGGCGCCAAAGCGCGGTTCGCGGGTCATTCGTCGGTTACCCCGTTAGTCTGTGTGGGCAGGCGCGGAAAGCGCGCCGCCGGATTAGTCCCTGATGGCCGAGCGACGCAGGTCGCGGGCGCGGGTGAGGATGATTTCCTCGAGCTTCTGCACCGTCGCCGCCTGTACCGGTGCGTCGACCCAGCTGCCGCCCTGCGCGACCTGGCGCGAGGCCGCGATGCGCAGCGCGTCGGCGCGCAGATCCTGGTCGAGGATCGAGACGGTAACCTTCATCCGCTCGCCCGGGTTCGCCGGGTTCGCATACCAGTCGGTGATCACGACGCCGCCGGCCGAATCGGCCTGGAGCAGCGGCATGAACGACAGCGCGTCGAGCGAGGCGCGCCACAAATAGCTGTTGACGCCAATCGTCGTCACCTGGCTGGCGGCGAGATCGGCGCGCGGCCGTTCCTTGTTCGCGCAGGCCGAAAGACCAAGCGCCGCGAGCCCAAGCAGCGCGAGCGCGGCCGGACGGCGACCGAGCGTGGCAAGGACGGAAAGCTGGGACATGCGGGTACACCTTATCTCTTGAGCCCGTCCGACGTGGAAAATCGGCCGCGCGGAACGATATTGCCAGCGTCTCTATCGCCCTTGTCGCCGCCCCGCAAGCGCGGCAATTTCGGCTTTGCCGCGGTTCAGATTCTGGTCAGATTCGAAATGCACTGTGACGATCCCGCAACAATTTTGGCAAAAATCGGAATCGTTGCAACAATTTGACGGGATTCACTGGCAATGTTGGCCCGGGAGTCCTATCTGAAGAATCGATTGGGGTTGGAGTCGCAGGGCAATGGCGCGGACATCGCGACATTTTTGGAAAGGAAGCCTCACCGCTTTGGCGGTGGTTTCGCTTGCGCTTCCGCCAGCGCTCGCCGCGATGTCGAGCAGCGACCGCATCCGCGACACCAATCTTTCGGAAACCCTGCTTGGCCAGTTCACCCCAGCATCGGGCGATGAGCGGCTGATCGCACGCTATAACAAAATGTCGGCCGAACAGCGCGGCAGCTTCAGCTTCACCCCCGCGCTTCCCGACGACGGGCGCAAGAATCGCGCGATCACTGTCGTGATTCGCGCCCGCGACGACGCGTCGAGCGCCGCGCGCACCTCTGCACTGGCTGCGGGCCGGACCGCGCCGATTGCGATTACTCCGGTCGCCTATAATCTCGGCGCCTCGGTCGGATTCGAGAAATTCGTCACGCCGGCGCTGCCGCGCGGCACCGACCTTCGCAACCTGCCGGTCGCGAAGGCCCCGGAACAGGACGAGAAAAAGTCGCGCTTCGCCACGCGTATGGTCAACCGCCCAAGCGACCCAAGCGGGGCAACCGATCGCGTCACCGCTCCTGGCGAAGCGTCGGCCGTCGATGTCGTCAGCAGCTATCGCCTGACCAAGAACATCGACGTCACCGCGGGCGTTCGGTACAAGAGCGACGACCGCATCGAACCGCTGACCGATACGCGCCGCGACAGCCAGGCGGTCTATGTCGGAACCGCGTTCCGCTTCTAAATCTGCATCGCTATTTGGATCAGGGCGGCCTGCAAATGGCGACCTTCCGCGCTTCCGGTGCTCACGCACATTAAGTGCGCTGCGCGCCGGGGTCACGGAACGCCGTCATTTTCGACTCACCCAGACCCAAATATCGACGCAGATTGCCGTCGGCGCTTTGTCGCCTTTTCTTCCCGCCTATCCGCCCAGGCATCGATCGCCGCCCAGCCGGGCCTGATTCCGCTTGCGCGGCTTAGCGCGCGCGCGCGCGCCGCCGTCATTCCGCCGAGCGCTATCGGCCGTGCGTCCGATAGCCGCGCGAGCCGCAGCCACATCGCGCGCCCGAGCACCGCTGCGCCGGGATGCGACCGCGTCGGATGGAGCGGCGAGATGAAGACGGCGCCGGCGCCGGCCTTGNGCGGCGCGCCTCGCGCGCACCATGGACGGGCATCGTCAGCAACAGGCCGAGCCGATGCGCCTGCCCCGCCCGCTTTACATCGCGCTGGCGAAGGTGGACGCCGTCGGCGCCCCAGCGGCGCGCCGTCGCGGGCTGTCCAGCGAGCAGTACCGTAAGCCCGCGCGCGCGTGCGGTGCGCATCAACCGCCGCAGCAGGCGCCAGCGCGCACCGGGTGCCATATTGTCGTGGCGAAGGACGATGCCGCTGCCGGGCGGAAGCAGCGCCGCGAGTTCGGCGATACCAGCCGCGGTCCGCTCGTCGCTGAACAGCCATGCGTTCGGCAATGCGTTTGGCGATTTGGGGGACAGGGGGTGGCGCGGGCGCATCGCCCTTTCTATAGGCGCGTCGCGAGCGCGCGCAACGCGCGGGATGGAAGCGAGACGATGAGCGAAGCAGCAGACCGGCTGGCCGAGGTAAATGCCAATATCGCGGGCGCGGCAAAGCGCGCGCAGCGGCGGACCGATGATATCTGCCTGATCGCCGTGTCGAAGACCCACGACGCGGGCGCGATCCGCCCGCTGATCGCCGCGGGCCAGCGCCACTTCGGCGAGAATCGCGTGCAGGAAGCCGCGGCGAAATGGCCCGAACTGCGCGCCGAAACCCCCGATGTCGTGCTCCACCTGATCGGCCAGTTGCAGTCGAACAAGGCCGAGGAAGCGGTGGCGCTGTTCGATGCGATCCACTCGCTCGATCGCAGCTCGCTGGTACAGGCCATCGCGAAGGCGTGCCAAAAGGCAGGCAAGCAGCCGCAACTGTTCGTCCAGGTCAATATCGGCGACGAGGAGCAGAAGGGCGGCTGCGCGACCCGCGACCTGCCGGCGCTGCTGGCCGAAGCGCAGCACGCCGGGCTGACGATCGACGGCCTGATGGCGATCCCCCCCGCCGAGATCGAGCCCGCCCCCTTTTTCGCGCTGCTCGACGAACTCGCCGAACGCCATGGGCTGACGGGGCGTTCGATGGGGATGAGCGGCGATTACGAAACCGCGGTGATGCTGGGCGCGACGCATGTGCGCGTCGGGACGGCGCTGTTCGGGTCGCGAAGCTGAACCAGTGAATGCCAATTTCGGTGCCGCGATGTTGCCACGGCGCTCCTGACGTTTTAGCTTGTCTTCGATGAAGTCCGCACCGTGTACCGCCTGCATGGGGTTCCCGCGCCACTGACGCGAGGAACGACGAAGGCGCACCGCCCGGTCGCGCCTGTTGATGAATATCATCTTCATCCTTCGTTGGCCGACAGGCCATCGACACCGCAGGTGTTCACAATGGACAATTTTTTCGAAAGCCCCTTCAAGGGGATAACGCTCGACAAACAAGTTACGCAGCCGAATATTCGGGTCGGTCGCTTCAGCTATTATTCGGGCTATTATCACGGACACAGCTTCGACGACTGCGCCCGCTTCATCCTTCCCGACGAGGGTGCCGACAAGCTGATCATCGGCAGCTTCTGCTCGATCGGGTCGGGCGCCGCCTTCATCATGGCGGGCAATCAGGGGCACCGGAACGACTGGATCAGCACCTTTCCCTTTTTCTGGATGCCCGAGGTTCCGGCGTTCGGCGGTGCCGGGAACGGCTTTCTCCCGGCAGGCGATACCGTAATCGGCCACGATGTCTGGATCGGTTCGGAAGCGATCGTGATGCCGGGCATCCGGATCGGCGACGGCGCCGTCATTGGCACACGGGCGGTCGTGACCCGCGACGTTGCCCCCTACACAATCGTCGGCGGGAATCCGGCAGCCCCGATTCGCAAGCGCTTCGCCGATGGCGACATCGCGGCGTTGCTGGACATGCAATGGTGGCATTGGCCCGATGAACGACTGCGCGAGGCGATGCCGCACTTATGCAGCAGCGATATCGCCGGCCTGCGCGAGTTGTGGAGCGGCTGGCAATCGCGTTGATCCGGGGGGGGGGGGAAGCGACGGTTCGCTTTCCACCTCGCCCTATTGATATTCGACCGTAACCGGGACGCGCCCGCGATAGTCGCCGTCGTCGAGCCCGGCGATCTGTAGCCGGCCGCCGAAGCGGAACTGAAGCCGGCCGTCGGCGCCGAGACGCGGCGCGGCCGATAGGTCGGTGACGAGGCCGGTGACGCGCGCGGTGCGGCCGTGGCTGCTTTCGAGGTCGACGCTTGCGGGAAGGATCACGCGCACCTCGGCCCCCGGTTCGCCGCGCACGGTGACGGTGCCGGTCAGCGCGAAGCCGCCGAGATCGACGACATCGCCGCGCACGCGGCGGACGCCCGAGGCGGGATCGATTTCGATCTCGCCCCCCATCGCGCCGACCGCGACGCGGCCCATGTCGAGCCGGGTTTCGACATCGACGCGCAGCGGCACCTCGGCCTTGCGCGCCGCGATTCCCGCCGCTCTGTCCTGCGCGCAGAGCATGCATTGCGCCGCTGCGGCAGGTGCGGCGCCGAACAACAGGCCCAAGCCAAGGAAAAGACGCAGTTTCACATCTTCCCCTTGCCACAGCATGGTTAATCCCGGGTAAAATGGCGCAGCACCTTATCCGCTGGCCAGCGCCGCGCTTTTGGGTCAAACCCGCGCCATGAGCAGCCCTCCGCCCGTCCGGCTCAACGCCCTCGCCACCGCGGTGCCGGGGCACGACATCCATCAGTCGTTCATCGACTGGGCGACGCCGCGCCTCGCCGACCCGCGCATGCGAGCGCTCTTTGCGCGGATGGCGGCGCGATCGGGGATCGACCACCGCTGGTCGGTGCTGCCGCCGACTGCCGACGGCGGATCGCCCGTCGGCGCGGGCGGATTTTACGACGTCCCCGGCCTGCCGCCGACTTCGGCGCGGATGGCGGCCTATGCAGAATATGCCCCCGACCTCGCGATGCAGGCGATCGCGGCGCTCGGCGACGCGCTCGACCCGGCGCGCGTCACGCATATCGTCGTCGCGAGTTGCACCGGCTTCGTCGCGCCGGGGATCGATCAGATCATCGCGCAGCGGCTGGGCCTGCCCGCGACGGTCGAGCGCGTGCTGATCGGCTTCATGGGCTGCTACGCCGGGGTCACCGCGCTGCGCACCGCGCGGCATATCGTGCGGTCCGAACCCGGCGCCGTCGTGCTGGTGGTCAGCGTCGAGCTGTCGAGCCTGCACCTGTCGGCCGCCGACGAGGCCGAACCCCTGCTGATGATGCTGCAGTTCAGCGACGGCGCGGCGGCAGGGATCGTGTCGGCCGCGCCGCACGGGCTTGAGCTCGGCGAAGGGCGCAGCCTCGCGCTCGCGGACAGCGCAGACCTGATCCGCTGGGACATCGGCGACAAGGGGTTCGAGATGCAGCTATCGGGCGAAGTGCCCGGGCGGCTGCGCGAAACATTGGCGAGGCCCGATGTGCAGCGCACACTGTTCGGCGCGGCCGGTCCGCCGCCCCTGCTCGCGGTCCATGCCGGGGGGCGCTCGGTACTCGACGCGGTCGAGCATGCGCTCGGCGTCGATCCGGACACCCTCGCCGACAGCCGCGCGGTGCTCGCGCGTTTCGGCAATATGTCGTCGGCGACGATCTTGTTCGTACTCGCCGACATGATGGCGCGCGGCGCGGCGGGCGAGGGGGTCGCGATCGCATTCGGCCCCGGGCTCGCCGCCGAAGCGATCGGCTTCACCGCGCCATGAACCCCTTCGCCAGCCTTCGTGTCCCGATCGTCCGCGAGGAGGAGATGGACGCCGCCGAGCTGCCGCCCGAACGCTATGCGCGCGTGCTTGCCGACCTGTCGCGGATCAACGGTCTGACGATGGCGCCGCGCCCGACGCTGAACTTTCTCGATCGGGTGCGTGCGCGCGGCGTTGGCGACCGGCCGTGGCGCATTCTCGACGTCGGGTTCGGCGCGGGCGACATGCTCGCGCGGATCGCACGCTGGGGCGAGAAACGCGGGGTCGCGCTCGACCTGGTCGGCGTCGACCTCAATCGCAAGAGCGAGGCGGTGGCGGCGATGCGGCTGGGTACGCGGGCGCGGCTGATCACCGGCGATTATCGCGCGCTCGCGGGGCAGGGGTGGGACATCATCCTCTCCAGCCTCGTCACCCACCATATGACGCCCGCGCAGCGCACCGAATTCCTCCGCTTCATGGAAGGCGAGGCGGCGCGCGGCTGGCTGGTCAACGACCTCCACCGTCGGCGCCTGCCCTTTGCGGGCTATCCCTTGCTCGCGACTCTCGCTCTCGTCGATCCGATCGTGCGGCGCGACGGACAGCTATCGGTCGGGCGCAGCTTTCGCCGCGCCGAATGGCGGGCGATGCTGGCCGAAGCCTTGCCCGAGGCGGCAAGCGAATGCCGGATCTTCCGCAGCTTTCCGTACCGGCTTTGCGTCGAGCGTATCCGGTGAGCGATGCGATCGTCGTCGGCGCCGGCCCCGCCGGGTCGGCCGCGGCGATCGGGCTGGCGCGCAGCGGTGCCACGACACTGCTACTCGAACGCACGCGCGAAACGGGCGACGCGCTGTGCGGCGGTTTCCTGAGCTGGCAGACGTTGCAGCGGCTCGATGCGCTCGGGATCGAGCGCGCGGCGCTCGGCGGGCAGGCGGTTCGCCGCGTGCGCCTGTTCGCGGGCCAGCGGCAGAGCGAGACCGCGCTGCCCGGCGAGGCGATGGGGGTGTCGCGCCGCCGGCTCGACGGCGCTTTGCAAGCGGCAGCAGTGGCGGCGGGCGCCGGCCTCGAACGCGGCATCCATGCGACGGCGCTCGAAGGCGGCACGGTGCAGACGCGCGACGGTGCGATGCTGGCCGCATCGTCGATCTTCCTCGCCGCGGGCAAGCACGGGTTTCGCGGCTTTCCGCGCGAGCCCGCCGAATGGCAGCGCGCCGACCCCGCGATCGGATTGCGCCTCCGCCTTCCCGCGCATCCCGCGCTCGATAGGCTGATTGGCGATGCGGTCGAACTCCACCTGTTCGATCGCGGCTATGCCGGACTGGTGCGGCAGGAGGATGGCAGCGGCAACCTGTGCCTCGCGGTGCACAAGTCGCGGCTCGATGACGCGGGGGGCGATCCGGCGGCACTGCTGCGCATGCTGGGCGACACGCTTCCGCATCTCGGCGAACGGTTGGCGCATGCCGACTGGTCGCGCGCCGTCGATGCGATCGGGCATGTCCCTTATGGCTGGCGCGCACGCGATACGGCGCCGGGGTTGTTCCGGCTCGGCGATCAGGCCGGGGTAATCCCCAGCCTTGCAGGCGAGGGCATGGGACTCGCGCTAGCGAGCGCCGAGGCGGCGGTGGCGGCGTGGCGTCACGGCGGCGGCAATGCGGCGCCCACATATCAGAAGCGCCTCGCGATGAGGATGACGCGCCCCTTCGCACTCGCCAATCTCATCTGGCGAATGGGCGAAAATCGGCACACAGCGGGAGCCATGACGAGCATGGCGTCACTTTTTCCGGCGTTGGTGCGAATGATGTCAGAGGCGACGCGGATCGAGCCCCGCTAACGGCTCACCCCGCTCCCTCTTGCGATAGTGCGGCGCCGCGCCGATATTGGTGCCAACAGCGATGGGAACGAAACAGCCCGTCCGAAGGAGATCCTCCATGACCGACCCGAAAACCGAAAAGACGCTCGACCCGATGGCGCACCATGTGCTGCGCGAAGGCGGCACCGAGCGGGCGTTCACCGGCAAATATACCGATCACAAGGGCGACGGCATGTACCGCTGCGCCGGCTGCGGCGAACCCCTGTTCGACAGCCGTACCAAGTTCGACAGCGGGTCGGGCTGGCCAAGCTATACCGCGCCCGCCGAGGGTGGCGCGGTGATCGAACTGACCGATACCAGCCACGGCATGGTCCGCACCGAAGTGCGCTGCGCCAAATGCGAAGGCCATCTCGGCCATGTCTTCCCCGACGGCCCCGGACCGACCGGGCTGCGCTATTGCATCAACAGCGCGGCGCTTGACTTCGCGGACCGCTCGCCGGATGAGGCGCAGACCGGCGAAGGCTGAAACCTCCTTCCCGGACTGACGCATCAGGGGCGCAGTGAGGGAAGGAACACCGGCTTTGCGCCGTGAAAGACAGCAGGCTTCGTCGAATAAATCGTCATCGTCCAGCAAGCGCAGCGGCACGCCCGGCGGCGAGCCGTCAGGCTGGCGCGTGTGGCTGCGCCGCGCCTTTCGCTGGGGCCTCGGCCTCGCGGTCGTGGTCCTCGTCGCGCTGGGCGTTGCGGTCGGCATCGCGGTGCAGCGCATGCCGAGCTTTGAGGAGCTCAAGAAATCGCCAGCGGGGCAGACGATCCGCGTCCGCGCCGCCGACGGCACCGTCTTCCTGTCGCTCGGCCCCAATTATGGCCGCTGGCTGACCCTCAGGGAAACGCCGCAGGTGATGCAGGACGCGATGGTCGCGGTCGAGGACCGGCGCTTTCGCTATCACCCCGGCGTCGATCCGGTCGGCATGGCGCGCGCCGCCGCGTTCGCGGTACAGAATTACGGCACCGGCCGCCGCATGCAGGGCGCTTCGACGATCACCCAGCAGCTTGCGCGCAATATCTTCCTGTCGAACAGCTACACCTGGACGCGCAAGATGCGCGAAATGATCCTCGCGCTGGCGCTCGAATGGAAATTCTCGAAGGACGAGCTGCTCGAACTCTATCTCAACAAGGTCTATTTCGGCGGCGGCAGCTATGGCATCGACGCCGCGTCGAACAGCTTTTTCGGGCATAGCGCGACCGAAATGTCGCTGTCCGAGGCGGCCGTCGTCGCGGGCCTCGTCAAGGCGCCGTCGCGCTATTCGCCGACCGCCGACGCGCAGGCGGCATTGGGCCGCGCCGGGGTCGTGCTCGACGTCATGGTCGACGCGGGCGTCATCACGCGCGCGCAGGCCGACAGCGCCGAGCCCGCCAATGTGCAGCTCGCCAAGGAAACCGGACAGAATAGCGCGCGCTATTTCAGCGACTGGGCGCTGCCGCAGCTCGATATGCTGATCGACGAGGGCAGCGAGGCGCTCGACGTCTATACCACCATCGATCTGGGCATGCAGCGCGCGGCGACCGCGTCGATCCAGGCGAACACGCCGAAGAATGTGCAGGGCGCGCTCGTTTCGCTCGACCGCGACGGCGCGGTGCGCGCGATGGTCGGCGGCAGGGATTATGTGTCGTCGAACTACAACCGCGCGACGCAGGCGCTGCGCCAGCCGGGGTCGGCGTGGAAGCTCTTCGTCTATATGGCGGCGCTCGAGGCGGGCTATAAGGTCAGCGATCCGGTGGTCGACGAGCCGGTGACGATCAACGGCTGGAGCCCACGCAACTCATCGGGGCGTTTTTCGGGCACGATGGATTTGCGCAGCGCCTTTGCCTATTCGGTCAATACGGTTGCGGCGAAGCTGGGCGATGAGGTCGGCTTTTCGGCGGTCGCCAATATGGCGCGCCGCTTTGGCATCACGACGCCGGTCAATACGCATCCCTCTATGGTGCTCGGCAGCGCCGAGGTGCGCGTGATCGACATGACCGCGGCCTTTGCCGCGGTGTCGCGCGGCGGCGTGTCGGTGCAGCCCTATGGCATCACCAAGGTGACGACCGCGAGCGGCGAGCTGCTCTATCAGCGCCCCGCCGAGCGCGGGACGACGCTGGTCGACCATTGGGTCGCGGCGGGCATCACCGATCTTCTCCAGACCGCGGTCAACACCGGCACCGGCAAGGCGGCGCAGATCGGCCGCCCCGTCGCGGGCAAGACCGGGACGACGTCGAGCAATAAGGACGGCTGGTTCCTCGGCTTTTCGAGCGGGATCACAACCGGGGTGTGGATGGGCCGCGACGATGCGAAGGCCGTCGGCGGGCTGCAGGGCGGCCGCGCACCCGCGAAGGCTTTTGCCGATTATATGCGCGTCGCGGTCGCGCGGCGCCCGGTCGAGCAGTTCGACACCGAGGTCGTGCTGCCCGAATGGCAGCTCGAGGACGAGGGCGAGGCCTATATGGGCGAGCCGGGCCAGGAGGGCTTCGTCGACGAGAATGGCATGCCGATCGAGCTGCCCTATGACAGCCGCCCGCCCGAGGGCGCGGACCCGGCACCGCCGCCGACCGAGGATGGACCGGTGCTCGACCAGCAATGGATCGAGGAGCAGACCGGGCGGCGGCCGCCGCCCGAAAACGGCGGGGCGCCGAAGAATGGCGGTCAGCCCAAGATCGTGACGGTGCCGAAAACCGCACCGCCGGTCGTCAAGACGCCCACGCCGCGATCGCAACCCCAGCCGCAACCGGACGATTTCGACTAGCGCTCAGACAGCGAAGCGGTAGCGGTGGAGAGCGCGTCCTTCGCGGCGCAGCCAGCCGCGTGCCGCGGCGACATCGCCATCGTGCAGCTCGTCGACGAGCGCGTGGAAGGCCGCGCCATGGTCCATATGCCGAAGGTGCGCGACCTCGTGCGCGACCGTGGCGCGGCGAACATGATCGGGCGCCATGACGAGCCGCCAGCTGTAGCGCAGGTCGCCATCATGCGTGCAGCTGCCCCAGCGGCTGCGCGGATCGCCGACCCCGACGCGGCCGACCGACAGGCCCGCAGCCGCCGCGATTTCGTGGCTTTCGCGCTCCATCAGACCCAGCGCCTGTCCCTTCAGCCAGCGTTCGATGCGCCGCCCGACGGTTTCGAGCGGGCCACCGACGTGCAGGCTATCGCCGCCGAGACGGATCGCGCGCGGCGCGGTCGCGGTCCAGTCGATATGACGCTCGACGCCAAAAACGGGCACCGCGGCGCCGGGACCGACGATCACCGGCAGCGCGGCCTTGCCCACCTGTTCGACGAGCCACGCCTGCTGTTCGCCGGCCCATTTCAGTGCCGCGCGCTCGTTGGTGCGGCGCGGAACGGTCAGCCGCAATTCGCCGCGCGCGCCGTCGAAAACGAGGCGGTAGCGGCGCGACTGGGCGTGCCGCACGACGCGCACCGGCCAGGCTTCGTCGCCAACCCAGATGTGCGGCCCCTCGGCCGCAGGATCAAACGACGCGTTCGACAAGATGATTCTCGAGCGGCCCGGCCATGTCCTCACCGACCGTCCAGCCGACGATCGACTCGCCCGCGCGGTGAACCGCATCGCGGTCGCCGCAGACGAGATAATGCCAGTCGGGCAGCGGTTCGCCCTCGGCGCGCAGACGATAGGCGCAGGTCTGCGGCAGCCATTCAATGTCGGCGATCTTGCCCTTGGTCAGCGTCAGGCAATCGGGAACGTGGCGGCGGCGATGCTTGTAATCGCCGCAGCGCGCGGTTTTGAGGTCGAGCAGGCGGCACGCGACATTGGTCGGATAGATGCGGCCCGTATCCTCATCCTCCAGCTTGTGCAGGCAACATTTGCCGCAGCCGTCGCACAGCGCTTCCCATTGCCCCGCGTCGAGAGTGGCAAGCGGCGCTTCCCAGAAGGGTTGCGCCTCGCGGGCCATTACTTGACCCACTTCGCCAGCTCGGCGGCGACATTGTCGGGGGAGCCTTCGTCAACGTCGGACGATGGATCGTCGAGCGGCAGCAGCGCAACCGGCTTGCCGTCGGGATCCATCAGAAAGGCGAGCTGGCTGTGCGCCATCAGATAGCGGTCGGGCGCCGAACCCTCGACCTTGTTGTACGTCACGACATAGGCTTTCGCGACCGCGGCAATCTGTTCGGGGGTGCCGGTGAGGCCGAGCAGGCGCGGATGATAGCGCGCGACGAAGGGCTTCAATGCCGCGGGCGTATCGCGCGCCGGATCGACGGTGATGAAGAGCGGCTGGACCTTCGCGCCGCGCGCGGCGTCGGCCTTTTCGAACTGCGACAGGCCGCGCATCAGCTTTTGCAGGTCGACCGGGCAGATGTCGGGGCAGAAGCTGTAGCCGAAATAGATCAGGCGATATTTGCCTGCAAAATCACTTTCGCGGACGGTCTTGCCATCCTGGTCGGTGAGGGTGAAGGCGCCGCCGATGCGCGCGCCTTCGAGCGGCGGTTTGGCCGCGGGCGCATCGCCGCCGCCGCTGCAACCCGCGAGCGCGGCGCCAAAAGCGATCATCAGGCTTGCGCGGACGAACCTTTGTCCCATATTTGCGATATTCATCATCTGGCCAGCCTTGATCGGCTAGCCTCGGAAAATCAACCTTTGTCGTCGCGTCAGCGGCGGACAAATTGCCCCAGGGGTCGCCGATCATGTTTCGCCGTGCGGAATTCCGCTTCGCCGCTTTCCTCGCCGCGCTGGTCGCCGCGACGGGTCTGTTGCTCAGCCCCGCGCAGGCGCAGTTCCGCGGCGGCTATGCCTTTTTGCAGGCGGTCGAAAACCGCGACGGGACCAAGGCGACCGAGGCACTGAAGGACGATCCGTCGTTCATCAACACGCGCAATCCCGACACCGGCCAAACCGCGCTGATCATCGTCACCAAACGCCGCGACATCAGCTGGCTGCGCTTCCTGCTCGCCAAGGACGCCGATCCCTCGATCGGCGATCGCCAGGGCGTAACCCCGCTGATGCACGCCGCGCTAATCAATTTCACCGACGGCGCCGAAGAGCTGCTCAAGGAAAAGGCGCCCGTCGACCAGGCCAACCGGCGCGGCGAAACCGCGCTGATCCTGGCGGTGCAGTCGAAGAATGTCGGCATGGTGCGCCTGCTCGTCAAGCGCGGCGCCAACCCCGACAAGGCCGACCATGTCGCCGGCATGTCGGCGCGCGCCTATGCCAAGCGCGACGACCGCACCGGACAGATTGTCGCGCTGCTCGACGCCAAGCCCGATGGCCCGATCCGCGACCTCGGCCCGAAGTTCGGGCCCAATTGATCAGTGCAATGTGATATCTGGATTGACAATCACATTATGATGTGAGACATGGCGATCATGTCTACACAGCTCATCGATCGCATCCGCGCCATCGTCGACGACGGGACCATGTCCCGCTCGGGTCTCGCCCGTGCCGCGGGCCTCCACGCCAACAGTTTGCGCGACCTCGATTCGCCCGGCTGGAACCCCACCGCCGAAACGCTGCGCAAGCTCGAAAACTGGCTCGCGAACGGCAGCGACCTGTCGCCGATGGCTACGCCAGAGGAAATCATCGCCGAGGCGCGCAACGGCCGCATGTTCATCCTCGTCGACGACGAGGATCGCGAAAATGAGGGCGACCTGGTCATCCCGGCGCAGATGGCGACTCCCGATGCGATCAACTTCATGGTCACCCACGGCCGCGGTCTCGTCTGCCTGACGCTGACCCGCGAGCGTGTCGACCAGCTCGGGCTCGAACTGATGAGCCGGAACAACGGCACGCGGCACGAAACCGCCTTCACCACCTCGATCGAGGCGCGCGAGGGGGTGACCACCGGCATTTCGGCGGGCGACCGTGCGCGCACCGTTTCGGTCGCGATCGACGCCGGCAAGACCCGCGACGACATCGTCACCCCGGGCCATATCTTCCCGCTGATCGCGCGCGACGGCGGCGTGCTCGTGCGCGCCGGCCACACCGAGGCGGCGGTCGACATCAGCCGGCTGGCGGGGCTCAACCCCTCGGGCGTGATCTGCGAAATCATGAACGACGACGGCACGATGGCCCGGCTCGACGACCTCATCCCCTTTGCGCGCCGCCACGGGCTCAAGATCGGGACGATCGCCGACCTGATCGCCTATCGCCACCGCAACGACCGGCTGGTCGAATGCGTGTCCGACGACCCGTTCGAATCGGATTATGGTGGCGACTGGCGCCTCAAATCCTATCGCAACAAGATCGACGGCACGGTCAATCTCGTGCTCCAGAAGGGCGCGATCGACCCCGAGGGGGTGACGCTGGTGCGCATGCACCCGGTGTCGATCTTCGACGATATCATGGGCCGCCCCGGACCGAAGAAGCGCCGCCTGCAGCGTTCGATGGATGCGATCGGCGAAGCCGGCGCGGGTGTGATCGTGATGCTGATGCGTCCGCTTCCCGGGTCGGCCGAGGCCGATGCCCTCCCGGCGCCGACCGGCGGCATGGACCTGCGCACTTACGGGATCGGCGCGCAGATCCTCGCCGACCTTGGCGTCCATGCGATGGAACTGCTCACCCCCACCCACAGCAATATCGTCGGACTCGAAGGCTATGGCCTGTCGGTCGTCGGCGAACGCCCCATCCCCGGAGAGGCGTGATCGGGCATTGAGCCAGTCGCTGGGCATCGGCTTCGCGCTTGTCGCCGCACTGACCACCGCTTCCTCTCACGCCCTGTCAAAATCGGGCGAGGATCAAGCAGCGGTTCGCGCGCTGTGCGGCGCAACATGGGCTGGCGCCGCCGCCATTCCGCTGATGTTCACAGGCTTGCCCACTCCGGCTATGCTGCCGTGGCTTGGCGGAGCGGTCGTCCTGCACAGCGTCTATTCGCTGGTGTTGACGCGCTCCTATACGCTTAACGATTTTTCGGTAGCCTTTCCGATCGCGCGCGGAACGGCGCCGCTCATCGCAACGGTCGGCGGCGCATTGTTGTTCAGCGAAATTCCCGGTTTCGGGGAGATTGCCGGAGTCGCTGCGATCTGTGCCGGGATATTATCGCTATCAGCCGGCGGTCGTATCGGGACCGCCGGGCTTGTCGCCGCACTGACGGCAGGAACCCTGACCGCCGCCTATACGATCGTCGATGCGGGCGGGATGCGGGCGAGCGAGGGTATTCTGCCCTTTCTCTGCTGGTTCTTCTTCGCGACCGGGATAGCGCTGGTGATCCAGTTCCGGGCGGCGGCGGGCTCCGCCGCCGCCAAGCGTATGCGGAACAATCTGCGGCCGGGCCTGGCGGCGGGCTCGCTCGCTATCGTCAGCTTCGGTTCGACGCTTGTCGCTCTGCGATACGCGCCCGTTGCCGTCGTCAGCGCGCTGCGCGAAACATGTATCCTGGTCAGCATAGTGATAGCGTGGATCGCCATGAAAGAGCGCATCACGCCGCACAGTCTGACGGCCGCCATCCTGATTGCCGCAGGGGCATTGCTTTTGCTGCTTTCGCATCTTCCCCCATCCACCTAAGGAGGCCGTCATGGCACATGTTCTGATCGTCGAAGCCCGCTTTTATTCTCACCTCAACGACATGCTGCTCGACGGCGTGCGCAGCGCGCTCGACGCCGCGGGGCATAGCCATGACACGGTGACCATCCCCGGCGCATTGGAAGTCCCCGCGGCGATTTCGCTCGCCGCCGACAGCGGCCGCTACGACGCCTATGTCGCGCTCGGCGTCGTGATCCGCGGCGAGACCTATCATTTCGAGGTCGTGTCGAACGAAAGCGCGCGCGGCATCATGGCGTTGACGCTCGACGGGCTCGCGATCGGCAACGGCATCCTCACCGTCGAGAACGAAGAACAGGCGCTTGCGCGCGCCGACAAGACGCGCAAGGACAAGGGCGGCGAAGCGGCAAAGGCCGCGCTCGCCATGCTCGCGCTGAAGGAACAATTCGGCATTGGTTGATCGCCCGCCTCCCAGCCGTTTTTCCGTCGTCGAGCGCGGCGGTCGGCTGGTGGTGATCGACAGGGAAACCGGACAGACCCCGCTGAGCGCGGCCGAGCGCATGGATATTCACGACCGCAAGATGGGGGTCGAGCCGATTCGGCCGGCGAAGACAAGCGCCGTCCCCGATATGTCCGCCGCGGCGCGCACCGAATCGGGGCTGAGCGCGCGGCCCGCGCCCACACAACGGCTTGCCACGCCCAGCACTGCGGCGAATAGCGGCAAAGATCGCGTGGCGGCGGCTGTTGCCGAGCGTAACAAACGGCCATGGAAGAATCCGCAGCCGAATGACCGGCCCGCGCTGAAATCCAACCCCGAGCCCGCGCAGATCGCGAGCCGTCCGGCGCCGCAAGCCGGAAGCACCCGCAAGACGATTGTTACGGGCAAATGGTGGGACGCCAAAGGACCGCGCACGATCGAACTGGGGCCCAAGGGTCAGCAGGCATTGAGTAACGGCTTCGTCACGCTGTTCGTCGCGCTCGTTATCGCGGCAATCGTCGTGGGCTTCATCGAGCCATTGCTACTCTTCGCCGGCGCGTTCGTGCTGTTCCGCTTCGGCGGCAATGTTCTCGGGCCGATCGGCGCCGGGATCATCGACAAGGCGATTGCCGAAAAGGGATGATCCGGACAGCACAGCGCCGCCCGGATCATGGAAACCCTACGCCGTTTGCAGCGCAGGATAGTCGGTGTAGCCCGCGGGGCCCGGCGAATACCAGGTCTGCGGATTGTCGGCGGCCCATTCAGCGCCGTTCCGGATGCGCTCGACCAGATCGGGGTTGCCGATAAAGGGGCGGCCGAACGCGACCGCGTCGGCGGTGCCGCTCACCAGCGCGGCCTCGGCCAGCGCGACGTCATAGTCGCTGTTGAGGATCAGCGGTCCCTTGAACGCGGCGCGGATCGACGGCGACTGCTTCGGAACGTCGGTGCGCCCGAAGGTGCCGTCGGGACCGGGTTCGCGCAGTTCGAGGAAGGCAATACCGAGCGCGTCGAGCGCCGCCGCGGCGATCGGGAACAGCCGTTCGGGGGCGCTGTCGTCGACGCCCTGCGTGTCGCCATTGGGCGACAGGCGCACGCCCACGCGGTCGGCACCCCACACGCCGATCAGCGCCTCGGTGACTTCGCGGAGCAAACGGATGCGATTCTCGATCGGACCGCCATAATCATCGTCGCGCAGGTTGCTGCCGTCGCGCAGGAACTGGTCGATCAGATAGCCGTTCGCGCCGTGGAGCTGGACGCCGTCGAAGCCGGCGCGCTTCGCATTTTCGGCGGCCTTGACATAATCGGCGATCACGCGCGGGATTTCCGCGAGCTCGAGCGGGCGCGCGACCTCATATTCCATCCGGCCGACGGGAGTGTGCGCCTTGCCCGGCGCCTGCGTCGCCGACGCCGAAACCGGCGGCTTGCCGTCGTTGAACACCGAATGGACGACGCGGCCCATGTGCCAGAGCTGCGCGACGATGCGCCCGCCCGCTTCATGCACGGCGTCGGTCACCGGCTTCCAGCCTTCGACCTGCGCGTCGGTCCACAGGCCCGGCGCGCTCGGCCAGCCGAGGCCCTCCTGCGAAATGCCGGTGGCTTCGGAAATGATCAGCCCCGCCGACGCGCGCTGGCGATAATAGTCGCGCGCAAGTTCGTTCGGCACGAAACCCGGCCCGGCGCGGCCGCGCGTCAGCGGCGCCATGATGATGCGGTTCGGCGCTTCGATGGCGCCCAATTTGATCGGATCGAACAGGGATAGAGTCATCTTTCCTCCACGTCGCACTTTTTTCATGGGCGACCCCACTGGTCGCCGCTATGGCCCGCGAAGCTATGGACGCCGCGGCGCCGGCACAATGGTAAGTATCAAAAGAAAATCTAAATGACAGCGAAGATGGACAGCATCGACAGCGAATCGGTCGCCGGCGTTGGAGCCGGACGCTGGGCCTTTGCCGCGCTGCTCGGCGGCAATATCGCGCTGTCGCTCGGCGCGATGCTCGTGCGGATGGCCGAAGCCGACGGCGTGGGGCCCACCGCCTCGGCCTTCTGGCGGATGACGCTCGCGCTGCCGCTGCTGCTGATCTTCGCATGGCGCGAAACGGGCGGACGGATGCCGCCGCGCCCCGCGCTGCTGATCGCCGCGGCGGCGGGCATCTTCTTCGCGCTCGACCTCGCCGCCTGGCACCTCGGCATCCTGCAGACGAAAGTCGCCAACGCGACCCTGTTCGGCAATTGCGCCAGCCTGCTGCTCGTCCTCTGGACGATCTTCCTGACCCGCGAAATGCCGCGCGGCTGGCAGGCGGCGGCGATCCTGCTCGCCTTCGCCGGATCGGCGCTGCTCATGGGGCAAAGTTACGAACTGTCACCCGACTATCTCGTCGGTGACCTGCTCAGCCTGCTCGCGGGGGTGCTCTATACGGTCTATGTCATCCTGATGCAGCGGGTGCGCGATACGCTCGCGCCGTGGTCTGCGCTCGCCATCGCCTCGGCGGTCTGCGTTCCCATCCTGCTCGGCACCGCGCTTGCGCTCGGCGAAACGGTGATGCCGCATAACTGGACCCCGCTGATCCTGCTCGCATTGGTAAGCCAGGTTATCGGGCAGGGGCTGATGATCTGGTCGCTGCCGCGCTTCTCGCCGCTGGTGATCGGGCTGACGCTGCTGATCCAGCCCGCCTTCGCCGCGCTCACCGGCTGGATCGGGTTCGGCGAGACGCTGTCGGCGATCGACATTTTCGGCGGGATGATGGTCGGCGCGGCGCTGGTGCTGATCCGGTTGCCGAACCGCGCGGCGCGGCCTATCTGAAGCTATGGCTTCGATCCTTCCCGCCGACCCGACCCTCGACGAGATTCGCGCCGCGCTGGCGCCGCTGATTGCGGCATCGGCGGCGTTCGACGGTTTTGGCGACGCCGCGCTCGCCGATGCCGCGGCGCGCGTCGGCATCGACACCGATGTCGCACGCCTCGCCTTTCCCGGCGGCGGCCGCGACATGGTCGACGCCTGGTTCGCCGATATCGACGCGGCGATGGAAGCGCGCTGGCCCGCCGAGAAGCTCGCGACGCTGAAGATTCGCGAGCGCATCACCACTCTCGTCGAGACGCGTATCGATCTGCTCGCGCCGCATCGCGAATCGCTGCGCCGCGCACTGGCGCTGCTCGCGCTGCCGACCAATGCACCGCACGCCGCCAAGCTCGGCTGGCGCGCCGCCGACCATATGTGGCGGCTCGCGGGCGACACCGCGACCGACTACAATCACTATAGCAAGCGCGCGATCCTTGGCGCCGTCTATGGTTCGACGATGGCGGTGTTCCTGAGCGACGAAAGCGAGGATCTGACCGATACGCGCACCTTCCTCGCACGCCGTATCGACCAGGTGATGCGTTTCGAAAGCTGGAAGCACCGCCGCGCCGCGCGCAGCATCGAACGGCCGAGCCTCGCGCGCTTCGTCGGGCGGCTGCGTTACCCGGGGCGGTGACGCGTTTCGATAAAGGACTGGCGCTCGGCGATTGTTATTGATAATCGCTCGCAAATGACTGCTTTGCTCGAAAATGTGCTGGATCGTGCGCCGCTGGGTGTTGCGGTGCGGATCGCCCGCATCGATTGGACTGCGATGTCCGAGGACGAGGGGCGCCGCCTGCGCGAATTCGGCCTGATGGAAGGATGCGAAGTCACCCCGCTCCACCGCGGCAGCATCTTCTCGCGCGATCCGCTCGCGCTCATCGTCGGACGCATGAAGGTGATCATCCGCGCGCGGCAGGCTGCGGCGATCGAAATCGAGCCCGTCGCATGACCGGCGCGATTCCCTCGATCGCGCTCGTCGGCAATCCCAACGCCGGCAAGTCGAGCCTGTTCAACGCGCTGACTGGCGCGCGGCAAAAAATCGCCAACTACCCCGGCGTCACCGTCGAGCGAAAGGCGGGGCACGCGAGCTTTGCCGACGGCCGCCCGATCTCGCTGATCGACCTGCCCGGCACGTACAGCCTGACCCCCGCGAGCCTTGACGAAGCCGTCACCCGCGACGTCGTGCTCGGCAGGCAGGACGGCGAGAAGCGCCCCGACGCGCTGATCGTCGTGCTCGACGCGGCGAACCTCGACAATCATCTCAGCTTCGCGCTCGAGTTGCTCGCGCTGAACCTGCCCACCGTCGTCGCGCTCAACATGGTCGACCTCGCGACCCGCGACGGGCTGACGCTCGACGCCGAACGCCTGTCGAAGGAGCTGGGCGTCCCGGTCGTCCCGACCGTCGCGGTGCGCAAGCGCGGGATGGCCGAACTGCTCGCCGCCGTCGATGGCGCGATCCGGTCGCACAGCGCGGGCGAAGTCGCCGTGCCCGCCAAAGCCAATGACGCGTCGCTCCACCAGCGCGCCCGCACACTCGCGCGCGCCGCGATTCTCAGCGAAACGCCAGTGCGCCGCTGGACACAGCGCGTCGACAATGTCGTGCTGCATCCGGTCGCCGGGATGATCATCCTGCTCGCGCTGATGTTCGTGATGTTCCAGGCGGTCTATGCCGCCGCCGAGGCACCTGCGGACTTCCTCGAAGGCGGGATCGGCGTGGTCCAGCAATGGGTCGTCGCGACCTTCCCCGACAATTTCCTGCGCGGGCTGGTCGTCGAAGGCCTGCTCGCGGGGGTCGGCGCGGTCGTCGTCTTCCTGCCGCAGATCCTGATCCTCTTCCTCTTCATCCTGCTTTTGGAAGCATCGGGCTATATGACGCGCGCCGCCTTCCTGATGGACGGGCTGATGGGCAAGGTCGGATTGTCGGGGCGCGGTTTCATCCCGCTGCTGTCGAGTTTCGCCTGCGCGGTCCCCGGCATCATGGCGACGCGCGCGATTCCGGACGAAAAGGACCGGCTGACGACGATATTGATCGCGCCGCTGATGACCTGTTCGGCGCGGCTTCCCGTCTATGCGCTGATCATCGCCGCCTTCATCCCCAACACCAATGTCGGCGGATCGCCGGTGGGGCTGCAGGGGCTGGTGCTCTTCGGCCTCTATCTGTCGGGGATCGTCGGCGCGCTCGTCGTCGCCTATGTCCTGCGCCGCACGGTGGCAAAGGGTGCGGGCGCCGGCTTTATGATGGAAATGCCGCGATACCAGATGCCGCGCTGGCGCGACATCGCGATCGGCCTGTGGCAGCGCGCGTGGATCTTCCTCCGCCGCGCGGGTACGATCATCGCGATGACCACCGTCATACTGTGGCTGTTGCTTACCTTCCCGCAGGCACCCGAGGGCGAAAGCCAGGTCGAATATAGTGTCGCCGGGCGCATCGCGAGCGGGCTGGAGGTCGTCGTCAAGCCGATCGGCTTCAACCATGATATCGCGCTCGCGCTGATCCCCGCAATGGCGGCGCGCGAGGTCGCGGTGTCGGCTATGGCGACCGCCAACGCGATCGACGCCAGCGGCGACGAAGAGGCGATGGCGCAGTCGCTGGGCGAACGATTGCAGGGCAAGTGGAGCCTCGCGACCGCACTCGCCTTCCTCGCCTGGTTCGTCTTTGCGCCGCAGTGCATTTCGACGATCGCGATCACCCGCCGCGAGACCAATGGGTGGAAATGGCCCATGTTCATGGTTGGCTATTTGTTCCTGCTCGCCTATGCCGCTGCCGGAATCACTTACTGGACAGCCGTCGCCTTTGGACTAGGCTGATCCTCCACATTTTCTAGCGGAGCGGAGCGGCAATGGCTGGCAGCGTCAACAAGGTAATTTTGATCGGCAACCTCGGCGCCGATCCCGAAATCAAGTCGTTCCAGAACGGCGGCAAGGTCGCGAATCTCCGCATCGCGACGTCCGAGCAGTGGAAGGACCGGATGACCGGCGAGCGCAAGGAGCGCACCGAGTGGCACCAGGTCGTGATCAACGGCGAAGGGCTGATCGGCGTCGTCGAGCGTTATCTGAAAAAAGGCTCGAAGGTTTACATCGAAGGCTCGCTGCGCACCCGCAAATGGCAGGACCGCGACGGCAACGACAAATATACGACCGAGATCGTGATCGCGGGCATGGGCGGCACGCTGACCATGCTCGACGGTGCGCCGGGCGGCGGCGGATCGCGTGGCGGCAGCGGCGGCGGTGACGAATGGAGCGGCGGCTCGTCGGGCGGTGGCTCGGGCGGCGGCTGGAACCAGGGCGGCGGCGGTTCGTCGGGCGGATCGTCCGGCGGCGGCTTTGGCGGCGGTTCGAGCGGCGGCGGACGCCCGCCCTTCGACGACGATCTGGACGACGACGTTCCGTTCTGAGGACGGACTTTAAGCGATGACGGATATGATCACCGCCGCGGATGTCGCGCGCGGCGTATGCCGGCTGTTCGCGCAGGCGGGGCTGGTCGCGATCCCCGAGGTGCCGCTGCCCAACGGGCGGCGCACCGACCTCACCGCGATCGACGCCAGGGGCCAGATCACCATCGTCGAGATCAAGGTCAGCCGCGCCGACCTGCACGGCGACGGCAAATGGCCCGACTATTGCGACTGGTGCGACCGTTTTTACTGGGCGCTCGCGTCGGGGCTCGACCCCGCGATCCTCGAGACCGAGGGCTATCGCCGCGAAACATCGGGGCTGATCGTCGCCGACCGTTATGGCGCGGCGGTCGTACGCGAAGCGGCGAGTTGCAACCTTGCGCCCGCGCGGCGCAAGGCCGAGCTGCTGCGCATCGGGCGGCTCGCGATGCGGCGGTCGATGATCGCCGCCGATCCCGAGCTGGCGGCGGGCTGGGTCGAGGGTTAGCTGCGGTCGATCGGTGCCGAATCAAAGCCCGCTTCATATTGCGGCGCGGAATCGGCGATACAAACCCAGGGCGCCTTCGATCCAACGAAAATATGGGCCGCATAGCCGCGAAAGCCCGGATCGTCGTCGAGCAGGCCCGCCGGGACGAAGAAAAACTTGCCGTTCGCGTCACTCAGCGGCGCCGGACTGCCGCATCGTCGGCAGAAATGCGACGTCCAGCCGCCGCCATCGGGAACGGCGAAACGCTCGATCAAATCCTCGCCCGCCAGCCAGCGGAAACCGGCGGCCGACGCATAGAAGACGGCGTTGCCGTCCGTGCCCGATACCTTGCGGCATTTGGAGCAGTGACATTGGCCGGCGGGGCCAATTTTTCCGTCGATTTCGAAACGGATTTCGCCGCACAAACAGGAACCCCGTATCGCCGTTACCATAGCCGACCTTCCTTCCCCGTTTGCTGCGCCCTTTATCCCCGCGCCTGCATCCGCGCGAGATAGCGCGCGAGGATATCGATCTCGAGATTGACCGGACGCCCCGCCGCGGCTTCGTTCAGCGTCGTCATCTCCTGCGTGTGCGGGATGATGTTGAGCGTGAAATGCGCCTCGCCGTCCGGCTGGTCGGTCACTTCGTTGACGGTCAGCGACACGCCGTCGACGGTGATCGAGCCTTTGGGCGCGATATGCGGCGCGAGCGATGCGGGCGCGGCGACGGTGACCGTCACGCTGTCGCCGACGGGTTCGACCGACACGATGCGCCCGATATCGTCGACATGCCCGGTGACGATATGCCCGCCAAGCTCGTCGCCGATCTTGAGCGCGCGTTCGAGGTTGAGGCGGCGCCCCTGGTCCCACATCCCCGGCGCGGTGCGCGCGAGGGTTTCGCCGCTCGCGTCGATCGCGAACCAGCCGCCGGGCCCGTTGCTGCCGTCGTCGACGCCCTTTTCGACGACGGTGAGGCACGCGCCCGAGCAGGCGATCGACGCGCCGATATCGATGCTGCCGACATCATAGGCGGTGTCGATGACGAGCCGCGTATCGCCGCGGTCCTCACGGCTGCGGATGGTGCCGATGTCGGTGATGATGCCGGTGAACATGGGGTGCGTTATCCTTCTCTGACGCGCTCGTAGACGTCGAGCCGGTCGCTGCCAAGCAGGCGGCTGTCGGTAAGGCGCCAGCGGCCGTGCGCATCGGCAAGATCGGTCAGCCCGATGTCGCCGAGCACGGGCTTGCCACCGCCGATCAGGATCGGCGCGCGATAGAGCAGAAGCCGGTCGACGCGGTCGGCGGCGAGGAAGGCCGACGCCGCGCCGGCGCCGCCCTCAACGAGCAACGAATCGACATCGCCCACCGCTTCGGGCGAGGCGACGGCGGTCCAGCCTTCGGGCGCTTTGCCGCGGGTGAGCAAGAATTTGCGGGGGCTGCGGCCTTCGAGCCCCGGCAGCCGCACGTCGAGTTTCGGTGCGTCGGCTTCAAGCGTCCCGCGTCCGACGAGGATCGCCTGATGCTGCGCGCGTTCGAGATGGCCGTGCGCGCGGGCACGTTCGCCGGTGATCCAGCGACTCGACCCGTCGGCGCGGGCGATACAGCCGTCGAGCGAGGTCGCGAGCTTGAGTGTCACGAACGGGCGCCCTTCGGTGTGCCGCGTCCACCAGGGCGCCATCGCGGCGCGCGCTGCGGCGGGAAGGACGTTGAAGACGACCTCGATCCCCGCCGCCTGCAACCGCGCGATGCCCTTGCCGTTGGTGCGCGGATCGGGGTCCTGCGCCGCGATCACGACGCGCGCAACGCCCGCGGCGATCAGCGAATCGCTGCACGCCGGCCCGCGCGGACTCGCGTGGGCGCACGGTTCGAGCGTGACATAAGCGGTCGCGCCGCGCGCCGCGTCGCCAGCCGCCGCGAGCGCTGCCGCCTCGGCATGCGGCCGTCCGCCGGGCTGGGTCCAGCCGCGCGCGAGAACCTTGCCCTGCTGGACGATCAGACAGCCGACATTCGGGTTGGGTGCCGACGCCGGGCGGCCGCGCCGCGAGAGCGCGAGGGCGACCGCCATCCAGTCGGCATCGGCGGGGCCGCGCTGCATATGGTCAGTCGGCGGCTTTGGGCTGCGCGCCGCGCGCCGCGCGTTCGGCGAGCGTCGAGCGCGTCGCCACCGGCTCGGGCTTTTTCTTCGCCGCCGCGGCCGCCTCTTCGCCCAGCGTCTCGCGCGTCACCTTGTCCGCCTCGGCCGAATCATATTCGATGCCGAGGCTGTCGGCGAAACGCTGATATTCGGCGCGCTTCTGGGCGTTGTGCAGCGTCGTTTCCTTGGCGCGCGCAACCCAGTCGGCGCGGATCTCGGCGGCGCTGCGGTTCGCGGTCCAGTTTTCGAAATAGATAATCTGCTCTTTCGGCTTTTCATAAGGGATCAGATATTTCTCGACCCCGGTGAAAATCAGCCAGGTCAGCGCCAGCGCGACACCCCAGATCGCCCAGCGATGCGGGCGCGGTTCGCGGATATAGGCCCAGAAATCGGACAGGCCGCCGCCGACATCCACTTTGTTGAACATTCCCATTGGCCCAATTTAGGCGATGTCGCGGCAATTTGCGAGGGGAAGCGACGCGCGCGAGGGATTGCGTCAGATGAAGAATGGGAGCGTTCTCGATTGCAAAAAATGCAATAGCAGATGTCCATTTCGCAGTTGCAACATTTTTGGTGCAGTGCAATATGAGCATGCCTTTTAGGCATCCTCTCCCAAAACTTTCACGGGCCACCTTCGGGTGGCCCTTTTTTTTTGCCCATTTTCGGGCTAAAAACCTGACTTTTTTAGTCGAGAAATACGATCCGGTTCGAATCGGGCGATCGCGAATCAGTCCTGTACGGGCGTCCTTGCTTCGAATCGCCTGACTTCGGCAATGAAGCTGCCCGGCAGCGGCGTCGGCGTCCCGCTGTCGGTGTCGAGATGGGCATAGCTGATCTCGATATCGGTGAGCCGCTCGTTTTCGCGGAAAATCCCGCAATGAACCGTGAAGCTCGTCCGCCCGAAGCGATTGATTCGCGCCGCGATCGTGATCAGTTCGTCGAGTCGCGCGGGCGCATGATAGTCGATCTCGCAATGCGTCTCGTGAATATCTGTACCATATTGGTGAAAATAGGGTCCGGGCTGCCCCTCGCCGAGCGCCCGGAAATATTCGGTCACGCCGATGTCGGCGTAGACGAGATAATTGGCGTTGAAGACGATATTCTGGCCGTCGATCTCGTTGAAACGGACGCGGACGCGCTCCTGCACACGGAAATCGGCGAGCGGCACGTCGCTGCGAAGGTCGGTCATGTGGCGATCAAGCCGCGAGCGCCGCGGGGGCGCGGTCGAGCGGCGCGCACGCGGCTTCGAGCCAGCCCCGGTCGTCGCCGGCCATCCCGGGCGCGAGTTTTTCGAACACCGCCGCATGATAGGCGTCGAGCCAATCGGCCTCGGCACCCGACAGCAGCGCGGCGTCGATGAGGTTCTGCGCGATCGGGGCGAAGGTGATCGTCTCGAACCCCAGCATATCCTCTTCGGCGCCGTCGATGCTCTGCGGCACCACGATCACCAGATTTTCGATGCGGATGCCGAACGCGCCCGCCTTGTAATAGCCGGGCTCGTTCGAGAGGATCATGCCCGCGTGGAGCGCCTCCTCGGTCCCCGCCTGCCCGCCCGACGGCTTGGCGATACGCTGCGGGCCTTCGTGGACCGCCAGATAAGCGCCGACGCCGTGGCCGGTGCCGTGGGCATAATCGACCCCGTCGGCCCACAGATATTGGCGCGCAAGAATGTCGAGCTGGCTGCCGCGCGTGCCCTTCGGGAAGCGCGCGGTCGCGAGCGCGATATGCCCCTTCAGCACCTGCGTGAAGCGGCGGCGCATTTCGGCGGTCGGCGCGCCGATCGCGATCGTGCGCGTGATGTCGGTCGTGCCGTCGGCGTACTGCCCGCCCGAATCGACGAGATAGAGCGTGCCCGTCTCGATCGCGCGGTTCGTGGTCGCGTCGACCTTGTAATGCGGCAGCGCGCCGTTCGGACCCGCCGCCGAGATGGTGTCGAAGCTCAGATCGACAAGCGCGCCATTCTGGTCGCGAAATTCGCGCAGCTTCGCCGCGGCGCCGAGTTCGTCGAGCCCGCCCTGCGGCGCGACATCCTCCATCCATTGCAGGAAGCGCGACACCGCGACGCCGTCGCGGACGTGCGCGGCGCGCGTGCCGTTCAGCTCGGTGTCGTTCTTGATCGCCTTGGGCAGCACCGCGGGGTCGCGGTGGCGTTCGATCTTCGCGCCGGCCGCTTCCAATGCGGTGAAGATCGCCGCAACCGCGCGGTCGGGGTCGACCGCGACCTTCTTGTCCTTGAGATCGGCGAGCGCGGCCTCGAACGCGTCGCGGTCGTGGACGCGCACGCTGTTGCCGAGATGCGCGCGCACCGCGTCGGTGACCTTCTCGGGCGCGATGAACAGGTCGGCGGTCGCGTCGGCATGGAGCAATGCAAAGGCGAGCCCGACCGGCGTGTGGCTGACGTCCGACCCGCGGATGTTGAAGGTCCACGCAACCGAATCGAGCGCGGTCATCACCGTCGTGTCGAGCCCCCTGGCCTTCAGCCAGTCGGCGATCACGGCGCGCTTGTCGGTCGCCGCCTGCCCCGCGAGCTGCGTGTCATAAACCGTCACCGCGGCGGCGCTCGGCGCGGGCCGGTCGTCCCACGCGGCGTCGAGCGGGTTGGCGTCGACCGCGACGAGCTGCGCGCCCTTGTCGGCGAGCGCCTTGCCCAGCCCGCGCGCCCAGTCGATGCCGTGGAGCCAGGGGTCGAAACCGATCTTCTGCCCCGCGCTGACGTTGACGCCCAGCCATTCGGCGACGCTCGACTGCGGCACGCCGACATAGTCGAACAGCGATCCATCGACCTGATCGCGGACCTGCACCGTATAGCGCCCGTCGACGAACACCGCGGCCTTTGACGGCAGCACCGCTGCGGTTCCCGCCGACCCGCCGAAGCCCGTCAGCCACGCCATGCGCTGCGCATAGTCGCCGACATATTCGCTCATATGCTCGTCGCTGATCGGCACGACGAAGCCGTCGAGACCGCGCGCGGCAAGTTCGGCGCGGACGCGGGCGAGGCGCTCTGCATAGACCGATTGGGGGACGGGGCTGGACATGGTCGCTTCCTTGTTCCTACATCGTAGGCGATCCCGCCCAATCGGGCGACACCGCGGGGGATTTTTCGATGCGCGCTATTTGGATGTTTCTGGCAGCAATTGCCACCCCGCTTGTCGCATCGCCTGCCCTGTTCGCCAAAGAGAAAGATGCCGCATTGACCAGCCCGACCCCTGCCCTGCCCGCTGCCCCGGTCGCGGAAAAGCGCCCGCACGAAGTGACGCTGCACGGCAAAAAACTCTCCGACCCGTATCACTGGCTGAAGGACGAGAGCTATCCGACGATCGATGACAAGGATGTGCTCGACTATGTGAAGGCCGAGAATGCCTATTTCGACGCCGCGATGAAGCCGCATGCGGCGCTCGTCGAAACGATCTTCCAGGAGATGAAGGGCCGGATCAAGGAAGCCGATTCTTCCGTGCCGCAGAAGGACGGCGACTGGGTCTATTGGGTCGAATTTGAAGAGGGCGCCGAATATAAGAAATGGTATCGTAAACCCGCCGCGGGCGGCGACGCGATCCTGATCCTCGACGAGGTCGCGATGGCCGCGGGCAAGGATTATTTCCGTCTCGCGGAGGTATCGGTCAGCCCGAACGGCAAGCTGATGGCCTATTCGTTCGACGACAATGGCTCCGAACGGTTCGAGGTGCGCATCCGCAATCTCGATACCGGCGAAATGCTGCCCGACGTGATCCCCGGCACGCTGTCGTCACTGATATGGACGGCGCAGAACGATGCGATCCTCTATGGCCTCGCGAACGAGAATTGGCGCACCGACAATGTCCGGCTGCACAAGCTGGGTACCCCGGTGAGCGCGGACAAATTGCTCTATAAGGAAGCCGACATCGGTTTCGGGGTCGGGATCGGGAAGACCGCGGCCGACAATTATATCGTGATCGCGACGGGCGATAACGAGACGAGCGAGGTTTACCTGCTCCCCGCCGACAATCCCGAAGCGAAGATGCAGCTCGTGTCGGCGCGCAAGAAGGGCCGCGAATATAGCGTCGATGAGCGCAACGGCACGCTCTATGTCTACACCAACGACGAGCATCCCAATTTCCGCGTCGCGACTGCCGACATCAAGGCGCCGGGAACGTGGAAGACGCTGATCCCCGGATCGGATGCGAGCTACATCACCGGGCTTTCGGTCTTCCGCGACTATTTCGTGCTCGAAACGCGCGAGAAGGGCGTCGATCAGGTCGATATCCGCCAATATGACGCGCCGCTGACCCCCGGCCGGATCCAGTTCCCCGAGTCGACCTATGTGGCGGGGCTCGGCGACAATCCCGAATATCATCAGGACAAGCTGCGCCTCGATTATGAATCGATGGTCACCCCCGACACCGTGTTCGATTACGACCTTGCGAACGGCAAGCTCGAAACGCTGAAGGTGCAGGAAATTCCATCCGGTTACAATCATGATGACTATGTAACCGAATTGGTAAACATGCCTTCGCGCGACGGCACGCCGGTGCCGGTCTCGCTCGTCTACAAGAAGGGCACGCCGCGCGACGGCAGTGCGCCGATGCACCTCTATGTCTATGGTTCTTATGGGTATCGCGTCCCGCCAGGCTTCTCGACGACGCGGCTCAGCCTCGTCGATCGCGGGATGATCTATGCGATCGCGCATGTCCGCGGCGGCGACGACCTCGGCCGCGCCTGGTATCTCGCGGGCAAGACGACCGAGCGCAAGAATACGTTCAACGATTTCATCGACGTCGCCAAGGGCCTGATCGCGGCGAAATATACGAGCGCTGGCAAGATTTCGATCGAGGGCCGCTCGGCGGGCGGGCAGGTGATGGGCGCGGTCACTAATCAGGCGCCCGAGCTGTGGGGCGCGGTGCTCGCGGGCGTGCCCTTCGTCGACGTGATCAACACGATGGTCGACGAAACGCTGCCGCTGACCCCCGGCGAATGGCCCGAATGGGGCAATCCGATCACCGACAAGGCGGCGTTCGACTATATGCTGAGCTACAGCCCGTACGACAATGTCACCGCGAAAGCCTATCCGCCGATGCTCGTGTCGGCGGGGCTCAACGACCCGCGCGTGACCTATTGGGAGCCCGCCAAATGGGTCGCGAAGCTGCGCGCGACGCGCACCAACGACGCGGCGCTGCTGCTGCGCACCAACATGGGCGCGGGCCACGCCGGCAAGTCGGGCCGCTGGGGCGCGCTGCGCGAGGATGCCGAGGAGTTTGCGTTCGTGCTGACGCAGTTGGGGGTCGAGAAGTAATCACAAACGTCGTCATTCCCGCGAAAGCGGGAACCCAGTTCAGACGGTTGCTCGCTGGGTCCCCGCTTTCGCGGGAATGACGATATTTTGGATGGCGCGTAAGCGCCTAGACGCCCTCACCCAGTCGCTCCAGCCATGCCTTCGCCTGCTTGGGTTCGCCCGGCGCGTTCGATGCGACGGGTCCGCGAGACGCCTCGAATTCTTCGTGCAGCGCGAAGGGCTGCAAGCCCAGTTGATCGCGCACTTGATCGATTTCTTCGCCCCGGTCGCACAGGTCCATAACGACGGGTTCCCATTTGGCGTGCGCCGCGCGATCCTTGGTGTGGCCAAACAAGCCCCATGAGCCGGCAGCAACCCGGCGCAACGCGTCTAGCAGGACGGCCTCATATTCGGCTTCCAGCTCGACACGGCGGGTGTCGAGGCGCTCGAGGCGATCCGCCCTGCTCATCAGGCCGGCAAATATCCGCGCGCGACCAGTTCGGCCTCCAGCGTCGCCGCATCCTCGAACCGATGGGCCGCGATACCAACCGATTCGGCACCCGCGACATTCGCAGCATTGTCGTCGATGAAAAGCGCACCCGCGGGGTCGATGCCGAATCGTTCGATCGCGAGGCGGTAGATGGCGGGGTCGGGTTTCATCAACTTCTCGGTGCCCGACACGATGATATCGCGGAAGCGGTCAAAGATCGGCTGGGTGGGGCAGAAGCCTTCCCAGAATTCATGGCCGAAGTTGGTGATCGCGAACAGCGGCACGCCCGCGGCGTCGAGGCGCTCGACGAGTTGGAGGCTGCCGGGCATCGGCCCCGGAATCGTCTCGTTGAAGCGCGTCGCATAGGCGTCGATCAGCGGCGCATGATCGGGAAACTCAGCTTTCCGTTCGGGCACCATCTCGGCGAGCGGGCGGCCCGCGTCGTGCTGGAAATGCCATCCGGGCGTGACGACATTCGTCACGAACCATTCGAGCTGGCCCTCGTCGGCGATCAGCTTGGCGAACAGATAGCGCAGGTCCCAGTCGAACAGGACGCGGCCGACGTCGAAGATCACACTCTGCCGAATCATGCAGCCTCCAGACACGCGAAAGCGCCGCCGGAAGCCTCCGACGGCGTAACGCTGTTCATCAAAAACAAACGGGGCGAAATCACCCCGCGCAGGGGCATTAGCCCTGGCGCGCCTTGAAGCGGCGGTTGGTCTTGTTGATCACATAGGTGCGGCCACGGCGGCGGATAACGCGGTTATCCCGGTGGCGGTCCTTCAGCGACTTCAGGCTGTTGCGAATCTTCATGATCTCTGTCCGTAAATCTTGGCGTATTGACGCGAAGCGGCGCAACTATGGGGAAGCGGGTAAAAAGTCAACCGGCTGCGAGGAGAAAACGTCGTCCCCGCGAAGGCGGGGACCGCCATCGGCCTCGCGCTACACCGCCTGCGGCCCCCGCCTTCGCGGGGGCGACGATATGCTACCCCGCCAGCGCCTTTTGCCGCCGCCGCTGCACCGACGAGCCATAACCCATCGCCTCACGATATTTGACGACGGTGCGCCGCGCGATGTCGTGGCCCTCGGCCGAGAGTTTCTGCGCGATCGTTTCATCCGACAGAATCGCCTTGCCGTCCTCGGCCTCGATCATCGCCTTGATCCGGCTCTTCACCGCCTCCGCCGACACCGCACCGTCGCCTTGCGTGTCCGAAATGCCGCTCGAGAAGAAATATTTGAGCTCGAACAGCCCGCGCGCGCAGCTCAGATATTTGTTGCTCGTGACGCGGCTGACGGTCGATTCGTGCATGCCGATTTCCTCGGCGACCTGACGCAGGGTCAGCGGGCGCATATGCGCGACGCCGTGGAGGAAGAAGCCTTCCTGCTGCTTCACGATTGCGCTCGCGACCCTGACGATCGTGCGCTGGCGCTGGTCGAGCGCGCGGACGAGCCAGTTGGCGCCCGCGAGCTGTTCGGAGAGCCACGCCTTGTTCTTCGCCGCGGCGCCCTGCGCGAGTTCGGTATAATAGCGGCGGTTGACGAGAAGGCGCGGCAGCGTGCCGCTGTTGATCTCGACCGCCCAGCCCTTCGCGGTCTGGCGGATATAGAGGTCGGGGACGACCGCCGGGGCGCCATCGCCGCCGAATTTGAGCCCGGGCTTGGGATCATAGCCGCGCAGTTCGCGAATCATGTCGGTAAGATCCTCGTCGTCGACCCCGCAGATGCGCTTCAGTTGCGGAAAGGCGCCCTTCGCGACGAGATCGAGGTGCGCGATCATCGTTGCCATCGCCGGGTCGTAGCGGTCGGCCTCGCGCGCCTGGATCGCGATGCATTCGGCGAGGTCGCGCCCGCCGACGCCCGACGGGTCGAAGCATTGGATGCCCGCGAGTATCTCTTCGAGCAAGGCGAGCGGAACGCCGAGCTGCGCGGCGAGTTCAGTGAGGTCGGCGCGCAGATAGCCCGCCTCGTCGATCAGCGCGACAAGTTGCCCCGCGACGATCGCCTCGATCCCGCTGAAACGTTCGCCGACCTGCGCGAGCAGATGGTCGTGCAGCGTGCCCTCATGCTCGGCGAAGCTGTCGAAATCGATATCCTCGCCGCTCCCCGACAGGCCGACATTGTCGCTCGCGCTGTCGTGGTGGAAGCTTTCGGCGGCAAGGTCGACGTCGAGATCGTTCGCGGTGCCACCGTCGGCCGCCAGCGCCTGATCGGCGTCGAGCGTCGCGGCCTCGGCCGCCGGTGCGTCGCCGCCAGGCACGCCATCGGGATCGCCCGCGCTGCCGTCGCTGTCGGCCGACGCCGTATCGAGCAGCGGATTGCCTTCGAGCGCCTCGGCCAGATAGGCTTCGAGTTCGAGATTCGACAGTGCCAGCAGCTTGATCGCTTGCTGCAGCTGCGGCGTCATCACCAGCGATTGCGACTGGCGGAGATCGAGGCGCGGTCCCAACGCCATCAGCGTGTCATAACATTACAAAGAGAAGCCCTCGCCGAGATAGAGGCGACGCACCTCGGGGTCGGCGACGAGCTCTTCCGGGGAGCCGGCAAGCAGCACCTTGCCGTCGTAGATGATGCAGGCGCGGTCGACGAGGTCGAGCGTCTCGCGCACATTATGGTCGGTGATCAGCACGCCGATGCCGCGCGTCTTGAGGTCCACGACCAGATCGCGAATGTCGCTGATCGACAAGGGGTCGATGCCAGCAAAAGGTTCGTCGAGCAGCATGATCGACGGGTTGGCCGCGAGCGCGCGGGCGATTTCGGCGCGGCGCCGTTCGCCGCCCGAAAGCGCCATCGCCGCCGAATCGCGGAGGCGCGTGAGGCCGAATTCGTCGAGCAATTCTTCCATGCGCCGTTCGCGCGCGATCTTGTCGGGCTCGCTGAGTTCGAGCACCGCGCCGATATTCTGCTCGACCGTCATGCCGCGAAAGATCGAGGTTTCCTGCGGCAGATAGCCGAGGCCGAGGATCGCGCGGCGATACATCGGCAGCGCGGTGATGTCGGCGCCGTCGAGCATGATGCGCCCGGCGTCGGGCTTCACCAGCCCCATGATCGAATAGAAGCAGGTCGTCTTGCCCGCGCCGTTGGGACCGAGCAGGCCGACCACCTCGCCCTTGCCGACCGACAGCGACACGTCGGAGAGGACGGTGCGCTTGTCATAGCTTTTGGCGATCGAAATGACCGCGAGACCGTTGCCCGCGGCGGCATCCTCGCGGACATGCGCCTTGTGCTCGGTGACGCCATGATCACTCTCGGTCAGCGTGCCCGCATTGGATTCGTCGTCGGTCATAGGTCGGTCGGTTCCGTTTCTAGCCCCCGGGCGGCGTTACCCCAGCGACGCGGCCAAGGTCAATCTGGCAAGATTTTTGCAGGGCCGTTCCCCTCCCTTTCAGGGAGGGGTTAGGGGTGGGTCGCCGAAGGCGTTCTTTCCATCCGCATACCCACCCCCGACCCCTCCCTGAAAGGGAGGGGAGCAGGAGCCTAGTGCGCCGCCTGCGGCCCGCGCACGATCCCCGACAGCGCAAGCTGCTCGTCGATCGCCGCGAGCAGCCGCGTCAGTGCCGCCTCGTCCTTGGCTTCGGCGCGCGCGACGAGCACATCCTGCGTGTTCGAGGCGCGGAGCAGCCACCAGCCGTCGTCGGTGAGCACGCGCGCGCCGTCGGTGCGGTCGACCTGCGCGCCCGATGCCGTGAGCCGGTCGAGGACTTCATCCACAATGGCGAATTTGCGGCTCTCGTCGACCTGGAAGCGCATTTCGGGGGTGTTGACCATCGGCGCCATATTGCCGCGCAATTCGGTGACGCTCTGCCCGAGCTTCGTCGCCGCCTCGATCAACCGCACCGCGGCATAGGGTGCATCGTCATAACCATAATAGCGGTCGGCGAAGAAGATATGCCCGCTCATCTCGCCCGCGAGCGGACTGCCGGTTTCCTTCATCTTCGCCTTGATCAGGCTGTGGCCGGTCTTCCACATCAGCGGTTTGCCACCAAGTTCGGCGACGCGGTCGAACAGCGCCTGGCTCGCCTTCACGTCGGCGATGACGGTCGCACCGGGCAGGTCCTTCAGCACCGCCGCGGCATAGATTTGCAGGAGCTGGTCGCCCCAGATCACGCGGCCTTCGCCGTCGATCGCGCCGATGCGGTCGCCGTCTCCATCGAAAGCGACGCCGAAGTCGAGGCTCTTCTCCGCGACGAGCTTGCGCAGATCGGCGAGATTCTTCTCTTCGGTGGGATCGGGATGGTGGTTCGGAAAATGGCCGTCGATGTCGGTAAAAAGCAGGTGGTGCTCGCCCGGAAGGCGCGCGGTGAGTTTCTCGATGACGGTGCCCGCGGCGCCGTTGCCGGCGTCCCAGCCGATGCGGAAGGCGCCGCCGGCGAAGCCCTCGACCAGCCGGTCGACATAGGCGTCGACGATATCGATGCTCTGCGACGTGCCTTCGCCCGCCTCCCAGTCGCCCGCGGCGGCCATTTCACCGATGCCCAGGATATCGGCGCCGTAGAAGGGACGCCCCTGCATCACAAATTTGAAGCCATTATAGTCGGGGGGATTGTGGCTGCCGGTTATTTGTATGCCGCCCTCCACATCCTCGGTTGACGCGGCATAATAGAGCATCGGCGTCGGCCCGAGCCCGACATTGAGCGCGTCGGCGCCCGCGTCGTTGATCCCGGCAATCAGCGCGTCGGCGAGCATCGGCGACGAGAGGCGGCCGTCATAGCCGACGGCAATGCGCTTGCCGCCCGCGCGGCGGACCAGCGTCGCGAAGCTGCGGCCGATGGCATAGGCATCCTTGTCGGACAGCGTGTCGCCAACGACCCCGCGGATGTCATATTCGCGCAGCATCGTCGGGTGGAAATTGTGCGTCATCTTTGATCCTCTTGGGGAGAGAAAGGGTCAGGCGGCGGCGAACAAATCCCCGTCCGGATGCAATCTTTCGCGCACCGGGAGGTTCAGTCCACCCATCGCCTCACGGAGTTCCTGCCGCGCGACGACGTGGCCAATCCCCATGCCGCCAAGGTGCGCCTTGTCGAGCAGGGTGAGGCCAGCCGGGAAAAGCTCGCGATAGATGACGCGCTCGCCGAGCCCCGGGATGACGCGGAAACCGACGCGACGCGACAACTGGGTCAATGCCTCGCCGACGCGGCGCATATTGTGCGCGTCGACATGCTGGAGACGGTTGCGCAGGATGATCCAGTCCATCGTCCGCCCGTCGGTCTTCGCGCGCGTCTTGCGCGCGTCCCAGATCAGTTCGGAATAGAAGCTGGGGCGGGTGACCTGAAAGGTTTCGGGATCGACCTGTCCGATCAGGTCGAAATCGATGAAGCTGTCGTTGATCGGGGTGACGAGCGTGTCGGCGCTCGTCGCGAGGTGGCGCGCAAAGACATCGTCGCGGCCCGGGGTGTCGGCGATTAGATAATCGACGTCTTCGCTCAGCGCCGCGACCTGGTCGTCGAGTTCTTCGATCGTCGAGCCGGTGAACACCTCGAAGCGCGGGGTCGGCAGCGCGATCTCGCGGCGCTTCGCGGTATTCTCGCGATTTTCGAGATAGCGGTGGAAGGTGCGCTGACGCGGGTCGAGATCGATGCCTGCGACGCGCCAGCCCTGGCTCGCCAGCGCGACCGCGAAATGCACGGCGCAAGTCGATTTCCCCGTCCCGCCCTTTTCATTGGCAAAGATGATGCGGTGCGGTGCGGGCTTCGTCGCTGAGGTCGTCATGGGGCGTTGCGATTTTCCTGTTTGCGCGGCATGGCGGCCGGCGCGCGAAGTGATATAGTCGCGCCAATATCGGAGGGCGACCAGCCGTGCAAATCATCCGTGACATCGCGATGCTGCACCGTGCCGTTACGGCACTAAAGCAGGGAGGAAAGAGCGTCGCTCTGGTCCCGACGATGGGGTCGCTGCACGATGGCCACCTCTCGCTCGTGCGCATGGCAAAGCGCGTCGCCGACCACGCGGTGGTGTCGATTTTCGTCAATCCGACGCAATTCGGCCCCAACGAGGATTTCGCCGCTTATCCGCGCGACGAGGCGCGCGATGCGGCGATGCTGGTCGAGGAAGGCACCAGCCTGCTTTGGGCGCCCGATGTCAGCGTCATGTATCCCGGCGGACACAGCACGCATATCGAGGTCGCCGAACTCGGCGCCGATTATTGCGGCGCCGCGCGCCCCGGCCATTTCGACGGCGTCGCGACCGTCGTTGCCAAATTGTTCAACCAGGTGCGGCCCGACGTGGCGATCTTCGGCGAAAAGGACTGGCAGCAGCTCGCGATCATCCGCCGCATGGCGCGCGACCTCGACTTCGGCATCGACATTTTGGGGGCGCCGATCGCGCGCGACACCGACGGCCTCGCGCTGTCATCGCGCAACGCCTATCTCTCCCCCGAACAGCGCACGGCGGCAACCATCTTTCCGCGTGCGCTGAACACCGCGGCGCAAGCGATCGCGGGCGGCGCCGATGTCGACGAAGCGCTCGCCAGGGCCGAGACGGTGATCGTCGGGGGGGGCTTCGACAGCGTCGACTATGTCGCGCTCGCCGATGCCGACAGCCTCGAGAGACTGGACGCTTTTCACAAGCCCGCGCGGCTTCTGGCGGCGGCACGGATCGGAAAAACGCGGCTGATCGACAATCTTCCGGTCGGCGATTAACGCCAAAACCCACGGATTTCCGGGAGCTTCGGACGATATCCACAAAAAAGTCGGATCGCCGTTAACGCTTTGTTGACCATAAACCGCAACTTTGGACCCCGAGGTCTCCATGTGGGGTGGAGGCAAAGGGGGTTATCATGGCGAACAGTCTGAAGTCTGCCCAATATCTGATCGAGAGCCGTCTGCTCGACGCCGCGCGCGGCGACGCCAATGCCTATTTCGATCTCGGCATCGCTTTTTCGACCGGCACCGGCGGGGTCGATGTCGACCTGATCCAGGCGCATAAATGGTTCAACCTCGCCGCGCTCGGCGGCAATATCGAAGGCCAGCAGTGCCGCGCCGACTTGTCGGACGAGATGTCGCCGGGCGAAATCGCCGAGGCGCAGCGCCAGGCGCGCGCCTGGCTCGACGAGACCGCCCGCCGTCCTGCCGCGCGCCGTTTCGCGGCCTAATCCTTTCGCTTGAAGGGCGTCTGCCCTTCCAGCCACTCCATTTCACTTTCTTCGGCGCGGCGTTCCTGTTCGAGATAATCGGCGACCGCGCGGCGAAATCCCGGATCGGCGATGAAATGCGCCGACCATGTCGCGACGGGGCCATAGCCGCGCGCGAGCTTGTGCCCGCCCTGCGCGCCCGCCTCGACGCGCCGCAGGCCGTGCGCGATCGCAATGTCGATCGCGCGATAATAACATAATTCGAAATGCAGATAGGGAATCTCGACGAGACAGCCCCAATAGCGGCCGTAGAGCGTGTCGGCGCCGACGAAGTGCAGCGCACCCGCGACCGGCCTTTCCTCGCCGTCATAAGCGATCAGCAGGATGATCTGCTCCGCCATCCGCTCGCCCATCAGGTCGAACGCTTCGCGCGTGAGGTACGGATGCCCCCATTTGCGCGCACCGGTGTCCTGATAGAAAAGCCACATCGCGTCCCAATGTTCGGGACCGATCGCGTCGCCCGTCAGCTCCTCGATCCGCAGACCGTCGACCGCGCGCAGCCGTTCCTTGCGGAGCTGCTTGCGCTTCGCCGAATTCAGCGTGGCGAGGAAGTCGTCGAAACTGTGGTAGCCCGCGTTCGCAAAATGAAACTGGATATCGCGGCGGACGAGCCAGCCCGCTTCCTCGAACAGCGGCATCTGCTCGGGCGCCACAAAAGTGGCGTGCGCCGACGACAGCCCGTTCTGCCGCACGACCGCCTCGGCGGCGCGGAGCAGCAACAGTGCGTCCCCTCGGTCGTTGGACAGCAAGCGCGGCCCCGGCACGGGGGTGAAGGGCGCCGCGATCTGCAGTTTCGGATAATAATCGCCGCCCGCGCGTGCCCAGGCGTCGGCCCAGGCATGGTCGAACACATATTCGCCCTGGCTGTGCGACTTGAGGTACGCGGGCGCCGCGGCGACGAGCGCGCCGCCGGCATCCTCGACGAGCAAGGGCGCCGCCTGCCAGCCCGTACCCGCCCCGACGCTGCCCGATTGCTCGAGCAGCGACAGGAAGGCGTGGCCGACGAACGGATTGCCGCCATCGTGCAACGCGTCCCATGCCGCGGCGTCGATGGCGGCGACGCCGGTTCCGAGCGATATCGTGCGCGCGGGTGGGTCGGCCTCTGCCACCGGGATTCTTACGCGGGCTTCACCGCGACGATCGCGTCGGCCTCGACCGCGGCGCCGAGCGGCAGCACCGTGACGCCGACCGCGGCGCGCGCGTGGCGGCCCGCTTCGCCGAACAGCGCTTCGAACAGGTCCGAGGCGCCATTGGCGACCTTCGCCTGATCGGTGAAGCCGGGGGTGCTGTTGACGAACACACCGAGCTTGACGACGCGCTCGACACGCGACCAGTCGCCGCCGAGCGCCTGCCCGATCTGGGCAACGAGCATCAGCGCGACGCGCTGCGCGGCATCCTGCCCGCCCGCGACGTCGACATCTTCGCCCAGACGGCCGGTGACGACCTGCCCGTCGCGGAACGGCAACTGGCCACTGACATAGAGCAGGCCATTATGCTCGACGACGGGCACATAGGCGGCGACCGGCGCGGCGGGCTTGGGGAGTTCGAGGCCGAGTTCGGCGATTTTGGCGGCGATATCCATGATCTGTCCTTGTCTTAAACCGGTTCGGGGGCCGGGGCGGGGATGTTTTCGGCGAGGCGCGCCAGGATCCAGTCGCGCGCCGCCGTCCAGTCGTCGATGCGCGCATGCGCGTGCTTCGCGGGCGCGATCTTGCCCGCGATCGCCGGCTCGCCGACGAGATGGAGCCGCCACACGTCGGGCGCCTCCTGCGCGACCGACATATGATGGCCCGCAAGGTCATCGATGAAGACAGCGACCGAAGGCTGATATTGCTCGATCAGGCGGCGCACCGGTTCGCCCTTGCCCCCGCGGCTGCCGATAACCGGCGCGTGGAAATCGTGGAGCGCGAGCTGTTCGATGCGCGCCTGCTGATGTTCGGGGCCGACGTTGGTGAGCACAACGATATCGGCCTCGGCGCCGATCGCCGCCATCGCCGCGAGCGCACCGGCGATCGGATATTGCCGCGTCATTTCCCGGCGGAAGAAACCATCGAGCAACGGCCACACTTCGGCGGCCTCGAGCGGTGTGCCGCATTCCTTGCGTTTCAGCGCGTTCGCGAAGCTCGCGTCTTCGATGCGGAAGATCACGCCATGTTCGGCGTCGACCCATTCGGCGAAGGGGACGACCATGTGCATCAGCACCTCGTCGCAATCGGTGATGACGAGCGGGCGGTTCATGCGGTGGTTCCTTCAAGTCTCTGGGCGGCGGCAGCGATGCTGGCAGGCGGCACCTGCAACGCATCGGCGCAGGCGACAAGGTCGTTTTCGTGGCCCGTGAGGAACGACAGGATCGCCGCGAGCGTCGCCTGCTCACCGAGCGAGGCGCGCAGTTCGTCGGGGGCGAGCCCGGTCAGGCCAAGCAGCCGTTCGGCGCGCGGTTCGTCGCTCAAAATCCAGCCGAGCGCCTGAAGCGCCAGCGCGGCATCGCCATCGTGCAAGTCGTGTGTCCCTAATTGTGTCATGCCGCCGATTCGCCTAAACGGGCCGCGTACGCAAGGTGGGGAACATAAGTAACATGGGCAAGACCATCCTGGTCGTCGAAGATAATGAGCTCAACCTTCGCCTCTTCTGCGACCTGCTCAACGCCCATGGCTATAGCGCGCATCCGGTGCGCGACGGACGCGACGCGCTGGCCAAGGCGCGCGAAGTGTCGCCCGACCTGATCATCATGGACATCCAGTTGCCGCATGTCAGCGGGCTCGACCTGATCGGCCAGATGAAGGCCGACCTGACCTTGCGCGCGGTGCCGATCATGGCGGTCACCGCCTATGCGGGGAAGGGCGACGAGGAGCAGATCAAGGCGGCGGGCGCCGAAGCCTATGTGTCCAAACCGATTTCGGTGATCAAGTTCATCGAAAGCGTCGGAGCCTTCGCCTAGCCTTTTTTCGATCGCCCGACGTCGATTGCGACGGGCCGCCCAAAATCATCGGCGAGTCGCTGGCGCGGGCGGTGAGCGCACGGCCGGTTCAGCCACCGGCCAGCTTTCTTTTCCTAATCCTGATCGCGGGGGTTCAGGATGGAAGGACATAAGATGTTTTTGATGAAGAGGCTGGCCTTGACGGCGTTGATCGGCGCGACGACGCTGGCCGCCATGCCGACCGAAGCCGAGGCGCGCAGCCGCCACCATCGGCACGGGCATTACGACCGCGACCATGACCGCTGGCAGGATCGCCGCGAATATCGGCGTCACCGCGAAGGCCGATATTATCGGAACTGCCGTACCAGCGGCACGACGGGGCTGATCGTCGGCGGTGCCGCCGGCGCCCTGCTGGGCCGCGAAATCGATAGCCGGGGCGACCGCGCGACGGGCACGATCCTCGGTGCCGCCGGCGGCGCGCTGCTCGGCCGCGAGATCGACCGCAAGCGTCGCTGCTGACCGCCGCGGGGGAAGGAAAGGACCGTCAGGCGGCGCAAGCGTCGCGGGCGGTCCGTTCCGAACGCCGCGGTGCGGCGGTGCGCAGCCACGGCGCCGAATAGTGGATAGCGACGGCGGCCTCCGAGGCCGTGACGGCGGCGGTCCAGATGCGGGTGATCCAGCGCGTTTCGGGGGTGTTATGGGTCATCTTATGTCTCCTTCATCCGGGTCCGCGGAAGATGGGGAGGGGGCGGCCCGGACGAATCCCATCTACCCCGGCAAATGCGGCGATCGGCGCCGAAATTGATCGTGCGGGCGACCAATTTTCGCGCTATTGTTTAGTTCATGCGAAAAATGATCGACCTCGACGATTTCGACCGCCGGCTGCTCGCGCTGGTGCGGCACGACAATCTCCAGCCCGCGCGAATCCTTGCCGACAAGGTCGGGCTGTCGCTGTCGGCGGTGCTCCGCCGCCTGCGCCGGATGCGCGAGGAAAAAGTGATCGTTGCCGATATCGCGGTGGTCGATCCGGCGCTGACCGGATCGGCGCTCACCATGCATATCCTCGTCCGGATGCAACAGGCCGGGCCGCAGACTATGGACGCATTCGCGCGCGAGATCGCCCGCCACCCCGAAATCACGGGGGCGTGGGACGTGACCGGCGACGATGATTTCCTGCTGAAGGTGCAGATCGGCTCAATGGAGGAATATGACGCCTTCACGCGCCGCGCGCTGGGCGAGGACAAGGGTGTGCATTCGTTCAAGACGCTGATCACGATCCGGCACATCATCGAGAATGACGTCGCGCGCCGGCCGCTGCGCGATTTCTGACGCCGACCGCGGGCGGGCGGGGGCGTGGCGGCGCCGGGCGAACGGCCGTTAGTTGCCGCTCCACCTCTACTTCGTCATCCCCGCGAAAGCGGGGGACCCAGCGAGCTGCCGTTGCTACTGGGTTCCCGCTTTCGCGGGAATGACGAACGTTGGGGTGGCCGCTTCCCACCCAAAGCCGCCATTCTCCGGGCACGAAAAAGGGCGGCACGCGGCCGCCCTTCGGGATCCCGGCTTTCGCCGGGATGACGCATTTCTAACCCGCGCGCTTCAGCGCACGAGGAAATGCATCACTTGATCTTGGCTTCCTTGAACTCGACGTGCTTGCGGACACGCGGGTCGTACTTCCGCACCGACATTTTTTCGGTCATCGTGCGCGGGTTCTTTTTCGTGACATAGAAAAAGCCCGTGTCGGCGGTGCTCACCAGCTTGATCTTGACGGTCGTCGGCTTGGCCATGGCCCTGTTCCTCGAATTAACTGCACATCCACCGGAGGTCCGAGGGATGCGGCGGGACTAGGGCCCCGACGTTGGTGTGAAAAACATGAAAGGGCCGCGCGACGCCGCGCCGCCCCTCAATATCCGGGCGCCTTTGGCGGGATTCGGCCTTTCTGTCAAGCGAAAGGAAGGACGGGCGGCACATCGGCCGCCCGTCCGGAGGGGTCAGGTTTATGGCCTTAGGCGTTCTTGATCTCGAAACGGACGCGCATTTCCTTCCAGCTTTCCTCGGCCACCCCGCCGCGCGTCGCGGGCTTGAAGCGCCACTTGGCCAGCGCACGCCGTTTCGTCGCCTCGAAAAACGCCGGATCGTCGGCGCTGATCAGCTCGACCGCCTTCACCCGTCCGTCGGTGCCGATCAGCACGCGGACGACCGCGACGCCCTCGATCCCCTCGCGCTGGGCGCGCGCGGGATAATCGGGCTGGAAGAGATCCGCATAACGTTGGTCGAGCTGCGCGAGCACCAGCTTGGGTATCGTTGGCGGATCGGCTGCGCGCGCCGGCGGGCCGGGATCAACGGGGCCGACGTCGGGTATCGAGGGGCCCGTATCGGCCCAGGGTTCCGTCAGCGGTGTTGTCGGAAAGACCGGGACGACGACGTCGGGCGTCGATGCGGTCCGCGGCGTTGGCTCGACATCGTCGGCCTGTTTGGGGGGCGGCGGATCAATCGGTTTCTGGAGCTCGACCAGCGTGCCGGTCATCGGCTTGCTCTTCGGCGCCATCTCAATAATCATCGGCGACAGCGCGACCGCGACGACGAGCGCGGCGGGCAGCCCGACGGCGAACAGCGCCGCGACGGGGTGGTGGCGGGCGTCGCTGCCATAGCTGTTGCGGGGCAGCGGCACCGCCGCGCCGGCGGGCGCGGTGGTCGCCTCGGGCGCCGTCATAATCGCCGAAATCAGGGGTATCAGGGTCATGGCCTCTCTCCTTGCCTGTATGACCCGGCCCCGCCGCGTTCCGACCGTTGTTGTCGGCCAGGTCAGAATGAAGTGATATTATAACATCACGTCACATGTCAAGTGGATCGGTAAACAAGCTTTCACGCGATGCTGTGGGAGACCTAGGCGGCGGAAAGCCGCACCACCGCCTGATCCTTGTCGATCAGCGGCAACAGCTCGGCCATGTCGGGGCCATGGTCGCGCCCGGTGAGCGCGCGGCGCAGCGGCAGGAAGAGCGCGCGGCCCTTTGCCCCCGTCGCCTCCTTCACCGCGCCGGTGAGCGCATGCCAGGGGTCGGAGCCCCAGTCGATCGCGGGTGTGGCCTGCGCCGCGGCGCCCAGCACCGCCCGGTCGGCCGCTTCGACGGGTGGCGGCGCGAAGGGGCCATCGAACACGGGCACCCACTCGGCTGCCTCGGCCACCGTCGTCAGGTTCGGGCGAATCGCATTCCAGCGCGCTTCGGTGATCGCGGCGGGCAGGCGGTCCGCGATCGCCGCATGGTCGATGTGATGCAATATCTTCTGGTTGAGCAGCGCCAGCTCGGCCTCGTCGAAGCGCGCGGGGGCGCGGCCGAAGCGCGCGAAATCGATGCTTTCGACCAACGGCGCAACCTGCGTCACCGGCTCGACCGGATCGCTTGTCCCGAGCCGCGCGAGCAACGCAACGAGCGCGATCGGTTCGATCCCGTCTTCGCGCAGGCTGGCCATGCCGAGCGAACCCAGCCGCTTCGACAATTTGCCCTCGGTCCCGACGAGCAGCGCCTCGTGCGCAAAGGCGGGCGGCGTCGCGCCGAGCGCGGCGAACATCTGGACCTGCGAAGCGGTGTTCGAGACGTGATCCTCGCCGCGCACGACATGCGTGATCCCCATCGCGATATCGTCGATCACGCTCGGCAGCAGGTAGAGCCAGCTGCCGTCGGCGCGCCGCACCACCGGGTCGGACATCGTCTTCGGCTCGAAATGCTGCGGTCCGCGGACCATGTCGGTCCACTCGATCGCCGCGTCCTGGTCGAGCCGGAAGCGCCAGTGCGGCTGAGCGCCCTCGGGGATCGGCGCACCCTCGGGTTTGCGCTCGTAAACCGGCGGCAGGCCGCGCGAGAGCAATATCTTGCGGCGAATGTCGAGCTCTTCGGGCGTCTCGTAACACGCATAGACGCGCCCCGCCGCCTTCAGCTTTTCGAACTCGGCCTCATAGAGCGCGAAACGCGCCGACTGGCGTTCCTCGCCGTCGATGTCGAAGCCGAGCCACGCGAGGTCGGCGCGAATCGCGTCGACATATTCCTCTTTCGAGCGTTCGAGGTCGGTGTCGTCGATGCGCAGCAGGAAACGCCCGCCATGCTTTCGCGCCCACAGCCAATTGTGCAGCGCGGTGCGGACATTGCCGACATGCAGGGTGCCGGTCGGCGAAGGGGCGAAACGGGTAACGACGGTCATGCGCCGCGCCTATAACCGCATATTCGGCCGCCGTCAGTCGTCTTCCGCGATCTTGCGGTTCTGGACGATGTGCGCGGCCCAGCGCAGCGCCATGCCGACGACCGATAGCGCGGCGCCGGCGATCACGGCGCCGACCAACGCGCGATCCTCATCGGGCGCGGGCCATGCGGCCCACGCGAGCAGCGCCACACTGACGATCGACAGCGCATACCCAATCCCGGTGAGCCAGTTCGCCACGCTGCGCTACGCCGTCCGGAAGCCGTGCGTAATCGGATAGCGCCGGTCGCGCCCAAAATTACGCGTCGACAGCTTCACCCCCGGCGGCGCTTGGCGGCGCTTATACTCGGCGAGCATCAACAGGCGTTCGATCCGCGCCACCGCATCGCGATCGAAGCCATATTTCGCCACGACATCATCGACGCTCGCTTCCTCCTCGACGAGCATATGCAGCATGCGGTCGAGGTCGGCATAGGGCGGCAGGCTGTCCTCGTCCTTCTGGTCGGGGCGCAGCTCGGCGCTCGGCGGCTTGGTGATGATGGTATCGGGCATCACGGGGGTCACCGGGTTGCGCGACAAGCGCGGCACATTTTCGTTGCGCCATTTCGCCACCGCGAACACCGTCATTTTATACGCGTCCTTCAGCGGATTATAGCCGCCCGCCATGTCGCCATAGATCGTCGCATAGCCGACGCTCATCTCGCTCTTGTTGCCCGTCGTGAGCAGCATCGGGCCGAATTTGTTGCTGAGCGCCATCAGGGTGACGCCGCGGATGCGCGACTGGACATTTTCCTCGGTGATGTCGACGTCCTTGTCGGCGAAGCTGCCCGCGAGCATCGCGTCGAACGCCTCGACCGCGGGGACGATCGAGATGGTGTCGAGCTTGCACCCGATCATCGCCGCGCAGCCCGCGGCATCGTCGAGGCTGGTCTGGCTGGTGAAGCGGCTCGGCATCATCACGCACCACACCTTGTCGGGACCGAGCGCATCGGCGGCGATCGCCGCGCAGATCGCCGAATCGATTCCGCCCGACAGGCCGAGCACGACGCCGGGGAAACGGTTGCGTTCGACATAATCGCGCAAGGATATGATCATCGCGCTGTAGATATCGGCGGGATGCGATTCCCATTCGGCGATCGCGCCCGTCGCGCACGTCCAGCCGTCGGCGCCCTTGGTCCAGTGCGTGACCCGCTCCTCGGGCTCCCAGTCGGTCAACCGGTGCGCCGTCGTCCCGTCGCTGTTCAGCACGAACGAGCAGCCGTCGAACACGATCTCGTCCTGCCCGCCGACGCGGTTGAGAAAAATAACGGGCAGCGAGGTTTCGGCGACGCGGCCCGCGAACACCTGCGTCAGACGCCGCTCGTCCTTGTCGATCTCATAGGGGCTGCCGTTGACCGAGATGAGCAGTTCGGCGCCCTGCCCCACCAGGTGCTGGCAAACCTTCGGCAACCAGCCATCCTCGCAGATCGGCAGGCCAAGCCTCACGCCGCGCCATTCGACGATATCGGGGAGCGGCCCGGGGACGAAGACGCGCTTTTCGTCGAAGGTGCCGTAATTGGGGAGCTCGTGCTTGCGCCGCGTCGCGACGATCCGGCCGCCGTCGAGCAACGCGACGATATTATAGAGGCTGCCCTCCTCCCACTCGACCGAGCCGACGAGAATCGCCGGGCCGCCGTCGGCGGTATCGGCAGCAAGTTCGGCGAGCATCGTCGCGGCGCGCTCCGCGAGCGCGGGCTTGAGCACCAGATCCTCGGGCGGATAACCGATCAGCTGGAGCTCGGGATACAGAATCAGGTCGGCGCCCGGATGCCGCGCGCGGACGTCGCGCATCGCGGCGGCGTTGGCGGCGAGGTCGCCCACGACCTGCGTCATTTGCGAAAGAACGATGGTGAGCTTTTGTGTCATGCCGGTGGTTTAGGCCGACGCGCGCCGATTTCAACTGCGGCGCGCGCGGCGGATCGGGCTTTAACCCCTTCCCCTATCGGCCCGCGCTGGCTAAGGGGGCGCGCAATCCCACTCCGCGCGAAAGGGCTTCGCAGCGCATGAAACTCATCTCCGGCAACAGCAACCTCCCCCTCGCCCGCGCGATCGCGGACTATCTGGAACTGCCGCTGACCGACACCAGCGTACGCCGCTTCGCCGACGAAGAGGTCTTCGTCGAAATCCATGAGAATGTCCGCGGTCAGGATGTCTTCGTCGTTCAGCCGACGAATTTCCCCGCGAACGACAATCTGATGGAGCTGCTCATCATCAACGACGCGCTGCGCCGCGCCTCGGCGAAACGCATCACCGCGGTCGTCCCCTATTTCGGCTATGCCCGCCAGGACCGGAAGCCCGGCCCGCGCACCCCCATCTCGGCAAAGCTCGTCGCGAACCTGATCACCACTTCGGGCGCCGACCGCGTCCTCGCGATCGACCTGCACGCCGGGCAGATCCAGGGCTTCTTCGATATCCCGACCGACAACCTCTATGCCGCGCCGGTGATGAGCGCCGACATCCAGGCGCGCTTTGCGGGCAAGAATCTGATGGTCGTGTCGCCCGACGTCGGCGGCGTGGTCCGCGCGCGCGCGCTCGCCAAGCGGCTCGACAACGCGCCGCTGGCGATCGTCGACAAGCGCCGCGAGCGCGCCGGCGAATCGGAAGTGATGAACATCATCGGCGACGTGAAGGGCCGCTTCTGCATCCTGATCGACGATATCGTCGATTCGGCGGGCACGCTCTGCAACGCCGCCGCCGCGCTGAAGGCCGCGGGCGCCGAGGGCGTCGTCGCCTATTGTACGCACGGCGTCCTGTCGGGCGGCGCAGTCGCGCGCGTCGATGCGAGCGAGCTTACCGAACTCGTCATCACCGATTCGATCCAGCCGACCGACGCGGTGAACGACAGCAGCAAGGTTCGCGCGCTCACCGTCGCACCTTTGCTCGGCGAAGCAATCAAGCGCATCGCCGACGAATCGAGCGTCTCCTCGCTGTTCGACTGATCGCGTCAGCGCGCGACGAGCGCGCCGACGATATGATCGAGCTGCCGCCGGAAGGTCGCATGATCGGGCACGGCATGCACCAGCCCGCGCGCCGTCCAGCATAGAGCCTGCGCCATGCTGCCCGCGCGCGACACCGCCGAGCCCGGCCCGCTGAAGCGGATCGCTTCGGCCATCGCGGCGACGAGTCGGCGCTCGGCCGCCCGGACCGCCTCCGGCGGATCGCGCTGGAGCGTCGCCACGATCTCGGTGCCTTGTGGCGAGGCGTGAAGGGCGTCCATGTGCCGGCCTGCCCATGCGTCGAGCGCGTCGGTCAGACGTTCGACGAGCGTCTTTGCGGGCTGGTCGATGCTGGCGAGCGCGGCGGCCAGCGAGCTGTCGATCAGGCATTTGGTCGCCCAATCGACCAGTGCCCCCTTCGATCCATGCCGGTTATAGAGTGCTTGCCGCGACACACCGAGTGCGCGCGCGACGTCCTCCATCGACGTCTTGCGCAATCCGTAGCGCGCGAAGGTCGCGACAATCGGATCGAGGGGAAAGTCACCCGGCATATGAGTGATTTTACAGTTTATACCAATATTGTAAAATTGATAAAATCAGGCTTCGGTCGGTGCAATAGGTTTGCATGGACTGGCGGCCGGAGGCCGGCTGAGCTAGCGCAGGGCCATGTCGATCACATCAGACCTTACCCTCGCCAATCGCCTTGCCGACGCCGCCGGCGAAGCGATCCGTCCGCTCTTCCGCTCCAACTGGACGCACGAGGCCAAGGCCGATGCCTCGCCCGTGACCGAGGCCGACCGCGCCGCCGAGGCCGCGATGCGCCGCCTGCTCGATGCCGAGGCGCCGCGCGACGGGATCATCGGCGAGGAATATGGCGCCGAGCGCCCCGACGCGTCGCGCCAATGGGTGCTCGACCCGATCGACGGCACCGTCAGCTTCATGGCGGGTCGCCCGATCTTCGGCACGCTGATCGCGCTGCTCCAGGATGGCTGGCCGATCCTCGGCATCATCGACCAGCCGATCAATGGCGAACGCTGGGTCGGCGCACTCGGACAGCCGACCTTGTTCAATGGGACGCCGGCGCGCACGCGCCCCTGCCGCACCCTTGCCGATGCCGTGCTCGCGACGACCGGCCCGCAATATTTCGCCGACCATGACGCCGAGCATTTCATGGCGCTCGCGGCGAAGACGTCGCACAAGCGCATGGTCTTCGGCGGCGATTGCTATAATTATGGCCTGCTCGCGAGCGGTCATATCGACCTCGTCGTCGAGGCGGGGTTGAAGCTCCATGATTTCGCCGCGCTTGCTCCCATTGTCGAAGGCGCGGGCGGGACAATGTGCGACTGGAACGGCGATCCGTTGAGCGCCGACAGTTCGGGGCATGTCATCGCAATCGGCGACCCCGCACGGCTCGAGGATGTGATAGAGGGACTCGCCTGTCACCACTGACAAGGAGAGGAACGGACATGGCTTTTCAAGGAAGCTGCCATTGCGGCGCGGTGACCTATACGGTCGAGGGCGACATTCCGGGCACGGCGATGAGCTGCAATTGCTCGCACTGTCGGCGCAAAGGCTTCCTGCTCGCCTTCGTGCCCATCGACCAGTTCCGGCTGGAGAGCGGCGCCGACAAGCTCGGGAGCTACAAGTTCAACAAGCATAATATCGACCATCAATTCTGCACCGATTGCGGGTGCCAGGGTTTCTCTGTCGGCACCGGTCCAGACGGCTCAAAGATGGCCGCGGTCAACCTACGCTGCGTCCCCGACGCCGACCTTGATGCACTCAATATCCAGAAGGTCGACGGCGCCAGCTTTTAATCCCCGAATCGCTTGCATTTCCGGGCGAATCCCCCTAAGCGCCCCGCTTCCGATTGTGTCGGCTGGCTGAAAGGGCTGCCAGGCCGATACGCAAACGGACTTCCAAAGGAGACCAAAATGCCCAAAATGAAGACCAAGAGCGGTGTGAAGAAACGCTTCAAATTCACCGCTTCGGGCAAGGTGAAGCACGGCGTCGTCGGCAAGCGTCACCGCCTGAGCAGCCACAATGCAAAATATATCCGCACCAACCGCGGCACCAGCGTGCTCAGCGATTCGGATGTGGCCCATGTGCGCCTCTGGGCGCCCTACGGCCTGAAGTAAGGAGCGCTAAGGCATGTCACGCATCAAACGCGGCGTCACCACGCGCGCCAAGCATAAACGCGTATTGGAACAGGCGAAGGGCTATTATGGCCGTCGCAAGAACACCATCCGCGTCGCCAAGCAGGCGGTCGAAAAGGCCGGCCAGTACGCTTATCGCGACCGCAAGGTTAAGAAGCGGAATTTCCGCGGTTTGTGGATTCAGCGTATCAATGCCGCGGTCCGCGCCGAGGGCCTCACCTATTCGCAGTTCATGCACGGCGTGAAGCTGGCCGGGATCGAACTCGACCGCAAGGTCATGGCCGACCTCGCGATGAACGAAGGCAATGTCTTCGGGGCGATCATCGCCCAGGCAAAGGCGGCGCTGCCCAAGGCAGCCTGACGCTTTTCAGCCAAGGCAAACGAAACAAGGGCGGTCCCGCCGGGGCCGCCCTTTTTCTTTGGGATCGCAATGGCGGCTAACGATGTCCTATCCATCATCGTCACCCCGGACTTGATCCGGGGTCCCGCTTGAGGTCGAAGCCAGCCTGTGCGTCAAAAAGCGGGATCCCGGATCAAGTCCGGGATGACGAAGGAAAATGAAGCGCCGTCCGCTTCCCACCCGAAGCGGAAATCTACCGTCACCCGCCCAAACGAAGAGGCGGCGCCGGGCTCTCGCCCCGCGCCGCCTCGACAATGGTTCCAGTGGAAACCATCGCCCCCCCGCCCGATCCGAATAGCCGTGGGTCGCAGAAAGCTGACGGCCGGAACGAAGCTCGGAAAATCAGTCGTTTATTTCAGGTCCCCGCCAAGCCCCATCCCTTGGCGTCACGCGGCGATTCTCCTCACACGCCCCCTTCGGAGCGGACCGCGCAACTATGCAGCAGCAGCCGCGTATAAAATTGTAAGAACCCGACAAATATTGGCGCGGGGGCATTGTTTTTCATGCACTTCGCCCTCTAGGAATGGGACAGCATGCCGCACAGCGACGCATCTCCTCTTCTTCCGGCCGGCGCGCGCGTCGCCACGCGCTTTTTTCCGCTGTCGCCCGCCTTACGCCCCTATGTCAGCACCATCTATCTGAGCGAAGTCGCCGGAACCGACGGCAGCCGGGTCGAGGATTATCTGCACCCCGAATGGGCGAACCTGCGATTCATCGAGGGCGACCGGCCGCTCGCGGCGATCGGTGACAGCCCGGTGATCAAGGCACCCCGCTTCGTCGCCACGGGTCCGACAAGCACCGCGACCTATTTCGCGGCGGGCAACATGCGTGCCTGGGGTATCGGCATCCTGCCGATGGGCTGGGCCAAGTTCATTCCCTTGTCCGCCGAAGACCTGGCCGACCGCATGACCGACGGCGGCACCCATCCGGCCTTTGCTCCCTTCGCGCCGTTGCTGGGCGCCTTGCGGCAAGTGAAGGATGTCGACGCCGCGGCGGCGCTGATCGACGGCCATGCCTGCACCCTCCTCGCCGATGCGCCGCCCGACGACCCGGCGATCCTTGCCGCGCATCGGGCGCTGGTCGACGACGAGGTGACGAGTGTCGCCGATCTGTCGGCCAAATTGTCGCTCTCCGAACGTTCGATCGAGCGGCTGTGCCACCGTGCCTTCGGCTTTTCGCCCAAATTGCTGTTGCGGCGCCAGCGCTTCCTGCGCTCGCTCGGTCGCTTCATGCTCGACCCGTCGATGGCGTGGATCGATACGATGGATCACCATTATTACGACCAGGCGCAGTTCACGCGCGACTTCCAGCGCTTTATGGGGATGAGCCCGCGCGACTATGCCGCGCGCGCCAAGCCGATCTTGGGCGCTGCGGCGTTTGCGCGGGCTGCCGCTGCCGGCGCCGCGGTGCAGGGTCTGCACAAGCCGGCCGGATAGCCCCGTTTTCCGCCAAGTGACTTGACCCGCGCGGCGCGTTCGGTGCAAGCGGCAGGCGACGGACGCGCGGCTAGCCGCCCTATCCATAGAACCAGAGAAATGCAGGCCGGCAGCGCCAGCGCCGCCGGAACAGGACGAACGACAATGAGCGACATTCAGGCCATTCAGACCCGGCTGGTGGACGAGATAGCGGCGGCGGCCGACCTCGATACGATCGAGGCACTGCGCGTGTCGGCGCTCGGCAAGGCGGGGGCGATCACCGCGCTGCTCAAGACGCTGGGCGGGATGACCCCCGATGAGCGGCAGGCGAAAGGCCCCGAAATCCACGCGCTGCGCGAAACGGTTACCGCGGCGCTCGGCGCGCGCAAGGCGGCGCTCGATGCCGCGGCGCTCGACATCAAGCTTGCCGCCGAAGCGATCGACATGTCGCTGCCCGCCGACGCAGGCCCACGCGGCAGCGTGCATCCGGTCAGCCAGGTGATGGACGAGCTCGCCGAAATCTTCGCCGACATGGGCTTTGCCGTCGCGACGGGCCCCGAGATCGAGGACGACTGGCGCAACTTCACCGCGCTCAACATTCCCGAAACGCATCCGGCGCGCGCGATGCACGACACCTTCTATTTCCCCGACCAGATGCGCGGGGGCGCCGACGCCGGTCCGGGTGAAGGCGGCCGCATGCTGCTGCGCACGCACACCTCGCCGGTGCAGATCCGCACGATGATGTCGCAGGAGCCGCCGATCCGCATCATCGCGCCCGGCCGCGTCTATCGCAGCGACAGCGACGCGACGCACACGCCGATGTTCCACCAGGTCGAAGGGCTCGTCATCGACCGCGGCATCCATATGGGCCACCTCAAATGGACGCTCGAAACCTTCCTCAAAGCCTATTTCGAGCGCGACGACATCGTGCTCCGCCTGCGTCCCTCCTATTTCCCCTTCACCGAACCCTCGGCCGAGGTCGATGTCGGCTATAAGCAGGAAAAGGGCCGCCGCATCGTCGGCGGCAATGGCGACGACGAAGGCCATGCGTGGATGGAGCTGCTCGGCAGCGGCATGGTCAACCGCCGCGTGATCGCGAACTGCGGGCTAGACCCCGACGAGTGGCAGGGTTTCGCCTTCGGGGTCGGCGTCGACCGGCTCGCGATGCTGAAATATGGCATGGACGATCTGCGTGCCTTCTTCGACGGCGACCTGCGCTGGCTGTCGCACTACGGGTTCGGCGCGCTGTCGGTCCCTACGCTCAGCGGGGGGATTTCAGCATGAAGATCACCCTCGACTGGCTGAAAGAGCATCTCGACACGAGCGCGACCGTCGATGACGTCGTCGCGACGCTAAACCGTATCGGCCACGAGGTCGAAGGCGTCGAGAACCCCGCCGAAAAGCTCGCGGGCTTCCGCGTCGCCAAGGTGCTGACCGCCGAACGTCATCCGCAAGCCGACAAGCTGCAAGTGCTGACCGTCGACACCGGCGATGGCGGCGCTCCGCTGACCGTCGTCTGCGGCGCCCCCAACGCGCGCGCCGGCCTGATCGGCGTGCTCGGCCTGCCCGGCGCGGTCGTGCCCGCGAACGGCATGGAGCTGAAGGTCGCCGCGGTGCGCGGTGTCGAATCGAACGGCATGATGTGCTCAACGCGCGAGCTCGAGCTTGGTGACGATCATGACGGGATCATCGAGCTTCCCGCCGACGCCCCGATCGGCACCCCCTTTGCCGATTACAGCGGCGCGGGCGATCCGGTGATCGACATTTCGATCACCCCGAACCGGCAAGACTGCATGGGCGTGCGCGGCATCGCGCGCGACCTCGCCGCGGCGGGGCTCGGCACGCTGAAGCCGCTCGATATCCCAACGATCGTCGGGGAAGGCGCGCCCGCGACCGAAATCGCTACCCTCGATCCCGAGGGCTGCCCCGCTTTCTACGGCCGCACGATCAGCGGCGTCACCAACGGCACCGCGCCCGAATGGATGCGCCGCCGCCTTGAAGCCGTCGGGCAGCGCTCGATCTCGGCGCTCGTCGACATCAGCAATTATGTGATGTTCGATCTCGGCCGCCCGAGCCATATCTATGACCGCGCCCAGCTCACCGGTGCGCTCGTCGCGCGCCGCGCGAAAGACGGCGAGACGGTCACCGCATTGAACGGCAAGGACTATACCCTCACCGACACGATGACGGTGATCGCCGACGATCAAGGCGTCCACGACATCGCCGGCATCATGGGCGGCGAGCATAGCGGGTGCAGCGAGACGACGACCGACGTCCTGATCGAGGTCGCCTATTTTACTCCCGAACGCATCGCGCTCACCGGCCAGGCGCTCGCGCTGACCAGCGACGCGCGCAGCCGCTTCGAGCGTGGGGTCGATCCGGCGTTCCTCGACGACGCGACCGCGATCGTGACAGCGCATCTGCTCGCGATTTGCGGCGGCACCCCCTCGGCCATGGCGCGCGCGGGCACCCCGCCCGCCGAAGTGAAGACGGTCGATTACGACCCGGCGCTGTCGGCAACGCTCGGCGGCATCGCGATCGCACCCGAACGGCAGCAGGAGATTCTGACCGCACTCGGTTTTTCGGTGATCGAACAGGGTGGCCGCTGGCAGGTCGCGGTGCCGAGCTGGCGCCGCGATGTCGACGGCGCCCCCGATATCGTCGAGGAAGTCACGCGCATCATCGGCTTCGACGCCGTGGCATCGGTGCCGCTGCCGCGCACCGACGGCGTCGCGAAGCCGACCGCGACCGCCGAACAACTCACCGAACGCCGCGTGCGCCGCGCCGCGGCCGCCGCCGGGTTCGACGAAGCGGTCACCTGGTCGTTCATCAGCGAAGCCGATGCCGCGCCGTTCGGCGGTGGCACGTGGAGCCTCGCCAATCCGATCAGCGAAGACCTGAAGGTCATGCGCCCGTCGCTGCTCCCCGGCCTGCTCGCCGCGGCGCAGCGCAACCAGAATCGCGGCGCGAACAGCATCCGCCTGTTCGAGATCGGACGGCGCTATCTGTCCGACGCCGAACATCCGACGCTCGCTGTGCTGATGGCGGGCGACAAAAAAGCGCGCGGCTGGCAGGCGGGCAAGGCCGCGCCGTTCGATGCGTTCGACGCCAAGGCGGCGGCGCTGTCGCTGCTCGAGGCCGCGGGCGCGCCCGCCGACCGGTTGCAGGTGATGGAGGCGGTCACGACCGGCAGCATCTGGCACCCCGGCCAGTCGGCGACGCTACGGCTCGGTCCCAAGGCGGTGCTCGCCGAGTTCGGCGCGCTCCACCCGCTGCTGACGCGCGCCTTCGACGTCGACGGCCCGGTGATGGCGGTACAGATCTTCCTCGACGCGATCCCGGCGAAGCGCGCGAGCGGGCCCGCGCGCGCGGCGTTCACCCCGCCCGCGTTGCAATCGGTGCGCCGCGACTTCGCCTTCCTCGCGCCGACCAGCCTGACCGCCGCCGATCTGGTGCGCGCTGTCCGCGGCGCCGACAAGGCGGCGATCGTCGATGCGCGCCTCTTCGACCTTTTCGCCGGCCAGGGCGTACCCGAAGGTCAGGTCAGCCTCGCGGTCGAGGTCGAGTTGCAGCCGCTGGAAAAGAGCTTCACCGACGCCGAGCTGAAGGCGATCGCCGACAAGGTGGTCGCCGCGGCGGCGAAGGTCGGGGCGGCGCTGCGCGGCTGAGCTTCGCGTCGGCGAGGGATGAAGGGGAGAGTTTGATATGGACACCCGCCACCTCGTCGACCGCGAGATCGCGCCGATCATCGACCTGTTTCCACGCGCCGATCTCGACGCGGCGCCGATCGCTCAGATTCGTGCCAAGGCGGCGGAGACTTATTCGATCCTGCCGCCACCGGTCATCGCGCCCGAAAGGTTGCTCGTGCCGTCGATCCATGGCGGACCCGACATAATGGTCTTCCTCTATCGCCCGGCCACAACGCGCCCGGGCGGCGGCGCGATCCTGCACATCCATGGCGGTGGCATGGTGATGGGGTCGGTCGAGCAGATGCAGGCCGGGCCCGCCGCGCTGGCGGCCGCAGCGGGTGTTCCCGTCGCGTCGGTCGAATATCGACTCGCCCCCGAACATCCTTTCCCCGCGCCGCAGGAAGATTGCCATTCGGCGCTGGCGTGGCTCGCGGGGCAAGCCGATGCGCTCGGCTTCGACGCGGGCCGGATCATCGTCGCGGGCGAGAGTGCAGGCGGCGGGCTTGCCGCGGCGCTCGCGATCATGGCGCGCGATCTTGGCGGACCCGCGATCGCGGGTCAGCTCCTGACCTATCCGATGCTCGATCACCGCACCGGCGGCGATGCCTGTCCGTACAACAATCCGACGACCGGCGAGTTCATCTGGACGCGCGCGAGCAATCGCTTCGGCTGGCGCGCGCTGCAGGGCGACTATAAGATCGACGACACCCGGCGCGGCTGGTTTTCGCCGAGCCTTGCCGACGATCTGTCGAACCTGCCGCCCGCCTATATCGCGACCGGAAGCCTCGACCTCTTCTTCGACGAAAATCTCGACTATGCGCGCCGGCTCGTCGCGGCGGGGGTGCCCGTCGACCTGCACAGCTATGCCGGCGCGATCCATGCCTTTAATGCGATCCCCGACGCCGCACTGTCGCAGCGCTTCAACGGCGGGCTGCTCGCGGCGGCGGCGATCATGGCGGGATCCTCAGGCGGCTGAAGGCAAGTATCTTGCGATATGGTTTTGGCGAAACAACGCCCTATATCGAACCCAAGATGAGGGACGGATATGCCCGGCCATAGCCATTATCAGCTTTTCGAAACCGCGGCCGGCGTCGCGGCCATCGGCTGGACGCGCACCGGCATTATGAGTTTTCGCCTGCCTGCGTCGACCGCGGCCGAAGCCGAGCGCGCCATTTTACGCCGCCTGCCCGACGCGGTGCGTAGCGCGCCCCCGGCCGAAATTGGGGCTGTCATCGACGCGGCGATCCGTTATTTCGAAGGCGAACGGATCGAGTTTTTCGACATACCGATCGATCTGGGCGAACAGCCGCCCTTCTTCGCACAAGTCTATGCTTTGGTACGCAAGCTCGGCTGGGGCGAAACGACCACCTATGGCGCCGTCGCACGGGCGCTGGACGTGGGGCCAGAACATGCCCGCGCCGTCGGGCAGGCGATGGCGACGAATCCCGTGCCGCTGATCATCCCCTGTCACCGCGTCATGGCTGCGGGTGGCGGAATCGGCGGGTTCTCCGCGCCGGGCGGCTCGCAATCCAAGGCGCGGATGCTCGAACTCGAAGGCGTGCCCCTTCCCCCGGTGCAGCAAGGGTTCGACTTCTAGGCCGCGACGGCATCCTCGCTATGGCTCGTCGCCGCTTCGAGCAGGCGTTTCTCGAGGCTCTTCACGCGCGCCGGGCTGTCGATCTTGTCGCCGATCAGGTCGGTCACATAGAAGGTGTCGACCGCGCGCTCACCGTAGGTCGCGACATGCGCGCTGTGCACCGTCACCTTCGACTGGAACAGCGCATAGGCGAGCTGATTGAGCAGCGCGGGACGGTCCTGCGCATTGACCTCGATCACCGTAAACCGATTGGAAGCCTTATTGTCGACAAAGACGTTCGGCGCGACGCGGAATGCCTCGGCGCGCGTACGCGGCAATGCCCGCGCTTCGAGTTTGGGCAGCAATTTGTGGCGGTTGGCGAGCGCATCCTCGATCGCACGGGTCAGCCGGCCGATCTGCCCCGCTTCGGCGAACGGCCGTCCGAGCGGATCCTGGACAAGAAAATTGTCGAGCGCGAGCCCGTCGCGCGTCGTGTGGATGCGCGCATCGATGATGTTGCCGCCAGCGAGGTGGATGCCCCCCGCCATGCGATAGAATAGCCCTGGATGGTCGGCGGCGAGCACCATCACCAAGGTCGCGCCGCGATCGTCGTCGGGGACCGCGGCGATATGCAGCGGCGCGTCGCCCGCCTGCCGGATATGGACGAGGTTGGCGGCGATGACCTCGACCGGTTCGGCGATCCAATAGCTTTCGGGAAGGCGTTTTGCGACCTTGTCGAAGGTTTTTTGGTCGAAGCCGAACTGCGCCGCGACCGCTTCCTTCTTGCTTTCGATCCGCGCCTCGCGGCCGCGCTGCTTGTGGCCGAGGCGCAGCACTTCTTCGGCGGCGTCGTAAAGCTCGGTGAGCAGCTGGCGTTTCCAGCCGTTCCACACCCCGGGGCCGACCGCGCGAATGTCGACGACGGTGAGCACGAGCAGCAGTCGCAGGCGTTCGGGCGATTGCACGACCTGCGCGAAATCGAGGATCGTCTTGAAATCGGCAAGGTCGCGCTTGAACGCGGTCGCCGACATCAGGAGGTGATAGCGCACGAGCCACGAGACGGTCTCGGTCTCCGCCTCGTTCAACCCGAGCCGCGGGCAGACGCGCAGCGCCAGTTCGGCGCCGAGCACGCTATGGTCGCCGCCGCGCCCCTTGGCGATGTCGTGGAGCAGCACCGCGACATAGATCACGCGCCGCGAATGGATCTGGTCCATGATCGCGGTCGACAGCGGATGATCGTCCTTGAGCCGGTTCTGCTCAATGTCAGCGAGCAGCCCGATCGCGCGGATCGTATGCTCGTCGACCGTATAATGATGGTACATGTCGAACTGCATCTGCGCGACAACGCGGCCGAAATCGGGAACGAAGCGGCCGAACACCCCCGCCTCGTTCATCCAGCGCAGCACCGTTTCAGGGTCGCGCGGGCTCGTCAGCACGTCGAGGAACAGCTCGTTGGCGCGTGCGATGCGGCGCACCCCGCGCGCGTCGATCAGCTTCGCGTCGTGGCGCGCTTGCCGCATCGCCTGCGGATGGATTTCGAGGCCATGCTTGTCGGCGAGCGCAAAAATCTCGACCAACCGCACCGGCTCCTGCTGGAAAAAGTCGTCGCTCGGCAACGCGAGCCGGCCGCGGTCGAGCACGAAGCCGTGAAGCTTGCCCGGGCGGCGCCGGATCGTCGGCAGGAAACGCCGCCCGCGCGCCGCCATCTGGTCGTCGAGATGCGCGAGGAAGGTGCCGGTGACGTCGCCGACGCTTTTGGCGTGGAGGAAATAGAGCTGCATGAAGCGCTCGACCGCGCTCTTGCCCGGCCGGTCGGCAAAATGCATCCGGCGCGCGATTTCGGGCTGGAAGTCGAAGGTCAGCCGGTCCTCGGCGCGGCCGGCGAGAATATGGAGGTGACAGCGCACCGCGAGCAGGAAATTTTCGGCGCGCGCGAACTGGCGAAGCTCGCGCCCCGACATCAGCCCCGCATCGACCAGCTCGGGCACGGTGCGCACACGGTGGATGAACTTGCCGATCCAGAAGAGCGTGTGGAGGTCGCGCAGCCCCCCCTTCCCTTCCTTCACATTGGGTTCGACGACATAGCGCGAATCGCCCATCCGCTTGTGCCGCTCGTCGCGCTCGGCGAGCTTTTCGGCGACGAATGCTCGCGCATTGCCCGCGACAACTTCGGCGTCGAAGCGCGCCGACGCCTGATCGTAAAGCGCGCGGTCGCCCCAGATGAACCGCCCTTCGAGCAGCGCGGTGCGGATCGTGAGATCCTCCTTCGCCGCGCGCACCATCTCGTCGAGCGAACGCGACGAATGGCCGACCTTCAGCCCGAGATCCCACAAGGTATAGAGCTGCGCCTCGATCACCTGTTCGGTCCAGCTCGTCTGCTTGAACGGCGTCAAGAAGCCGATGTCGATATCGCTGTGCGGCGCCATTTCGCCGCGCCCGTAGCCGCCGACCGCGATCAAAGTGATGCGCTCGCCCGCCGAGCGGTTGGCCGACGGATAGATATGGCCGGTGGTGAAATCATGGCTGAGGCGGATGATCTGGTCGATCAGGAACGCCGTCGCATTGGCGACGACGCGCCCCGACGAGGGGCGTTCGAGCAGTCGGCGCTCGATCTCGGCGCGGCCATCCTCGAGCGCGCCCTTGAGCAGGTCGACCAGCGCGCGGCGGCGTTTGCCGGTGTCGCTCGTTTCGCCGGCGACCTCTTCGAGCCGCCCCGACAGCGCGCGGCGATCGATGATCGCGCGGCGCTGGTCGAGATTGTCGAACAGGTCGCTCATCGCTCATCCGCCATCAGCCGCTTGAGCGTATAGAGCGCGTCGAGCGCCTCGCGCGGGGCGAGCGCATCGGGATCGATACCCGCCAGCGCCTCGCGCAGCGCGTCCTTCACCGCCGCCGGCGCTTCGGCAAGCGTCGCGGCGAACAGCGGCAGATCGTCGAGCCCCGCGGCGAGCCCGCCGGTCTTCTCGCGCCCCGCCTCAAGCTTGGCGAGCACCGCTTCGGCGCGTTTGACGACGCCCGCGGGCACCCCCGCGAGGCGCGCGACCGCGAGGCCGTAGCTGCGGTCGGCGGGACCCTCAGCGAGTTCGTGGAGCAACACCAGATCGCCCTGCCATTCGCGCGCGCGAACATGGTGGAGCGACAGCGCGTTCAGCGTTTCGGCGAGCCGCGTCAGCTCGTGATAATGCGTCGCGAACAGGCAGCGGCACTTGTTGACCTCGTGCACCGCCTCGACCACCGACCAGGCGAGCGCGAGCCCGTCATAGGTCGAGGTGCCGCGCCCGACCTCGTCGAGGATGACGAAGCTTTGCGGGGTCGCCTGCGCGAGGATTGCCGCGGTCTCGACCATCTCGACCATGAAGGTCGAGCGCCCGCGCGCGAGATTGTCGCTCGCGCCCACGCGGCTGAACAAGCGGTCGACGAGCCCGAGCTTCGCCGCGGCTGCTGGCACGAAGCCGCCCGCCTGCGCGAGCACGACGATCAGCGCATTCTGGCGCAGGAAGGTCGATTTACCACCCATATTCGGACCCGTTACGAGCCAGAGCCGGTCGCGTTCCGACAAGGACACATCGTTGGGAACGAACCGTTCGCCCGACTTCGCGAGCGCCGCTTCGACCACCGGATGGCGGCCACCGCTGACGTCGAGGCACGGATCGTCGGCAAGGTCGGGGCGGCACCAATTGTGGCTCATCGCATGATCGGCGAGCGCCGCGGCGACGTCGATGCGCGCGAGCACGTCGCAGCTCGCGGCAATCGCCTCGCGCCGCGCGATCGCGGCGTCGGTCAACGATTCGAGATGCGCCAGCTCGGCGGCGATCGCGTGGACGCCCGCCTGCGTGACGCGGCTCGCGGCTTCGTGCAGGTCGGACGAATTGAAGCGCACGACCCCCGCGAGCGTCTGGCGATGGGTGAAGCCCGATTCGGGGGCCATCAGTGCGTCGGCGTGCTTTGCGGGCACCTCGACATGATAGCCGAGCACGCCATTGTGGCGGATCTTCAATGAGGCGATGCCGGTGCGATCGCGATAGTCGGCTTCGAGCGCCGCGATCGCCTTGCGTCCGTCGCGCGCGGTTTCGCGCAGCGCGTCGAGCGCATGGTCGTAACCCTCGGCGACATAGCCGCCCTGCGCGGCGTCGACCGGCGGGGTTTCGATCAGCGCGCGGCTGAGTTCGTCAACGAGCGTGCCATGACCGTCGAGCCCCGGAAGTAGGCGCGCGAGCAGGGGCGGCAGGTCGGGCCGGCGCGCAAGCCGTTCGCGCAAGAGCCGAGCGCCGCCGAGCGCATCGCGCAGCTGCGCCAGGTCGCGCGGCCCGCCGCGCCCCGCGACGAGGCGGCCGAGCGCGCGCCCGGCGTCGGGCAAAGCGCGGAGCGCCGCGCGCAGTTCGCCGCGCCACAAGGCGTCGCGCGCGAGACCGTCGACAAGGTCGAGCCGGTCGAGGATCGCATCCTTGTCGGTGAGCGGGCTCGCGAGATCGTCGGCGAGCAGGCGTGCGCCCGCCGCGGTGACGGTGCGGTCGATCGTGCCGAGCAGGCTGCCGTCGCGCGCACCCGCCATCGTGCGGACGAGTTCGAGGCTCTCGCGCGTCGCGGCGTCGATCGCCATCCGCCCCGACGCGAGATGGCGCAGCGGCGGCTGGAGGAAGGTCGGCCCGCCGGTGCCGACATGGTCGAGATAGGCGACGAGCGCGCCCATCGCGGCAATCTCGCCGCGCCCGAACTGGCCGAAGCCGTCGAGCGTCTGGACGCCGAAGAAGCTTTCGAGCCGCTTCTGCGCGCTCGTGCTCGAAAAGTCCGCGGGCGGCCGCCGCACGATCTGCCGCGCCGACGAGATCGGCAGGTCTTCGGCGCTCTCGCTGATCAGAAGCTCCGAAGGCGCGAGCCGCGCGAGTTCGGCGTCGACCGCTTGCGCAGGAACCGCGACGACTTCGAAGCGCCCCGTCGAAATATCGGCGGCGGCAATCGCCACCTCGCCGTCGCTGCCGATCTGCGCAAGCGCGGCGAGCCGGTTCGCGCTGCGCCCTTCGAGCAGGCTTTCCTCGGTCAGCGTCCCCGCGGTGACGAAGCGCACGATGTCGCGCGCGACGAGTGCCTTCGATCCGCCGCGCGCCTTCGCCTCGGCGGGCGTCTCGATCTGTTCGGCGATCGCGACGCGGTGCCCGGCGCGGATCAGCCGCGCGAGATAGGATTCGGCGGCGTGGACGGGAACGCCACACATCGCCACCGGCTGCCCATCATGTTCGCCGCGCGAGGTGAGCGCGATGTCGAGCGTCGACGCCGCCGCCTTCGCGTCGTCGAAGAACAGCTCGAAGAAATCGCCCATGCGATAGAAGAGCAGGCAATCGCCCGCCTTGTCCTTCAACGCCCAATATTGCGCCATCATCGGCGTCGCGGCGGGCGCGGGATTGTTCATATTGGCAGCGGAGCGGGCGGTGACAGGCATGCGACATGCTTAGGGACGGATATGGGGCCGTGGCAAGACGCGCGCGCGATTCGCGGGTTCCATTTCCGCTTGGCGACGCTAGGGAATGGGCTCGGGCGCGCATCTTGTGAATTCATTTGAGAGGATAAACGATGGATAGTGGCAGCAAGGTGCAATTTTCGGACCGCGAGGCTCTGCTGTACCACGCCTATGGCCGGCCCGGGAAAATCGAGATCGTCGCGTCGAAACCGATGGCGACGCAGCGCGACCTCAGCCTTGCCTATTCGCCCGGCGTTGCGGTTCCGGTGCTCGCGATCGCCGAGGATCCGGCCAAGGCCTATGATTATACGATCAAGGGCAATCTGGTCGCGGTGATCTCGAACGGTACCGCGATCCTGGGGCTCGGCAACCTCGGCGCGCTCGCATCGAAGCCGGTGATGGAAGGCAAGGCGGTGCTGTTCAAGCGCTTCGCCGACGTCGATTCGATCGACCTCGAGGTTGATACCGAGGATCCGCAGCGCTTCATCGAGGCGGTCGAACTGCTCGCGCCGAGCTTTGGCGGCATCAACCTCGAAGATATTGCCGCGCCCAACTGCTTCATCATCGAGGCGGCGCTGAAAGAACGCATGAACATCCCGGTGTTCCATGACGACCAGCACGGCACCGCGATCATCACCGCGGCGGGCCTGATCAACGCCTGTTACCTGACGGGACGCGATCTCGCGACGGTGAAGGTCGTCGTCAACGGCGCCGGCGCCGCGGCGATCGCATGCACCGCGCTGATCAAGGCGATGGGCGTGCGGCACGAAAATGTCATCATGTGCGACCGCAAGGGCACGATCTATCAGGGCCGCACCGAAAGCATGGACCAGTGGAAGTCGGCGCATGCGGTGCCGACCGAAGCACGGAACCTGACCGAAGCGCTCGTCGGCGCCGACGTGTTCCTCGGCCTGTCCGCCGCGGGGGCGCTGAAGCCCGAGATGGTGAAGGATATGGCGCCCGCGCCGATCATCTTTGCGATGGCGAACCCCGATCCCGAAATCTCGCCGCCGGACGCCCGTGCAGCAAGACCTGACGCGATCATCGCGACGGGACGGTCGGACTATCCGAACCAGGTCAACAATGTGCTCTGCTTCCCCTTCATCTTCCGCGGCGCGCTCGACGTCCATGCGACCGCGATCAACGAGGAGATGAAGATCGCGGCTGCGTATGCGATTGCCGACCTTGCGCGCCAGCAGGTGCCCGAGGAGGTCGCCGCGGCCTATGGCGGGCGCGCATCGAGCTTCGGCCCCGAATATATCATCCCCTCGCCCTTCGATCCGCGCCTGATGGAAATCGTGCCGGCGGCGGTCGCCGAAGCGGCGATGAAGAGCGGCGTCGCGCAGCGGCCGATCGCGAATCTCGACGAATATCGCACCCAGCTCCGCGCCCGGCTCAATCCGACCACCTCGGTGCTGACGCTCGCCTATGAAGCCGCGCGCAACAATCCGAAGCGCGTCGTCTTTGCCGAGGGCGAAGAGGAAGTCGTGCTTCGCGCCGCGATCCAGTTCCGCGATGGCGGGTACGGAATCCCCGTGCTCGTCGGGCGCGAGGGGCTGCACGACAAGCTTCGCGCGATGGGCGTCGCCGACGCCGAAAGCTTCGAGGTCCACAACAGCGTCAATTCGCCGCACGTCCCGCAGATGGTCGACATGCTTTACGAACGGCTGCAGCGCCGCGGATACCTGCGCCGCGACGTCGAGCGCATGGTCAATCGCGACCGCAACATCTTCGGTTCGCTCTTGCTCAAAATGGGGCTCGGCGATGCGATGATCACGGGCACGACGCGCACCTACTCGCAGTCGATGCGCGAAATCCGGCGCGTGATCGACCATGCCGAGGGCAAGACGCCGTTCGGCATCCACATTCTGGTCGATCAGCACCACACCATCTTCATGTCCGATACGACGGTGAACGAGCGGCCGACCGCCGAGATGCTCGCCGATATCGCCGAGCGTACCGCGCAGGTGGCGCGGCGCATGGGTCACGAACCGCGCGTCGCTTTCCTGTCCTACTCGACCTTCGGCAATCCCGAGGGAAGCTGGCTCGAAAGCATCCGCGAGGCGGTATCGATCCTCGACCAGCGGGGCCCCGCCTTCGAATATGAAGGCGAAATGGCACCCGACGTCGCGCTCAATGAGAAGGTGATGAAGAATTATCCCTTCTGCCGCCTGTCGGGACCCGCGAATGTCCTGATCATGCCGGGGCTGCAATCGGCCAATCTCTCGGCGAAGCTGCTCCGCGAACTCGGCGGCGGCGCCGTCATCGGTCCGATGCTCGTCGGCATGGAAAAGCCGGTGCAGGTCGCGACGATGGCGTCGACCGCGTCGGACCTCGTCACGCTGGCGGTGCTCGCGGCCGGCGGGATAGCGCAATAAGAAAAAGCGGCGGTGCCCCGGGGCACCGCCGCTTTTCTGTCCATTGCCGGTGTCTCGGGCTTATTGCCCCGGCGCACCCGCACCCGGCGCACCGACGGCGCCGATGTTACCGAAGATATCTTCGAAGAAGCTGCGATGACGGCCGAGCGTCGGCGTCTTGTCGCCTTCGGGGCTGATCTTGCTCACCAGTTCGAGACCGGTGCGATCAACCGCGGCGACATTGCCCGCGGCGTCGAAACGGACGCGCAGCACCTGCTGATCGACCGGGCGCGGCTTGGCGAAGGCGAGCTGACGCGTTTCGCGCGACACATAATAATATTCATTGTTGCTGAACTGGCCGACGAAGGTCGGGCGGCCGAGCGTCTTTTCGACCGATTCGCGGTTATCGACGCCGGGCGTGATCGCCTCGGTCAGCAACGGATCGACGACATAGCCCTGCCGTCCCTTGAGCTGCGCGCAACCGCTGGTGGCGAGCGCGACGGCGAGGCCGAGCACGACGAGGCGCGCGCGCGGGGCAGGAAGCGAAAGGATCGAATTCGGCATCAAATATCTCCGTTGCGCCTGTCCGCCGCTTGTCCGGGCGGTCGGCGCTGGCTCTCGCGCCTCTTAACCGCAAGCGGACAGCGCGCACAAGCCGCTTGTGCCGCGGCAAAGCTTGCCACAAGCTGACCGGCGGCTCTTTTCGGGCGGCCCGAATGCGCCTAAGCAGCTGCCATGTTCTCACTTCGCAAACTCTTCAAATCCGATCCCGACCCGCGCGAGGCCCGCCGCCCGCTATGGAACGCCGTCGTCGCCGCCGCTCGCGCGCCGCACTGGTACGCGCAAGGCAGCGTTCCCGACACGCTCGACGGCCGCTTCGACATGATCAGCCTGGTGATGGCGCTCGTGCTGCACCGGATCGACGACGAACCGGCGCACGGGCTCGCCGGCGTCCAGCTCACCGAATTGTTCGTGAACGACATGGATGGGCAGATGCGCCAGATCGGCTTTGGCGACATGGTCGTCGGCAAGCAGGTCGGCCGGATGATGAGCGCGCTCGGCGGGCGGCTCGGCGCCTATCGCGCCGCCGATGGATCGGACGAACTGCGTGGCGCGCTCGTCCGCAACCTGTGGCGCGGCAACGAACCCGGCGAAGCGGGGCTCGCACATGTGATGGCGGAAGTCACTGCTCTCCGTGCCGCGCTTGCGGCCACCCCGGTCGCCGACCTTATTGTCGCAGACCATCTGGGCGGATCGGCACGTTGAGCACGCCGCCCGAATTCTCTCTGATCGTGACGCTGGCCGACGCCGCGCATGGCCGCACGCTTTCGGTCGAGGCTGATACCGAGACGCGCGCGCGGATCGCCAAGCGGCTGGCGCTCGTCGCGCTCGACCGCTTCGTCGTTACCGCCGAAGTGCGCGCGATCGCCGGCGGCATCGGCGCGAAGGGTGAGGTGCAAGCGCATGTCGTGCAAGCCTGCGCCGCGACCGACCTGCCCGTTCCGGCGACGATCGTCGAACCGTTCGACCTGCGGTTCCTGCGCGATGTCGATGCGCCCGTGGGCGAGGACGAAGAGATCGAGATCGGCAGCGAGGATCTCGATCTGTTGCCGCTCGAAGGCGACCGGGCCGACCTCGGCGAAGCGGCGGTGCAGACGCTCTCGCTCGCGCTCAACCCCTTCCCGCGCCATCCCGACGCCGACCGCATCCTCGCCGAAAAGGGCGTGCTCAGCGAAGAGGCCGCGGGGCCATTTGCGGCGCTCGCGAAGCTGCGCGGAAAGCCCGACGCCTAGCGGCCTTCGTCGGGGGCGGGCTTTGCCTCTTCCTCGACCAGATCGGCGACCGCGGCGCCCAGCCCCGGCTCTTCCTTCGCGGGCGGCGTTTCGGCCTTCGGCTTTTCCACCGCCTCGCCCGCGGCCTTTTCGTCGCGGGTCGGGGGTAGCGCGCCGCCGAGCGCGTTGGCAAGGCCGAGCAATTGCTCGCCGATCACCTTGTCGACCGCGGGCGCGATGTCTGCGATCTTGAAGCGCATATAGCCGCCGACGACATAGTCGAAGCGCAGCGCGCTGCCCGTCGGGGTTTCCTTGATCTGGATCGTCAGTGTGCCGGTCAGCGCCTCACCCTGGAGCGGCCCGAACGCGCCCGACAGGCGCAGCATCTGGTTCGGTTTCGAAAAGAGGATGCGCGCGTGCTGGACGCTGCCGACGCCCGCCCCGGTGTCGGGCAATTTCTCGCAGAAACAGCCGCCCGCCTGCTGATCGAGCCAGAAGTTCGCGGCGTCTCCCGACCAGCTATGATCCTTCGACCACCAGCTTTGCGGCATGCGGAGCATTTTCCACACATCGGCGGGGGTCGCGGCGACCTGCGCCGTATGCGCCACGGCGAAACCGATCTCGCTCTGGTCGACAACCTTAGCGTTTGCAGCCGGCGCAAAGGCAAGCGCCGCGATCAGCGCCGCACCTGCGAAATATCTGGAAATTGCCATCAGCCTGTCCCCCGTGGCGCCTCAATAACCGGCGCCGGGGGGACTGGCTAGCCAGCAGTCGCCAGGATGGTTTCGATCGCGTCGTTGACCTCGTCGATCGGCGCCATCCCGTCGACATGGGTGACGATCCCGCGCGCTTCATAGATCGGCAGGATCGGCGCGGTCTTGGCGCGATATTCGGCCATGCGCGTGCGCACCGTTTCCTCGTTATCGTCGGGACGGCGCTTGAATTCGTCGTTGCCGCAAACGTCGCAGGTGCCTTCGACCTTCGGCAGCTTGTAGCGATCATGATAGCCCGCACCGCATTTGGCGCAGCTGAAGCGGCCGGTAATGCGATCGACGAGCGCATCTTCCTCGACCTGCAGCTCGATCACATGGTCGAGCTTGCGGCCGCGCGCCGACAGGATGGTGTCGAGCGCTTCGGCCTGTGCCGCGGTGCGCGGATAGCCGTCGAAGATCACCGAAACGTCGCTGCCGAGCTGGTCGAGCCGCTCGCCGATCAGGCCCGAGACGATTTCGTCCGAGACGAGCTCGCCCGCATCCATGACGGCTTTCGCCTGCACGCCGATCGGCGTTCCCGCCTTGACCGCGGCGCGGAGCATGTCGCCGGTCGAGAGCTGGACCATGCCATGCTCGTCTTCCAGGCGCACCGCCTGCGTTCCCTTGCCCGCACCCGGCGGACCCAGCAAAATGATATTCAGCGTCATGGGGACCCCTGTTTGCCCTACCGTGTCGCGGTTGGCGTAGCGGGCGCTTTAGCGCCGCGCAACGCCCCCCTTCAATTTGGCCTTCTTGATGAGGTCGCCATATTGATGCGCGAGCATGTGGCTCTGGATCTGGCTGATCGTGTCGATCGTGACGTTCACGATGATCAGCAGGCTGGTACCGCCGAGCTGGAACGGCAGACCCGATCCGGCGATGAAATATTCGGGGATCAGACAGATCGCCGCCAGATAGGCCGCACCGAGCACGGTGATGCGCGTCAGCACATGGTCGAGATAGGCGGCGGTGTTCTTGCCCGGGCGGATGCCGGGGATGAACCCGTTCTGGCGCTTCAGATTGTCGGCGGTTTCTTCGGGGTTGAAGACGACCGCGACGTAGAAGAAGCAGAAGAAGATGATGCCCGCGGCATAGAGCGCCATATACAGCGGCTGCCCGTGCGCGAGATACTGGTTGAGCGTGATCAGGAAATCGCCGGTCGCGGTGTCGCCCTGAACGTTCTGGCCCATCATCTGCGTGACCGTCAGCGGCATCAGCAGCAGCGACGAGGCGAAGATCGGCGGGATCACGCCGGCGGTGTTGACCTTGAGCGGCAGATGGCTGCGGTCGGCCTGCATCCCGCCGCGCTGCGTCGCGCGCTTCGGGTACTGAACGAGGACGCGGCGCTGCGCGCGTTCCATGAAGCTGATGAACGCGATGATGACGATCGCGCCGCCGACGACCGCGAGGATCGTGCCGCCGCCCATCGAGCCTTCGCGCACCTGCGTGAACATCTGGGCAAAGCTGCGCGGCAGCTGGGCGAGAATGCCCGCCATGATGATCAGCGACACGCCGTTGCCGATACCGCGGCTGGTGATCTGTTCGCCGAGCCACATCAGGAAGAGCGTACCGCCGACGATGCTGATCACCGCGCCGATGCGGAACATCATGCCGGGATCGACGACCGCGGCGATGCCCTGCGTCGCGCCGAGCGATTCAAGCCCGACGGCGATAAAATAGCCCTGGATCGCGGTCAGGAAAACCGTGCCGTAGCGCGTATATTGGTTGAGTTTCTTGCGCCCGCTTTCGCCCTCTTTCTTGAGCGCGGCGAGGCTGGGCGACAAGGCCGCCGCCAGCTGCACGACGATCGACGCCGTGATATAGGGCATGACGCCGAGCGCGATGATACTCATGCGCTCCAGGCTGCCGCCCGAGAAGGTGTTGAAGATGTCGAGCACGCCGCCCGACGCCGCCTGGCTGTAGAGCGACGCCAGCGCGACGGGGTCGACCCCCGGCAGCGGCACGAACGACAGGAAACGGAAGACGATCAGCGCGCCGATCGTGAACCAGATACGGTTCTTGAGTTCGGTCGCCTGACCGAACTTCGAAAAGTTCAGGTTGGAAGCAAGCTGGTCGGCGCGAGAGGCCATGGTGATCTTTCCTCGAGTGGCGGACCGCGCCCCCGCGACCCGGCGCCTATGTGCGTTCGCCAGTCACGAAGCGCAAGGGCAAAGGCCCGAATTCAGATGCGTCGGGGGCGGATCGACCTGTCGCCGACCCGCCCCCGTAAGCATTAGTTCTTGGCTGCCGCCTCGGCCTTGCGCTTGGCTTTCTTGCCTTCGCCTTCGGCCTTCGGCTCGGGCAGTTCGACCTTGCCGCCAGCCTTTTCGACCGCTTCGATCGCGCCCTTCGACGCGCCGGCAACGGCGAAGTTCAGCTTCGCGGTGATTTCACCCTTGGCGAGGAGGCGGACGCCGTCCTTGCCGCCGCGGGCAACGCCGGCAGCCTTGAGCGCGGCGTGATCGATGACAGCCTTGGCGTCGAGCTTCTTCTCGTCGACCAGCTTCTGGATCATGCCCAGATTCACGATCGCGAAATCCTTGCCAAAGATATTGTTGAAGCCGCGCTTCGGGATACGCATGTGGAGCGGCATCTGGCCGCCTTCGAAGCCGTTGATCGCGACGCCGCTGCGGGCCTTCTGGCCCTTCTGGCCGCGGCCGGCGGTCTTGCCCTTGCCCGAGCCGATGCCGCGTCCGACGCGCATACGGCCCTTGCGGGCGCCATCATTGTCACGAAGTTCATTAAGCTTGATCGTCATTGCACTCGCTTTCGCTTTTATCGCGCTGATAGGTAAAGGTCGGGTCGCGAGGGGTTCAGCCCTCGACGACTTCGACCATGTGCGGCAGCTTGCGGATCATGCCGCGCACTTCCGGGGTATCGACCAGTTCGACCTCGCGGTGCATCTTGCCCAGGCCGAGGCCGGTCAGGATCGCACGCTGGCTCTTGGGACGACGGATCGGCGAACCGATCTGGCGGATCTTGATCTTCTTGTCAGCCATCGTCTTACTCCGTCACCGCCGCGGCTTCCGCCTCGGCTGCGCGGTCGGACGCACCGCCACGCTTGATCAGGTCCGAAACCTTCTTGCCGCGGCGCTGCGCGACCGACTTCGGGCTGGTCTGCTCGCCGAGCGCTTCGAAGGTCGCACGGATCATGTTGTAGGGGTTCGAGGTGCCGACCGACTTGGTCACCACATCGGCCACGCCCAGCGATTCGAACACGGCGCGCATCGGGCCACCGGCGATGATGCCGGTACCGGCGGGTGCCGAACGCAGCGTCACATTGCCGGCACCGAAATGGCCACGGCCATCATGGTGCAGCGTGCGGCCGTCGCGCAGCGGAACGCGAATCATCGCCTTCTTCGCGGCAGCGGTCGCCTTCGAAATGGCTTCGGGCACTTCGCGCGCCTTGCCATGACCGAAACCGGCGCGGCCCTTGCCGTCGCCGACGACGACGAGCGCGGCGAAACCGAAGCGCTTGCCGCCCTTCACGGTCTTCGAGACGCGGTTGATGTGAACGAGCTTTTCAATCAGCTCTTCGCCACCGTCTTCGTCGCGCGGGCGACGATCGTCGCGGCGGCCACGGCCACCGTCACGACCGCCACGACCACCGTCACGGCCGCCGCCACGGCCGCGGCGCGGAGCCTGGCCATCGGTGGGGGCTGCTTCGGGAGCGCCTTCGACGTTCTGTACTTCGTCTGCCATGATTAGAACTCCAATCCGCCTTCGCGAGCCGCGTCGGCCAGCGCCTTGATGCGCCCGTGGAACAGGAAACCGCCGCGGTCGAACACGACCTGCGTCACGCCCGCCTTTTTCGCGGCAGCGGCGAGGCGCTTGCCAACGTCGGCAGCCGCCGCGGTGGTCGCGCCGGTCTTGCCGCGGACATCCTTGTCCAGCGTCGAGGCCGCAGCGAGCGTCTGCCCGGCAGCGTCATCGATGAGCTGTGCATAGATGTGGCGGCCCGAACGGTGCACCGACAGGCGAGCGCGGCCACCCGCGCGCTGACGGAGGGCGGTACGGACGCGCTGACGGCGTTTTTGGAAAGGGGTAAGATGTGCCATGGCTTACTTCTTCTTGCCTTCTTTGCGGAAGATGTACTCGCCGCGATATTTGATGCCCTTGCCCTTATAGGGTTCGGGCTTACGCCAACGGCGGATTTCCGCCGCGACCTGGCCGACCTGCTGCTTGTCGATGCCGCTGATCTCGATCGTCGTGTTGTCCGGCGTCTTGATCTCGATGCCTTCGGGCACCGCGAAATCGACATCGTGGCTGTAGCCGAGCTGCAGCTTCAGATTCTTGCCCTGCGAGTTGGCGCGATAGCCGACACCGGTGATTTCGAGGACCTTGGTGAAGCCTTCGGTCACACCCGTGATCAGGTTCTGCACCAGCGTGCGCTGCATGCCCCAGAAAGCGCGAGCTTCGCGGGTGCCGTTCGCGGGCTGGACCGAGATGCTGCCTTCGGCGACTTCATAGTTGATGAGGTCGGAAAGCGGCATCGCGAGCGTGCCCTTGGGGCCCTTGACCGAGAGCTGGCCGCCGTCGATCGCGGCGGTAACGCCGCCGGGGATTGCCACTGCCTTTTTACCAATGCGCGACATCAGAACACCTCCGCCAGCACTTCGCCGCCGACATTATGTTCGCGTGCTTCGGCGTCCGAGAGAACGCCGCGCGGGGTCGACACGATGGTGATACCAAGGCCGTTGCGAATGATCGGAAGTTCTTTCGAACCCGAATAGACGCGGCGGCCCGGCTTCGAAACGCGCGCCACATGGCGGATCGCCGGCTGCCCTTCGAAATATTTCAGTTCGATGCGGATGCCCTTGTGCTGACCCTTGGCACCCAGCGCTTCTTCGCTGTAGCCGCGGATATAGCCTTCGCGCTGGAGAACATCGAGAACGCGGACACGCAGGGTCGAAGCCGGCGTCAGGACGCTGTCCTTCTTCGCCGTCTGGCCGTTGCGGATGCGGGTGAGCATATCACCCAGGGGATCGGTCATTGCCATCTTGTCAGTCCCTTACCAGCTCGACTTCACAACACCGGGGATCAGGCCCTTGTTGGCCAGATCGCGGAGCTGGATACGGCACAGCCGGAATTTGCGATAATAAGCGCGCGGGCGCCCCGTCAGCTCGCACCGGTTACGGATGCGGGTCGGGTTACCATTGCGCGGGATTTCCGCCATCTTGAGGCGCGCGATCAGACGCTCGCCATCGTCGAGCGAGCTGTCCGCTGCAATCGCCTTCAGCTTCGCGTAACGGCCGGCGTATTTCTTCACCAGCTGCTTGCGACGCTCGTTCTTGTTTACCGAACTCAGTTTCGCCATGACTTAAGTTCTCTTTCCTTCTTGAAAGAGCCTGCCAGATCCCGGGGGGATCAGGCGGCTTCCTTTTCCTGCGCTTCGATCGGGAAGGGGAAGCCGAACAGCTTGAGCAGTTCGCGGGCTTCATCGTCCGTACGGGCGGTGGTGGTGACGATCACGTCCATGCCGCGCACCTGGTCGATGCGGTCATAGTTGATCTCGGGGAAGATGATCTGCTCTTTCAGGCCCATGGCATAGTTGCCACGGCCGTCGAAGCTCGTCGCCGACACGCCGCGGAAGTCGCGGATGCGCGGCATTGCGATCGTGATCAGGCGATCGAGGAATTCGTACATGCGTTCGCGGCGCAGGGTTACCTTGCAGCCGATCGGCATGCCTTCGCGCAGCTTGAACTGTGCGATCGACTTCTTCGCCTTGGTCACGACAGGCTTCTGGCCGGCGATGAGTTCCATCTCGGCAGCGGCCGATTCGACCTTCTTCTTGTCCTGCGTGGCTTCGCCGACGCCCATGTTGAGCGTGATCTTTTCGATCTTCGGCACTTCCATCGCATTCTTGTAACCGAACTTCTCGGTCATCGCCTTGACGATCACATCGTCATAGCGAGTGCGCATGCGCGGGGTGTAGTTGTCAGCCATTGAGCGTCTCCCCGGACTTCACGGCCACGCGGACCTTCTTGCCGTCCTTGGTTTCAAAACGAACGCGGGTCGGCTTGCCGGTCTTGGGATCGGCAATCGCGACCTTGCTCGCGTACAGCGGCGCTTCCTTGCGCTCCAGGCCACCCTGCGGGTTGGTCTGGCTCGGCTTGCGGTGGCGCGTGATGACATTGATGCCAGCGACGACGACCTTGCCGTCTTTCGGCAGGCTCTGCGTCACTTCGCCGGTCTTGCCCTTGTCCTTGCCGGACAGGATGACAACCGTGTCGCCCTTCTTGATCTTTGCCATGCTCATGGTCAGAGAACCTCCGGTGCCAGGCTGATGATCTTCATATAGCCGCGGCCGCGCAGTTCGCGGACGACGGGGCCGAAGATACGGGTGCCGATCGGCTCCTCATTCTTGTTGACGAGCACGGCGGCGTTGCTGTCGAAACGGATGACCGAGCCATCGGCGCGGCGCACGTCCTTGGCGGTGCGAACGATAACGGCACGATGCACGTCACCCTTCTTCACCTTGCCGCGGGGCTGGGCTTCCTTGATCGACACGACGATCACGTCGCCCACGCCGGCGGTACGACGCTTCGACCCGCCCAGCACCTTGATGCACTGGACGCGCTTTGCACCGCTGTTGTCAGCGACTTCCAATTGTGACTGCATCTGGATCATCGATGCATTTCCTTCTTTTTTGGCCTACCGGGATGCCCCGGCGGTTCCGTGAAACTCAGCTTAGGCGTCAGCAGCCGTCTTGGGCTTGCTGTGGGTGTCGACCTTGTCGAGCACCTTCCACGTCTTCAGCTTCGAAATCGGCTTCGTTTCCTCGATGCGGACGGTTTCGCCGGCCTTGATGGCGTTGTCCTCATCGTGGGCGTGATACTTTTTCGAGCGGCGGATGATCTTGCCGTACAGAGGGTGCTTCACCTTCCGTTCGACCTTCACCACGACGGTCTTGTCGCCCTTGTCGGACACCACCGTACCGGTCAGAATGCGCTTCGGCATCGATAGTCTCCTTACTTCGCGGCCGAGCGCGTGCGCTCGGTCTGCTGCGTCTTGATGCGGGCGATCGAGCGCCGCACTTCCTTGACGCGCGATGCTTTTTCAAGCTGGCCGGTGGCCGCCTGGAAGCGGAGGTTGAACGCCTCGCGCTTCAGTTCGCCAAGCTGTTCGGCGAGCTGGTCGTCGGTCTTGGCCTTGAAATCTTCGGTCTTGGACATGGCCCTTAACCCTCCAGATGCGAGGTGTCGCCGAGACGGGCAATCACCTTCGTCTTGATCGGCAGCTTCATCGCGGCGCGTTCGAACGCCAGCGCGGCCACGGGGCCGGGGACGCCGTCGAGTTCGAACAGGATGCGACCCGGCTTCACGCGAGCGGCCCAGAATTCCGGCGAACCCTTGCCCTTACCCATACGGACTTCGGCAGGCTTCGACGACACGGGGACGTCGGGGAAGATGCGGATCCACAAACGGCCCTGACGCTTGATCGCGCGGCTGATCGCACGGCGAGCCGCTTCGATCTGACGTGCGGTAATCCGCTCGGGTTCCATCGCCTTCAGCCCGTAGGAGCCGAAGTTCAGGCTGGTCCCACCCTTGGCATTGCCATGGATGCGGCCCTTGAAAGCCTTGCGGAACTTGGTTTTTTTCGGTTGCAGCATGTCAGCAGTCCTTAGCGGCGATCTTCACGAGCCGGACGGACGCCGGTCGTCTGTGCGTCGAGCATCAGACGGTCGGTCGCCATCGGGTCGTGGCCGAGAATCTCGCCCTTGAAGATCCACACCTTGATCCCGCACACGCCATAGGCGGTGTGAGCGGTCGATTCGGCGTAGTCGACGTTGGCGCGCAGCGTGTGAAGCGGCACCCGGCCTTCGCGGTACCATTCGGTACGTGCGATTTCCGCGCCGCCGAGACGGCCGGCGCAGTTGATGCGGATGCCTTCGGCGCCCAGACGCATCGCCGACTGAACCGCACGCTTCATGGCGCGACGGAACGCGACGCGGCGTTCGAGCTGATCGGCAATGCCCTGGCCGACGAGCTTGGCGTCGACTTCGGGCTTGCGGATTTCGACGATGTTCAGCGACACGTCGCTGCCCGTCAGTTCACCGAGCTTCTTGCGCAGCTTTTCGATGTCCGCGCCCTTCTTGCCGATGATGACGCCCGGACGGGCGGCATAGATCGAGACGCGGCACAGCTTCGCCGGACGTTCGATCACGACCTTCGAGATCGCGGCCTGCGGCAGGTTCTTGAACACGTACTGGCGGATCTTCAGATCCTCGACCAGCATGCGGCCATAGTCCTGGCCTTCGGCGAACCAGCGGCTGTCCCAGGTGCGGTTGACCTGCAGGCGCAGGCCGATCGGATTGCTCTTCTGGCCCATCTTACGCCTCTTCTTCCTGTTCGCGCACGACAATGCGGATGCGGCTGAACGGCTTGACGATCCGGGTCGACTTGCCGCGGCCACGAGCGTGCCAGCGCTTCATCGAGATCGACTTGCCCACGCTCGCTTCCTTGATGACGAGCGCATCAACGTCGAGGTTGTGGTTGTTTTCCGCGTTGGCGACGGCGCTGGCGAGAACCTTGCGCACGTCGACAGCCATCGCCTTCTTCGAGAAGGTGAGGATGTTCATCGCGTCTTCGACCTTGCGGCCGCGGATCAGCGCGGCAACGAGGTTCAGCTTCTGCGCCGAACCGCGAATCTGCGTGCCGACCGAGAGAGCCTCGTTATCCGCAACGCGGCGGGGGGACTTTTCCTTGCCCATTAGCGTTTGCCCTTCTTGTCAGCAGCGTGACCGGGGAAGAAGCGCGTCGGCGCAAATTCACCCAGCTTCATGCCGACCATGTCTTCGTTCACCGACACCGGCACGAACTTGCGGCCGTTGTAGACGTTGAAGGTCAGCCCCACGAACTGCGGCAGGATGGTGGACCGACGCGACCAGGTCTTGATCGGGGCATTGCTGCCGCCGTCCTGGGCCGTTTCGGCTTTCTTGAGCAGATGGAGGTCCACGAAAGGACCCTTCCAGACCGAGCGAGCCATGGCTTACCTCTTCTTCTTCGCGTGACGCGACCGGATGATCATCTTGTCGGTCGACTTGTTGTGGCGCGTACGCGCACCCTTCGTCGGCTTGCCCCACGGGGTAACCGGGTGACGGCCGCCCGAGGTACGGCCTTCGCCGCCGCCATGCGGGTGATCGACCGGGTTCTTTGCAACACCGCGCGTCAGCGGGCGCTTGCCGAGCCAGCGATTGCGGCCGGCCTTGCCCAGGTTGGTGTTCTGGTTGTCGGGGTTCGACACCGCACCGACCGTGCCCATGCACTCGCCGCGAATGTAACGCTGCTCGCCCGAACCGAGACGCACGATGACGAGACCGCGGTCACGACCGACGACCTGTGCATAAGTGCCAGCCGAACGGGCGATCTGGCCACCCTTCCCCGGCTTCATCTCGATATTGTGGACGATCGTGCCGACCGGCATCTGCGACAATTCCATCGCATTGCCCGGCTTCACGTCGGTCTTCTTGCCGGCGACGACGGTGTCGCCAACGGCCAGACGCTGCGGCGCCAGGATATAGGTCTGCTCACCGTCTTCATACTTGACGAGTGCGATGAACGCCGTGCGGTTGGGGTCATATTCCAGACGCTCGACGGTAGCCGGCATGTCCCACTTGCGACGCTTGAAGTCGATGAAGCGGTACTTCTGCTTGTGGCCACCGGCGATACCGCGCGAGGTCACATGACCTTTGTTGTTGCGGCCACCGGTCTTGTTCTTGCCTTCGGTCAGCGCCTTGACGGGCTTGCCCTTCCACAGCGACGACTTGTCGACGAGGATCAGGCCGCGCTGCGCGGGGCTGGTCGGATTATAGGATTTAAGTGCCATTTTCTCTGCCTCTTCCTACAATCAGACGCCGGTCGTGACGTCGATCGTCTGGCCTTCGGCCAGGCGAACGATCGCCTTCTTCACGTCGCTGCGGGTGTAGGGCTTGCCCTTCCAGCGCTTGGTCTTGCCCTTGGTGATCAGCGTGTTGACGCTGAGAACCTTGACATCGAACAGCGCCTCGACGGCGGCCTTGATCGCGGGCTTGGTTGCGTCGTTCGCAACCTTGAACACCACGGCATCATTTTCGCTGAGCAGCGTCGACTTTTCGGTGATCACCGGAGCGAGGATCACGTCATAGTGACGCGCGTCGACTGTTTTTGCCTTAGCCATTGAAGCGTGCCTCCAGCTTTTCGAGGCCGGCGCGGGTCAGGACCAGCGTATCGGCGCGCAAAATGTCATAGACGTTGGCACCCGCGGCCGGCATCGCATTGATGCCGATGAGGTTGGCCGACGCCATGGCGAAGCTTTCGTGCACTGCATCACCGTCGATGAAGAGTGCGCGATTGCCGAGTTCGAGCTTGCCGAGCTGGCCGGCGAGCGCCTTGGTCTTGGCGTCCTTGAGCTCGAGCGTGTCGAGAACGAGGATCTTGCCGCCCTTCGCCTTGTCGCTCAGCGCCATTTTCAGGCCGAGCGTGCGGATCTTCTTGTTCAGCGAGTGGCCGAAGGTGCGGGCACGCGGGCCATGCGCCTTGCCGCCGCCGATGAAGATCGGAGCTGCGCGATCGCCGTGACGAGCCGTACCGCCGCCCTTCTGGCGACCGAACTTCTTGCCGGTGCGCGACACGTCGCTGCGTTCGCGGGCGGCGCGAGCCGGGCCACGGCGCTTTTCGAGCTGCCAGCTGACGACACGGTGAAGGATGTCGGCGCGCGGGTCGACGCCGAACACATCGTCGTTAAGATCGATGTCTGCGCCGGCCTTGCCGTCGATGGTGTGAACCTTGACCTTCATGATCAGGACTCCTGTGCGCCGTCGGTGGTGGCAGTGTCGACCACGGTTTCTTCAACCGGGGTTTCCACAGGCGCATCAGCCGGGGCTTCTTGATTGGCGTTCGCTGCGCTCTTGATGCCCGCCGGATAGGGGGCCTCGGGGTGGCGCGGCAGCTTGACCGCATCGCGGACCATCAGCCAGCCGCCCTTCGAGCCAGGGACCGAGCCCTTGACGAAGAGAAGGCCGCGCTCGACGTCGGTGCGGACGATTTCGAGATTCTGCTGGGTGCGGTTGCGTGCGCCCATGTGGCCGGCCATCTTCTTGTTCTTGAAGACGCGGCCCGGATCCTGGCGGTTACCGGTCGAACCATGCGCACGGTGGCTGATCGAAACACCGTGGGACGCGCGCATACCGCCGAAACCCCAGCGCTTCATCGCACCGGCAAAGCCCTTACCCTGGGTCACGCCCTGGATGTCGACAATCTGGCCGGCGACGAAATGGTCGGCCGACAGTTCGGCGCCGACGTCGAGCGTCGCGTCGTCGGCGACGCGGAATTCGACGATCTTCGCCTTGGGCTCAACTTCGGCCTTGCCGAAAGCGCCACGCTGCGGCTTCGCAACATTCTTCGCCTTCGCCGAGCCGGCACCGAGCTGAACGGCCACATAGCCGTCACGTTCTTGTTCGCGCACAGAAATGACCTGACAGCCTTCGAGGCTCAGGACGGTGACGGGCACATGGCGGCCGTCGTCCTGAAACAGGCGGGTCATCCCCATTTTCTTCGCGATCACGCCAGTCCGCATGATCATACTCCTCAACAGAGGCCGGGCGGACCATTCCGCACGGCGTGTGGGACCTCATCAAGGCAAACCCCGACGAGAACCCTCCCAGCCCAAAATTTCGATACATCGCCCCGTCCGGGCTGAGGTGCCGCCTTCCCTTAGGAGAGCGGCGAGACGGGGGACGCAGCCCGGTCTGGATGTTTCCGAAGAAACGACCGGCGGTATCCACCCTATCGTCGGTCCGGATCGCGCCGGACAATGCAGTCACCGAAGTGTCCTGCCGATAGAGACCCCGGTTTTCACCGGGGCTGCGCTGGCCTCAGGCCAGCTTGATCTCAACGTTCACGCCCGCGGCGAGGTCGAGCTTCATCAGCGCGTCGACCGTCTGCGGGGTGGGCTGCACGATGTCGAGCAGCCGCTTGTGGGTACGCACCTCGAACTGCTCGCGCGACTTTTTGTCGACATGCGGGCCGCGGTTCACGGTGAATTTTTCAATACGCGTCGGAAGCGGGATCGGGCCGCGAATAAGCGCTCCGGTACGACGTGCCGTATCGGCGATGTCGGTGGTGGCCTGATCGAGCACGCGGTGATCAAAGGCCTTCAGGCGAATGCGAATATTCTGCGTTTCCATGACTGTTCCAGTCGAATCCCGTCTAACGATGCGAAAGAGCCGAAATGGCCTGCTCCGATTTCCGCAGGGAAACCGGATCGGCCATCAAAATTCTTTAAGCTACGAGCCGCGCGAATCAGTTCCGAATCGCGCGGCTCGCGGCCCTATATTACTTTGTGACCGTGGCCACAACCCCTGCGCCGACCGTGCGGCCACCTTCGCGAATTGCGAAGCGGAGACCCGGGTCCATGGCGATCGGAGCGATCAGCTTGACCGACAGCTGGACGTTGTCGCCCGGCATGACCATTTCGGTACCGGCGGGCAGAATGACTTCGCCGGTGACGTCGGTGGTGCGGAAGTAGAACTGCGGACGATAGTTCGCAAAGAACGGCGTGTGACGGCCGCCTTCGTCCTTCGACAGGACGTACACTTCCGAGGTGAACTCGGTGTGCGGCGTGATCGAGCCGGGCTTCGCCAGAACCTGGCCACGCTCGACTTCTTCACGGCCGACGCCGCGGATCAGCGCACCGACGTTGTCGCCAGCCTGGCCCTGGTCGAGCAGCTTGCGGAACATTTCGACGCCGGTCACGACGGTCTTCTTGGTGTCCTTGATGCCGACGATTTCGACTTCTTCACCAACCTTGACGATGCCGGTTTCGATACGGCCGGTAACGACGGTACCGCGACCCGAGATCGAGAACACGTCTTCGATCGGCATCAGGAAGGGCTTGTCGAGCGGACGTTCCGGCTGCGGGATCCACGCGTCGACGGCAGCCATCAGCTTCAGGATCGCGTCCTTGCCGATGGCGTCGTCGCGACCTTCGAGGGCGGCGAGAGCCGAACCCGGGATGATCGGGATATTGTCGCCGTCGAAGTCGCGCTTCGAAAGTTCTTCGCGGATTTCGAGCTCAACGAGTTCGAGCAGCTCGGGATCGTCCAGCTGGTCGACCTTGTTGAGGAAGACGACCATGGTCGGAACGCCAACCTGCTTCGCGAGCAGGATGTGCTCCTTCGTCTGCGGCATCGGGCCGTCAGCGGCCGACACAACGAGGATCGCGCCGTCCATCTGGGCGGCACCGGTGATCATGTTCTTCACATAGTCGGCGTGGCCCGGGCAGTCGACGTGCGCATAGTGGCGGTCTGCGGTTTCATATTCGACGTGTGCGGTCGAAATGGTGATGCCGCGCTCGCGCTCTTCGGGCGCCTTGTCGATGTTCGCGAAGTCGACGGCGGTGCCGCCGGTCGTTTCGGCGAGCACCTTGGTGATCGCTGCGGTCAGCGAGGTCTTGCCATGGTCGACGTGACCGATGGTGCCGATGTTGCAGTGCGGCTTCGTCCGCTCAAATTTAGCCTTGGCCATGATGGTATAACCTTCTTGTTCAATGTTTGCGTTGATCAGTCCTGGACGAGCCTGCTGAATCAGGCGCCGCCCTTAGAGGGTCTTGCCGCGCGGTGCAAGCCCGCGCGGCTTTGACCCATCAGGCCATCTTGGCCTTCACTTCTTCGGCGACGTTGGTCGGCACTTCTTCGTAATGCGAGAATTGCATCGAATAGCTGGCGCGACCCTGGCTGAAACTGCGCAGCTGATTGACGTAGCCGAACATGTTCGCCAGCGGAACGATCGCCTCGACGACCTGGGCGATGCCCCGGCTGTCGGTGCCCTGGATCTGCCCGCGGCGGCTGTTGAGATCGCCGATCACGTCGCCCATGAATTCCTCAGGGGTAACGACTTCGACCTTCATCACCGGCTCGAGCAGCTTGATGCCGGCCTTCGCCGCCACTTCGCGCATCGCCGCACGGCCCGCGATTTCGAACGCCAGCGCCGACGAGTCGACGTCGTGATACGCGCCGTCCGTGAGCTTGATTTCGAAGTCGATGATCGGGAAGCCGATCATGTGACCGTTTTCGGCCGACTCGCGCATGCCCTTTTCGACCGACGGGATATATTCGCGCGGAATGTTACCGCCCTTGATCTCGTCGATGAAGGTGATGCCCGCGCCGCGTTCGCCGGGAGCAACGCTGACCTTGACGCGGCCGAACTGGCCCGAGCCGCCCGACTGCTTCTTGTGGGTATAGTCGACGTCAACGGCCTTCGCGAGCGATTCGCGGTACGCCACCTGCGGCGCGCCGACGTTCGCTTCGACCTTGAACTCGCGCTTCATGCGATCGACGAGGATGTCGAGGTGAAGCTCGCCCATGCCCTTGATGATCGTCTGGCCCGATTCATGGTCGGTCGACACGCGGAACGAGGGATCCTCGGCGGCCAGGCGGTTGAGCGCGATGCCCATGCGTTCCTGGTCGGCCTTGGTCTTCGGTTCCACCGACAGCTCGATGACCGGCTCGGGGAATTCCATCCGCTCGAGGATGATCGGCGCGTTGGTCGCGCAGAGCGTGTCCCCGGTGGTGGTTTCCTTGAGGCCGGCGAGCGCAACGATGTCGCCCGCATAGGCTTCTTCGATGTCTTCGCGGCTGTTCGCATGCATCAGCAGCATGCGGCCAACCTTTTCCTTCTTGTCCTTCACCGAGTTCAGGTACGTGCCCTTGTTGAGCGTACCCGAATAGATGCGGGCGAAGGTGAGCGAGCCGACGAACGGGTCGTTCATGATCTTGAACGCGAGCAGCGACAGCGGCGCATCGTCGGCCGGCGGACGCGAATCGGGGGTCTCGCCGTCGAGCTTCAGGCCCTGAACGTCGGGAATGTCGAGCGGCGAAGGCAGATAGTCGACGACCGCATCGAGCAGCGTCTGAACACCCTTGTTCTTGAACGCAGAGCCGCAGAGGACCGGAACGAACGCCTGTGCCAGCGTACCCTTGCGGATCAGCTTCTTGAGCGTCGCGACGTCGGGAACGGTGCCTTCGAGATAGGCTTCCATCGCGTCGTCGTCCTGTTCGACGGCGAGTTCGACGAGCTTTTCGCGATATTCGGCCGCCTTGTCGGCGAGGTCGGCGGGGATTTCCTCATAGAAGAATTCGGCGCCGAGGCTTTCGTCCTTCCAGATGATCGCACGCTCGTTGACCAAGTCGACGAGACCCTTGAAGTCGCCTTCGGCGCCGATGGGCAGATAGAGGACGGCCGGGGTCGCACCGAGGCGATCGATGATCGTCTGGACGCAATAATAGAAGTCGGCGCCGGTGCGGTCGAGCTTGTTGACGAAGCACATGCGCGGAACTTTATACTTGTCGGCCTGACGCCACACGGTTTCCGACTGCGGCTCAACGCCGGCAACGCCGTCGAACGCGGTGATCGCGCCGTCGAGCACGCGCAGCGAACGCTCGACTTCGATCGTGAAGTCGACGTGGCCGGGGGTGTCGATGATGTTCAGGCGATGCTCGGGGCCCTGACCTTCGTCGGCCTTCCACAAGCAAGTGGTCGCCGCGGACGTGATCGTGATGCCGCGTTCCTGCTCCTGCTCCATCCAGTCCATCGTCGCGGCGCCGTCATGGACTTCGCCGATCTTGTAGGACTTGCCGGTGTAGTAAAGGATACGCTCGGTCGTCGTGGTCTTGCCGGCGTCGATGTGCGCCATGATCCCAAAGTTGCGATAATTTTCGAGCGGATGGCTGCGTGCCATGGTCTTTTCCTTGGATGTGGGGGGCGGCCTTTAGAGCCGCCCCCGATATAGGAATGATTGTTACGATTGCGAGACGCGACAGCGTCCCGCGCGCGCTTACCAGCGGTAGTGGCTGAAGGCGCGGTTAGCTTCGGCCATGCGATGCGTGTCTTCACGCTTCTTCACGGCGTTGCCACGGTTGTTCGACGCGTCGAGCAGCTCGCCCGACAGGCGCGCGGCCATCGTGGTTTCGCTGCGGTTGCGCGCGGCGGTGATCAGCCAGCGGATCGCGAGTGCCTGTGCACGTTCGGGACGGACTTCGACCGGAACCTGATAGGTCGCACCGCCGACGCGGCGGCTGCGGACTTCGATGTTCGGGCGGATGTTCGCCAGCGCTTCGTGGAACACGCCGATCGGTTCCTTCTTGGCACGGGCTTCGACCGACTCGAGCGCACCGTAAACGATGCTTTCGGCGACGGACTTTTTCCCGTCCAGCATGACGCTGTTCATGAATTTCGACAGCACCGTATCACCGAAACGGGGATCGGGCAGGATTTCGCGGCGTTCAGGACGACGACGACGAGCCATAGGTAATTCCTTTTACAACAGCATCCCGGCGCCAGGGCAGCCAGGGATGATCAAATAGCCGAAAAAGCGGTCCTTACTTCGGACGCTTCGCACCGTACTTCGAACGGCTCTGCTTGCGGTCCTTCACGCCCTGCGTATCGAGCACGCCGCGCAGGACGTGGTAACGCACACCGGGAAGATCGCGGACACGACCGCCGCGGATCAGCACAACGCTGTGTTCCTGGAGGTTGTGGCCTTCGCCGGGGATGTAGGTGATGACTTCGCGCTGGTTGGTCAGGCGGACCTTCGCAACCTTGCGGAGCGCCGAGTTCGGCTTTTTCGGGGTCGTCGTATAGACACGGGTGCAAACGCCGCGCTTTTGCGGGTTTGCGTCCATCGCCGGGACCTTGGACTTCACCTTCTGGGGAGTCCGGCCCTTGCGGACCAGCTGGTTGATCGTGGGCATGAATGCTTCACCTTTAAATGTCCGCCCATCAAAGCGAACGGTTACTGTACCGCGGTGGATGAAGCTCCGGCCGATAACCCGCCAAAAAAGGCGAAAAACGGCCGACCTGATAACAGCAAAAGACCCCGGCGGATCGCTACGATCTTCCGGAGGCTCCATCCGCGCCAGCAATGTTCAAGCGCTGTTGCAACTGAAAGAGGCAGCAAACTGCCCTTTTCGGTCGAGCGGGCCCCTAGACCCGATTCCCTCGCGGGTCAAGGGGCGGGCAATATTGTTGCGCCCGCCGGGACGGGCTATCGGGAGCCATGCCCGCCGTCCGCCACGCCAGCTTTCCGCCTCACGTCGCGCCCAACACGCGATTGCTGATTCTCGGGAGCCTGCCCGGCGTCCGCTCGCTCGCCGAGCAGCAATATTATGCGCATCCGACGAACCAGTTCTGGCGCCTGCTCGGCGCGGTCATCGGCCAGCCGCTCGCGGACCTGCCCTATGCCGACAGGCTGGCCGCGCTGCGCGAGGCCAAGGTCGGGCTGTGGGACGTGATCCGCAGCGCCGAACGGCACATGAGCAGCGACAACCAAATCCGCGAAGCCGAGGCGCACGACCTCGCGGCGCTGATCGCCGATATGCCCAACCTGCGCATGATCGCCTTCAACGGCGGCAAGGCCGCGGCGATCGGACGGAAGCAGCTGCCGCCACTCGAAGGCATCACGATTGTCGACCTTCCGTCGAGCAGCGCCGCGCATACGATCGGCTTCGCGGCGAAGCGCGATCGCTGGCTGACGCTGCGCGGCGCGCTCTGATTTCAGTCGACCACCGTCCCGCGCGCCATCACGAAGTCGACCTTCTTCAGCACGCGCACGTCGGCGACCGGATCGCTCGCGACCGCGATGATGTCGGCGCTCTTGCCCGGCGCAATCGTGCCGATCTCGTTCGACAGCCCGAGCAGGTCGGCGGCGTTGACTGTCGCGGCCTTCAGCGCCTCGACCGGTTTCATCCCGTGCTGGACCATCAGTTCGAACTCGTCGCCGTTGCGGCCGTGCTTCGACACGCCCGCGTCGGTGCCGAAGGCGATGCGCACGCCGCGCGGGACGAGTTGCTGCAAGCTCTTGCCGGTGATCGAGATGCGCCACTGAATCTTGGCGAGCACGTCGGGTTCATAAGCGTTGGTGTTCGCCGCGATGCGTTCCTTGTAGCCGTTCACGGTCGACAGCGTCGGGACGTAATATGCTTTCGACTTCGCCCACGCCGCGATCGTCGCCTCGTCGAGGATCGTGCCATGCTCGATCGAGTCGGCCCCCGCGTCGAGTGCGAGGCGGATGCCGTCGGCGCCGTGCGCGTGGACCGCGACCTTCTTGCCGAACAGATGCGCGGTATCGACGATCGCCTGTGCCTCGTCGTCGAACATCTGCTTGCCGAGACCCGCACCGATTCGGCTGTTCACCCCGCCGGTCGAGGCGAATTTGATCACGTCGGCGCCGCGCCCGATCTGCAGCCGCACCGCGCGGCGGCAGTCGTCGGCGCCGTTGCAGGTGTTGCCCGCACCCGCGAAGAAGGGGCGGAGCTCGTCGCGATAACCGAGCGATCCGTCCATATGCCCCGCGCTGCCCGAAATGCTGTTGCCGGCGTCGACGATGCGCGGCCCCTGCGCCTTGCCCGCGAGGATCGCATCCCTGAGGGCGAGAGTTGCGCCGTCGCCATCGCCGAGGTTGCGGACGGTGGTGAAGCCCGCGCGCAGCGTCTTCATCCCGTTCGCCTCGGCATTGAACGCCTGCGCGGCGGGGCTGAGCGTGACCTCTTCGAGCTGGCCGGCGATGCCGCCCGCGTCGCTGGTCAGATGGACATGGCTGTCGATCAGTCCGGGGAGGACATATTTGTCCCTGAGGTCGATCAGCGTCGCACCGGGGTCGGCGGGCTGATAGCCGTCGGCGATGCTCAGTATCTTGCCGCCCTCGACGATGATCGTCGAGGCGCCGCGCGCGGGCTTGCCGGGTTCGGCGAGCAATTGCCCGGCGTGGATCACCGTGCGCGTCGGCGCCTGCGCGGCGAGCGGCGTGGCGAGCGCCGCGCCGATGAGCGCGAGCGGAAGAATTTGAATCGGCTTCATTCTGGCATCCCCTGTATTTGAATTGAGGAGCGTTAAAGCCGATCAGAAGCCCATCGTAAAGCGAAGCGCCGCACCCCGGTCGTCGGGCATCGCGGCGATATGCCCGGGATCGCGGCGCCACCAGCTATTCGCGATCAGTTCTCCGCCGAAGAGCGACAGTGCATAGCTCGCCTCGACTACCAGTTCGCGGCCCGTCGGCGCGAGATTATAGCTGCGGCGGCCGAAGTCGGTGCGGCCGGTCGCATAGTCGTGCGCGACGGGAAGCATCAGGTCGATGCCGCCGCGCGCGACGCGCAGCGGCTGGGCGAAACGGAGCGCGGCGCGGTCGCGCGGCCGCATCAGATTCGCCTTGGCAATGTCGAACGAGAAGGCGGTCGACCAGAGCACGCCGCCCGCAATCAAGCCTTGGCTGTCGGGGCGTGTCCACATCTGGCGCCAGGCGGCCGCAACTTTCCAATCATCGCGCACATCGAGGATGAAGCTGGCATCGCCGACGAGGCTGGTGGCGCCGCCGGCACCGAACATCGGGCCGAGGCGGGCGCCGAGGAGGCTGTCCGATTCGCGCAGCCAGCTCGCGCCGAGCGCGGTGCGGACCGGGCCGAAGCGCGCATCCCACGCGGCGCCGACGCGCTGGTAGCGGCTGTCATGGCCCGATCGGTAGCGGAGGAGGGGGTCGTCCTGCCAGCGTGTTCCTGACACCCAGCCATTTTCCAATGTCATATTAACATATTGATTATTAAAGATATTATGCCGGATTATCGTGCCAATTCCGGGACTTGCGGCGAAGCCCAAGCCCTCGTGCGCGGCGTCGCCGATCAGCATCGCATGGCCGCTCTCGCCGCGCTCGCCCGCGAGCAGGCCGCCGGTGCCGCGGCCGGCCGTAAAGCCGATGCGCGTCCGTCCATCGAGGCGCGTCATCACCGAAGCCGCGAGGGTGCGTGCGCGCTGCGCATCGTGGAAGGAGAGGCCGGCGAGCGCGTCGGTGCCGCCGGTGCCGGGCGCGGTGACAAGCGAGAGCGCGAGCGACCGGCTTGCGGCGCTCTGCTGGCGGACGAGACCGCCGATCGCGCCCGAAAGCTTGAAGTCGGGACGCCGCTGGCCCAGCGAGCCGCCGAAATCGACGTCGAAAGCGCGGCCGAAGCCGTCGGTGACAAGGCCCGTCGTGCCGGCCCCGCCGGCATCGCCCATCGGACCGCCGAGGATACCCAGCGGCGCGCCGAGCGCGACCGCGGTCGCGGTGCCCGCGAGCGATGTGGCGCCCATCGGCTGGAAAGCGCGCGCAATGTCGAGGATGCCCTGTCCGTACACCGCATCGTCGCCAGCGGCGCCGGCATCGCGCGCCGATTGATAGAGAAGCGAGACGATCTGCTGGCTCGACAGATTCGGAAACGCCTGCGCGATCAGCGCGACCGCGCCCGCGATCTGCGGCGCGGCAAAGCTGGTGCCGTTGAGCACGAAGACGAAATTGCCCTCGGTCTTGAGCACGCCATTTTCATAGGCGCAGCACACACCCTCGCCGAGCGCACTCAGGTAGGAGCCGGCATAGCCGCCCGCGCGGTTGCTGAACCCGGAAATCGCGCCATTTTCATTGACCGATCCGGCAATGACGACGAGCCCGCCGCCAGCGTCGCGCAGCCCGCGCGCGAAAAAATCGGGGTTGTTGGGGTCATTGCCGTTCGCGGTCGTGTCGCCATCATTCCCCGCCGAGACGATGACGATAATCCCCGCCGCGGTCGCGCGCGAGACCGCGGCGCGCAAGGTGGCACCGGGCAGGTCTTCGCCGCCGAGCGAGATGTTGACGACGCGCGCGCCCGCGCCGACCGCACGGTCGAGCCCCGCCGCGATCGCGGTTTCGGGAAAGCGGCAGCCGCTTTCGTCGTTCGAGGGGTCTTCGGTCGCGCAGCTGCCCGGCCGGTCGGCGCGCAGCACGAGCAGGTTGGCGTTGAACGCGATGCCGAAGGTGCCGACGTCATTCTTTCCACCGAGCAACAGCTGCGCGACATTGGTGCCGTGCGTCCCCTCGCCGTTGATGCCGCGCGACCCGGCGAGGTCGATCGATTGCGACGAGATGCGGCCGGCGAATTCGGGGCTGTCCTGATCGATCCCGTCGTCGATGACGCCGGCGAGGATATTCTGCCCGGTCGCCCCCGCCTGATAGGCGGTGATCGCGCCGTGGAAATTGACGCCGTCGGAGCGGCGCGTTTCGGCGGTATCGAAATTGCCCGTCGGCGGCGGGGTCGGAGTGGGTGCAGGCGTGGGGGTCGGGGTCGGGGTCGGGGTTGGCGCCGGGGCAGGGGCGGGCGGCGGGGCGGGGGTCGGCGAGGGCCGTGCACCGCCACCGCCACATGCGGCGAGCGAGAGCGCGGCAAGACCCAGCAGAAGGGGCAAAGGCCGCGCGGCCATCCGCCGGATGCTGCTGCGTCGGTTCGCGTCGGCCATCGCCGTTCCCCTTTGCCGTGATGTCCGCCTTTTAGCGCGGCGGAGGGGGCAGGGGTAGCATCATGCGGTTAACCGATCCTCCCTGTGCCCGAAGGGCATGGGGAGGGGGACCATCCGCGAAGCGGATGGTGGAGGGGCCGGAGACGTTGCGCATTGGCCCCTCCGTCAGCGCTTCGCGCTGCCACCTCCCCATGGCTTCGCCACAGGGAGGATCTTTTCACCTCCGCTTGCTCCCATACGCCCCAGCCTTTATGCGCCGCCGCATGCCCGCGCCGCTCGACCATATCGACAGCTGGATCTTCGATCTCGACAACACGCTCTATGCGCCGTCGGCGAGGCTTTTCGACCTGATCGACGAACGCATGGGCGCCTTCATCATGCGGCTGCTGAATGTCGACGCCGCCGAGGCGCGGCGGGTGCAGAAGCAGTATTTCCACGACCATGGCACGACGATGGCGGGGCTGATGCGGCACCACGGCGTGCACCCCGAGGATTTTCTGGTCGACGTCCATGACATTGCGCTCGACCGGCTGAGTGTCGATGCGCGGCTGCGCGCCGGGCTGGAGCGGCTGCCCGGGCGCAAGCTGATCTTCACCAACGCCGATGCCGATTATGCCGCGCGCGTGCTTCACGCGCGCGGGATCGCCGACCTGTTCGACGGCATCTGCGATATCCGCGTCACGCGCTATACGCCGAAGCCCGATCCCGAAGCCTATGCCATGATGATCACGCATCTGGGAATCGACCCGGCGAAAAGCGTCTTCGTCGAGGATATGGCGCGCAACCTGACGCCCGCCAAAGCGCTCGGCATGACGACCGTCTGGCTGGACAATGGCAGCGAAAGCGGTCATCGGGACCACCTGCCGGAGCATGTCGATTTCCACGCGACCGACATCGCCGACTGGCTCGACAATCTGCCTTTACCATGGGGAATTTCATGACCACCGACCTGCAATCGACGATCGAAGCCGCATGGGATGACCGCGACACGCTGGGGCTGACGACGACGGGCGCGGTGCGCGAGGCGGTCGAGACCGCGCTCGCCGGGCTCGACGACGGCAGCTACCGCGTCGCCGAGCGCGATGCGGGCGGAACCTGGCAGGTCAACCAGTGGCTGAAGAAGGCGGTGCTGCTGTCCTTCCGCCTCAACGACATGGAATTGATCGAAGGCGGTCCCGGCGGCGCGCGCTGGTGGGACAAGGTGCCGTCGAAATTCGCCGGCTGGGGCGAGAACCGTTTTCGCGACGCGGGTTTCCGCGCCGTTCCCGGGTCGATCGTCCGCCGCGGCGCCTATATCAGCAAGGGCGCGGTGCTGATGCCGAGCTTCGTCAACATCGGCGCCTATGTCGGCGAAGGCTCGATGGTCGACGCCTGGGCGACCGTCGGCAGCTGCGCGCAGATCGGCGCCAACGTCCATCTGTCGGGCGGCGCCGGGATCGGCGGCGTGCTCGAACCGCTGCAGGCGGGGCCGGTGGTGATCGAGGACGGCGCCTTCATCGGCGCGCGCGCCGAGGTTGCCGAGGGTGTGATCGTGCGCGAGGGCGCGGTGCTGTCGATGGGCGTCTACCTCGGCGCATCGACCAAGATCGTCGACCGCGCGTCGGGCGAAATCTTCATCGGCGAAGTCCCGGCCTATTCGGTCGTTGTGCCGGGCGCGATGCCGGGCAAGCCGCTGCCCGACGGGACGCCGGGGCCGTCGCTGTACTGCGCGGTGATCGTCAAGCGCGTCGACGCGAAGACGCGCGCAAAGACCGGGATCAACGAGCTGCTGCGCGACTGATCGCCGCCTGCGCCGCGATCAGCGCATCGTGGCGGGCGAAAGGCAGGGTACGGTGTCGGCGGTCCAGTCGATCTCGTAGGTGGCGGGCACGAGCCTGCCGCCGGGCGCCGGCGGCTTGGCGACGTCGGGCTTGTAAAAGACCCATGCCATGCTGTTGTCAAAACTGGCAATCCGGCCATTGTCGCGCCGCGCGCTGATCGCGTCGATTTCGGGCTGTTCGACGCGCAGGCCGCGGACCAGGCGGATCGATCCGTCGCGAAGGTCGAAGGCGCGGTAATGATTCTTGCCGAAAATGCGCGTGTCATAGCCCGTTTTGAACGACCAGTTCGCGGCGTTCGTCGTCGCCGGCAGCCGCAGCGTCGTCACGCGGCAGTCGAATTCAGGGGCGCTATAATAGGGTAGGTCCTGATTCTGGTCCGCCGCCCGCGCGCGCCGTTCGGGCGGGTTGAAACCCCCGCCGGGCAGCGCGAGCGACTTGTCGCCGTCGCCGTCATCGTCCCAGTCGACCGTCCATGTGCCGGTGATGGTGAGGACGCTGGCCTCGGCCTTTTGATCATAGCGCCATTTGACGTCGTCGACCGTCTCCCACGTTCCGCCCACCAGCTGTTGGCGCATGCCGTCGCGCAATTGATCGGCGGTCAATCCGGACAGCTCGACCTGTTGCTGCAACCCCCGGATGCCGCGGACGATGGTGGTGTTCGTCACCCGCGCCGGCCGATCGAAGCCCGCCCGCGCGTCGATTTCATAGAGGGTGATTTCGTTCGGCTTGCTGGCCGGGCGCCATTCGAGTTTCTGGAGCGCGCTGCCCTTCGCGGTCACCGGCAGGACCCATCGATAGGGAATCGCCGGGGTGGCAGCGGACGGAACGACCGGCGGAAGCGTGCCGTCGAGCCAGTAGGCAGCGCCGTCGATCTTTGCCCGCACCAGCACATGGTCGAATATCCCCGGATTGGGCAGGCGTTCGTCGAGGCCGTCGTCGGCACCGCTGTTGTTGGCGAGGACAGCTTCGGCGTCGATTCCGAGCTTGCCGAGCAAGCCCAGCAGCAGCGCCGTCTTGCCCTTGCAGTCGCCGTAACGCCGCTGCCATGTTTCCTCGGCGGTGGCGGGGGTTAGATTTCCGCTGCCCAGCCCGACATAGATGTAGCGCACATCCTGTTGCACCAGTTTCAGCGCGGCATTGGCCCGGTCGAGCGGCTTCGCGTGCGCCGCGGCGATGCGCTGCGCTTCCTTGTCGAGCGACGAACCGTCGGCGATCGCCGCGGCCTTTGCGTACAGCGGGGCGAAGTGCCGCGAAATCGTGGCCCAGTCGGCGAAGTCGGTGAATTCGACGATCCGCTGCCATTGATAGCGCGCCGGCGCGTCCTTCGGCGGCGTCAGAAGCGCCGGATTGTCGAACCGGAAGTCGATCCCGCCGTCGCGCGATACGCCGATCGCCGTCATGTCGGGGGTCATCCTGACCGCAGGCTTCAGCCCCTTGTCCCAGCTCAGTCCCAGCCGGTAGCGGCCGGGCGCCGGGTTGGGCGCGAGAAAGAGAAGGCCCGAATCATTCTTTCCCAAAGTGGGGTCGCTCGACCGGGTCGTCAGCTCGACCTCAAGCTCGTCGCCGACGCGCAGATCGGGCACGCGGAGCACCGCGGTGAGGACGCCGTCGAGTTTCGCCGCTTCCAGCTGATCCTCGCGGCGCAGGATTTCGAACGATGTCTTTTCGAGAACGTCGATCGTCTCGTTGCCCCGATGAACCTTGACCAGATGCACCACCGGGGCGCCCGATGCGGGATTCCAGGCGGTCGAGACATTTCCGATTTGCAACGCATTCGGATGGAGGATTCGGATGCGATAACCGAAATATTGCGCCTGCCCCCGTTCATCCAGATGAATGAGCACATCCTGACGCCGCACGAAAAACATCCCGCCGGCATCGGCCGGAACCGGCATCAGTTCGGACGGAACCGCCCAAGGCGGCACCGCGCCGCGCTGGATCTGATTGTCTTCGGCACGGACCGGCGCGTGCGCGAGCACGGCCGCCACGAATATCGAAACTGGAATGCGCACTATACCCCCCCGACTCCGCAGCATAATGTCGTGAATTCATCACGATGCAAGAAGAGACCCGAGGTGGCTGCCAAAAGCGGGGTCGAAGCTGATCGCCAGGCCTTCGTCGAATGACGCCAGCCGTTGGTAGACAATATAGCGCTGGATAATTATTGCGAATTATTCGCGATTGGGGAGGCCATCTGTTTCGATAGCGGCCGCGAGGGGGAATTATGTCGGCTGTTTTTCACGGGTCATCGCTGGCCATATTGGCTCTGCTGTCGGCCGCGCCCGCCGCTGCGCAGGAACCCACCGGCGACGCACCGGCGGCGATCCCCGTGCCGGTGAATGGCGCCGAACGCTATACGCCCGCCGACTTCACGCGCTTCGCACCGCGCACCGCGCTCGACATGGTCGAAAAGGTGCCGGGCTTCCTGATCGTCACCGGCACCAACGGCGGCGAGCGCGGGCTGGGCGCGGCGACCGAGAATGTGTTGATCGACGGCGAGCGCATCGCGAACAAATCGACCGATGCGCGCACCGCGCTGGCCCGCATCACCGCGGCCGAGGTCGCCTATATCGACATCGTCGACGGCGCGGGGCTGAACGTCCCGGGGCTGACCGGACAGGTCGCCAATGTCGTGCTCGTCGCGGGCGCGGGGAGCGGCGGGTTCAAGACGACGATCCGCTGGCAGCCCGAATGGCGCCCGCGGCTCGACAAGAACTGGCTGAACGGCGAGATTTCGACGACGGGCAAGCTCGGCGGCACGAATGTGACGCTCAGCCTGAAGAACGAAGCGCGGCGTCAGGGGCATTGGGGGCCCGAACAGCGGTTCGACGGCAATGGCGACCTGTTGTTCGTGCGCGACGAGTTCGGCCGCTACAACGCCGATCAGCCGCGCCTGTCGGCGGCGCTCGCGCGGACCACCGCGAACGGCAACAAATGGAATTTCAATCTGGGCGGTCAGCTGGTGGGCCTCGACGAGCGGGTCGACGGGACGTCGGTTCAGCCCGGCGCCGGCACGGTGCGCGAGGCGTTCCGCTTCACCGAAGACGAGCATAATTTCGACATCGGCGGCGATTACGAACTGGGGCTGGGCAAGGGGCGGCTGAAGCTGATCACGCTGTACCGGTTCGAGCATAGCCCGTTCGTCGACAGCTTTATCGTCGATCGCGAGATCGGCGGGCGGGCGGGCGAGCGGTTCAAGCAGACCGCCGACGAGGGCGAGTCGATCCTGCGCGGCGAATATAGCTGGCGCACCGGCGGCGGCACCGACTGGCAGGTCGCGCTGGAGGGTGCGTACAATATACTCGACGTCGATTCCGAATTTGCGGAGCTGCAACCCGACGGCAGCTTCCGGCCCGTCGTCTTCGGCGGCGAACGGACCAAGGTCGAGGAAAAGCGCGGCGAGGCTTCGCTGACGTGGGGGCGTTCGCTCGCGTCCAATTTGACCGCGCAGGTCAACCTTGGCGCCGAATATAGCGAGCTGACCTCGTCGGGGCCCGGAGGGCTGACGCGCCGCTTCATCCGGCCGAAGGGCAAGGTCGCGCTGGCGTGGAAGATTGCGCCCAAGACGACGATCAACTGGTTCGTGCAGCGCCGCGTCGACCAGCTCGACTTTTTCGATTTCGCGAGCTCGGTCGATGTGGCGAACGGGCAGGGCAATGGCGGCAACGGGCTGCTCGTGCCGCCGATCGTCAATCGCAGCGAGCTGGAATTCGTGCAGGACATGGGGGCGTGGGGCAATGCGTCGGTCGCCTTTGCTTATGCCTATGCCGAGGACCTCGTCGACCAGGTGCCGCTGTCGCCGACCACCGAAGGACGCGGCAATTTGCCGCCCGCGCACCTCTATCGCATCAGTTCGAAGGCGACCTTGCTGCTCGACCGGCTGGGGTGGAAGGGGGCGCGGATCAACAGCGACATCACCTGGCGTCGCAACCGCGTGCGCGACCCGCTCACCGACCTGTGGCGCGACCAGAGCGAGGGGCAGGAATATGTCGTCGATTTGAGCCTGCGGCATGACGTGCCGGGGACGAACCTCGCGTGGGGCGCGGGCTATTTCGACGAGCGCTACAGCCCGAATTTGCGGCTCGGCGCGATCGAGAAGGAATATACCGACGGGCCGTTCGTCACCGCGTTCGTCGAGCATAAGGATGTCGCGGGCTTCACGGTGAAGCTGTCGTACCGCAACCTCGCGAATATGAGGGACGGGTTCAACCGGACGGTGTTTGTCGACCGGCGCGACGGGCCGGTCGCGTTCAGCGAGCAGAGGCTGCGCAAGTTCGGGCGGTTTTTCCAGCTGACCGTGACGGGGACGCTTTAGCGTCCCCGCGGCGTACCCCGGCTTTCGCCGGGGTACGGGACCTTACCGCTCGCTGAGGTAGTAGCGCTCGCGCGCGGTCAGATCGTCGTTCAGCTCATAGACGATCGGCTGGCCGGTCGGGATTTCGAGGCCGGTGATGTCGGCATCCGAAATGCCCGAGAGATGCTTGACGAGCGCGCGCAGGCTGTTGCCGTGCGCCGAGATCAGCACCGTCTTGCCCGCAGCGAGTTCGGGGACGATCGCGGCTTCATAATAGGGAAGCACGCGTTCGATCGTGTCCTTCAGGCTTTCGGCCGAGGGGATGGCGATGCCGGCGTAGCGCGGGTCGGTCGAGAGGTCCCACGGCGAGCCCGCTTCGAGCGGCGGCGGCGGGATGTCGAAGCTGCGGCGCCAGATCTTGACCTGATCGTCGCCATGCTTCGCCGCGGTCTCGGCCTTGTCGAGCCCGGTGAGCCCGCCATAATGACGCTCGTTGAGGCGCCAGTCCTTGGTGACGGGGAGCCAGAGACGGCCCATCGCCTCAAGCGCCAGGTTCAGCGTCTTGATCGCGCGCGACTGGACCGAGGTGAAGCAGGTGTCGGGAGCGATGCCCTTCGCCTTCATCAGCTCGCCCGCGGCGATCGCTTCGGCGACGCCCTTTTCGGTGACATCGACATCCCACCAGCCGGTGAAGCGGTTTTCGAGATTCCACTGCGACTGGCCGTGACGGATGAGGATGAGCTGGGGCATTTCGGATCCTTCGGATGGAGAGAGACGCCGCCCTTTAGCGCGGGTTTTCGCCGAACGCCAACCGCCCTCTTGAAATGGTTTCGCTGGCTACCAGATTGACCCTATCCGGCCGCCGACACGGGGCCGGGTGGCGATCGCGGCACGCCGCCGCGGTCCCTGCCTTCGCTTTGTAAAAGGAAGAAAGATCCATGCGTAACAGTTTCGACTGGACCCCCTATCGCCGTTCGACCGTCGGTTTCGACCGCCTGTTCGATTTCCTCGAAACGGGTGGTTCGGGCGCCGAAAATTATCCGCCGTTCGACATCGAAAAACTCGCCGACGACCATTTCCGCATCACCGTCGCGGTCGCCGGCTTCAAGTCCGACGAAATCGACATCACCGCGCAGCAGAATATGCTGACCGTCAGCGGCCGCAAGGCGCCGGTGGCCGAAGGCGAGGCGCGCCAATTGCTCTATAGCGGCATCGCGACGCGCGCATTCGAGCGCCGCTTCCAGCTCGCCGATTTCGTGCGCGTTGAACAGGCCGACCTCGCCGACGGGCTGCTCGCGATCGACCTGGTGCGCGAAGTGCCCGAGGCGATGAAGCCGCACAAGATCGCGATCGGCGGCAGCACGCCGGCGATTGAGGAAAAGAAGGCCGCGTGACGCGACCTTCTCGGCTGAACGAATTTGCGGGGTCCGGAGTCCCTTCCGGGCCCCGTTTTCGTGACTAGAGTATGCGCGTCATGAAGCGGCTGAACGGGTCGGGTTTATAGTCGGCGAAAGGCTCGCACTCGGTGAAGCGGTAACGCTGGTAAAGCGCGATTGCCGGTTCGAAGGCGCCGCTCGATCCGGTTTCGAGGCTGAGGCGCTCGAGACCGCGGGTCCGCGCGACGTCGATGATATGGTCGAGCATATGCGCCGCGACACCCTGGCGCAGGAAGGGTTCGGCGGTGCGCATCGATTTGATCTCACCGTGTTTGGCGCCCAGCATCTTGAGCGCCCCGCAGCCCGCGAGCTCGTCGCCGCGGTGAATCGACCAGAAGGTCACGCCGTCGGCGCGCAGCCCGTCGAAATCGAGGAAATGGCAGCTTCCGGCCGGCGAGTTCGCGAGCATGCCCGCAAAATGTTGCTCGAGCAGCGCGCGGATGTCGGCGCCCGACAGATCATCCTCGACGATCCGCCAGGCGCCCGCATTGGACATCAGAGAAGCTGGTCCAGCGTCGCGAGGCACGCGTGTGCGAGCAGCTTCGAGCGCTCGGGCGACCAGCCTTGGGCGGGGTCGGGGAGGTCGCGATTGTCCTTGAACGGCATTTCGAGCGTCATCGACACCGCGCCAAAGCGTTCGGCGACCTGCGTCGTCGACATCGACAGATTCGCCTGCCCCGGCGCGGTTTCGGCATAGCCGAGGTCGACCTGAAAATCGGGGGTGTTCGCGGCAAGCGCGGTCTCGAACGCCTTATATTTTTCGGTCTGTTCGGCCTTGAGCGACGGAATGCCTTCGAAACCCGCGAGGAACACCGCGGGGATCGCTTCGTCGCCGTGGACGTCCATCGCCCAGTCGACACCGGTCGCGTCCATCGCGTTGCGGACGGCGAGCACTTCGGGGCTGCGGTCGGCGGTCGGATTGTCCCATTCGCGGTTGAGGTTCACGCCGGCGAAATTGGTGCGCAGATGCCCGCGGCACGAGCCGTCGGGATTCATGTTCGGGACGATGTGGAAACGGCATTTCTGCTTAAGCGACCGCGCGTGCGGATCGGCGGGATCGACGAGCTTTTCGAGCGCGCCTTCCATCCACCATTCGGCCATGCTTTCGCCCGGGTGCTGGCGCGCATAGAGCCAGACCTGTGTGTCGCCGGTGCCAAGTTCGAGGCAGTCGATCGGCTGGCCTTCGAGGCTGGTGCCGAGGCAGCGATAGGTGACGCCTTCGCATTCGGCGATTTGCGCGACGAGGTCGTGATGGCGCTCCATCGAATAGGGCGCGAAATAGGCGATATAGAGGATCGGGCTTTCGGCGGTGTGCTGGATCGTCAGCGTGCCGGCTTCATAAGCTGTATCGAGGCGGAACCAGGTTTCGCGATCGGTGCTGGCGCAGGCGGCATAGCCCGGCCAGCCATCGGGATAGGCCGAGTCGCCAAGCCCGGTGATCGCGAGGTCGAGCGCGTCGCCGACCGCGCACGACACGCGGAAATGGAACCACTGGAAAAAGTCCGATTCGCGGTCCTTGCGAATCGAAAGGCGCGCCGACGTGCCGTCGACATTTTCCACGACGATATTGCCGCTGTCGAAAGCGGCGTTGATGCTGATGGTCATTTGACGCTGATAGTGCGTCCCGATTCCCCGGGGAAGTCCCTGAATAGCGCGTCGGCCAATTTCGCCGCGGCGAGGCTGGGCTGGCTGGCGGGCGCCTTCACCGGGACCGCGGTGAACGCGCGGCCTTCCCACAAGGCCTGGCCGCTCGCGGCATCGTCGATGCGCACCGCGAGCTGGAGGTCGGCCATCCGCTTGGGACCGCCGCCGAGATTGAGGCCGATCCCGAGCCCGACGCCCGACCCATAGCTGCCCGTCGAACCGCCGACGCCGACCGAGACGGGCGATCGCCTGCCGACGCCTTCGCGGTTCATGCGTTCGAACCCGATGCGCACCTTCAAGGGCGCGCGGGCGCCGTCGGGCGCCGCAACGAGTCCCTGCCGTTGCAATTGCTGTTCGACCGCGGTGCGGTAGCTGTTCCATTCGAGCGAGGGCGCGTCGATCATCGCCCCGGCGTTGCCGAGCGGCGCGGCGTCGACCGTATAGCGCGTGCCCGGCGCCCAGCCTGCAGGCGCGCTGGCGTGGAAGCGCGTGACTTCGACCGGGGGAACCGCGGTGGCGCAGCCACCGAGAGCGAGCGCCGCTGCAGAGAGCAGGGCGACAGAAATGGGACGCGTCATCACCGCTTCATGCGCCAGCAAATATGGCTTGGCAATGAACGGTCTATCGCTTCGTCTTGCCGGGCTCGATCCGGCATCTATCGGCGATGGCGCAGCTGGACCCCGGATCAAGCCCGGGGTGACGAAGAGAGGGGCGCGGCTTCTCGCGGCGCCCGCCCGGTCAACGATAGAAGATGTGGTTGTCGATCTGCGCGATGCGCGTCTTGCGCCAGCCCGGCGAGACATAGCGCGCGTGAAAGAAGAGCGCGCCCGGGGCGTGGTTCTTCCAGCTGCCGTCGCGGGCGATCTGCGCGATCGCCACGGCGTTGCTCCACTGCGCCGCGTTGCGCACCGCGGGCATCCGGCCGCCGCGCACGAAGCTGAACTGGCTCTTCTGAAGGACGACACCGCACAGGCTCTTGGGGAAACGTCCCGACTGGGCGCGGTTGATCACGACATGCGCGACCGCGAGCTGGCCCGGAAGCGATTCGCCGCGCGATTCGAAATAGACCGCGCCGGCAAGGCAGCGCAGTTCGGGGTCGATGTCGGCGGGCTTCGGTGTCGCAGCGACGAGTTCGGCGAGCGAATCGGCGGTCGAGTCAGCGGTGACCGGCGCCGGCTTCGGCTCGGGTGCCGATTCATCTTCGGTTTTCTGGCTGTCTTCGACCGGAAGTTCGGCATCGGTCGACAGGTCCGCCTTCTCAGCCACGACCGGCGCGTCGGCGCCCGGCAGGATGATCGCGGGGATATTGGCGTCGGCCGCAAGATCGCTTGCAAAGCCCGGTTCCGCCAAAAGCAGCATGGAGGCGGCAGTCATGCCGACGGCAGCCATGCCGGCTACGTTCAGAATGCGACTCATATTGTCCGTCAAAAGTGCGGCCGATGAACCGAACCTCTCAAAACAGGCGGGGGACTATGGTCCTGTATCGCCGCCTGCGGTCATCGTCCGACTGCGTGTCCAAACCGTTTGCCGGGTGCTTGCAAAGCAGTGCAACCCGCGGAACGACCTACGCGTTATCGAATGGGCGGCACTTATTGTGCGCCGCAACAGAGTCAAGTTAACGCGGCCCACTCCGCGACGAGTTGTGGCGCATCCGCGATATCCAGTTCGATCAGCCACATATCGGGATCGGCCTTTCGCCGCCGGTCCTGATATATCGCGCGCGATTCACTATCTTTTGCGTCGGCCGGGCCGACCGCCTCCCAGATATAGTTGCCGCCTACTGAAAAGCGTCGTTCGAGCAGCGGTCCGGGTTCACCGCGATCGCTGCATTGGACGAGAATGATTCCGGAGGTTTCGTCGCCTTTGATAACCACGGTCGCAAAGCCGCCGGCCGCTTCGGTGCGGCGAAGCAGCAGGTCGACGAGAAAACGGCTTTTGAGCCGCGTCACGGGATGGCTCGCAGCGCGGCGCTACGCCGCGTCACGCGCTTCGGTGTCGGCGAGCATCGCATAAAGCGCTTCGTCACTCTTCGCGCCGCGCAGCCGTTCGGCGATCGCATCGTTGCGGAGCATCCGCGACACGCCGGCGAGCGCCTTCAGATGATCGGCGCCGGCATCGAGCGGCGACAGCAGGATGAAGAGCAGGTCGACCGGCAGGCCATCGACCGCGGTAAAGTCGATCGGCCGCGCCAGCTGCAGGAACAGGCCGCGCACGCCGCCGAGATCGGCCATCTTGGCATGCGGAAGTGCGATCCCGCGCCCGAACCCGGTCGAGCCGAGGCGTTCGCGTTCGAGCAGCGCCTCGCTGACTTCGCCCGCATCGAGGCCGAGCGAACGTGCCGCGAGATCACCCACAAAGGGGAAGAGCGCCTTTTTCGAATCGAGCTGCACATGCGCGCGCACGGTCGCCGGATAGAGAAGGGAAGAAAGATTCATTGTCTGGTCAAATCTTGTTAAACGCCGGCCACCGCCAGAAACCATGCTGGCAAGCGATCGCGGATCTGTCGTGGCAGGCCCCCCGCCAACCCGGCTTCGGGCATCGTTGGGCGCGGCCCTTAAGCCGGATGGCGGAGAAAATCCAGTCCTATCGTGGTTCGACCCAGCCAATCGTCCCGTCGTCGCGGCGATAGACCATATTATGCGTGCCGGTCCTGCTGTTAACGAAGAGCAGCGCGTTGGTGTTCCTGAGGTCGAGCATCATCACCGCGTCGGACACGCTGCTGCTCGGAATATCGACGCGCGTTTCGGCGATGATCGCGGGCGCGTCGCCCGCATCCTCATCGCTACCGCCGTCGAAGACGGTGTAGCCCGCGTTGTCCTCGATCTCGTCGACCGTCGGCGAAGGTGCGGCCACGCCGTTGTTATGATCCTTCAATCGCCGCATATAGCGCCGAAGCTGTTTTTCGATGCGTTCGGCGGCGCCTTCGAATGCCACATGCGCATCCTGCGCCTGGCCGTGCCCCTTCAGCACCAGCCCCTGCATCACATGCGCGACGATGTCGCACTGGAAACTGTCGTGCGGCCCCTTCCCGAAGGTCGCGTGCGCCCCGATTGCGCGCGAGAAATATTTGTCGGCAATCGCGTTCATCCGGTCCGACACATGCGCCTGAAGCGCTTCGCCGGTTTCGATCTGGTGGCCAGAGACGCGGATTTCCATTTTTCTTCTCCTTCTTGGCCGGTGCGATGATTTAGGGAAAGGTCATCACACCGTATCGAGCCACAGCGGCTGGTTCAGCCCTGCGACAAATTCGGCGTGGCGCGCGAGTTCGGCGGCCGACGCCATATGGGGACGGGGTTCGCGAAAGGGACGGTCGGTACCGCGCGATGCCGCGGGCGCGGGGGCAGTCGCGACGGTGATACTCGCGCTCGACGCGGCGAGTCCGAGGCCGATCTGCCGGCCGCCGGTCATTTCGATATAGAGATGCGCGAGCAGTTCGGCGTCGAGCAGCGCGCCATGCTTGACGCGGTGGCTGCGGTCGATGCCGTAGCGCGTGCAGAGCGCGTCGAGGCTGTGTTTCGCGCCGGGGTGGAGCTTGCGCGCCATCTGAACGGTGCAGCACATGCGCGTCATGTCGAGCGCGGGGCGGCCGGCGCGTGCGAGTTCGGCGTTGACGAAACCGAAGTCGAAGGCGGCGTTGTGCGCGACGAGCGGCGCGTCGCCCAGAAATTCGATCAGCTCGTCGACGCGAGTCGCGAAGAGCGGCTTGTCCGACAGGAACTGGATCGACAGGCCGTGGACCGCTTCGGCAGCGGCGGGCATGTCGCGTTCGGGATTGAAATAGGCGTGAAAGGTGACGCCGGTTTCGCGGCGGTCGACCAGCTCGACACACCCGATTTCGACCAGCCTGTCCCCGCTCCTGGGATCGAAACCCGTGGTTTCGGTATCGAAAATAATCTCGCGCATCGAGGCTTTAATCTGGACCCTATCGGGCGTGGAAACAAGAGGCGATGAATCTTATCTGGCGGTGCGTCTCGCTTTTCGGGCGACCCGTTTCGATGATGAAATCGGCGCGCGCGCGCTTGACGCGGTCGGGAACCTGCAGCCGGCGGATCGCCTTGAGCTTCGCCGCGGTCATGCCCGGGCGGCGCATTACGCGCCTCCGCTGCATCCATGCCGGCGCCGAGACGACGGCGATCGCCCCGACCTTTCGCCAGCCGCCCTTTTCGAAAAGGAGCGGGATGTCGAGCACCACGACGTCGCGCGCGCGGTGGCGCGCAAGGAAATTTTTCTGCGCTTTGCCGACGGCGGGGTGGACGATCGCTTCGAGCGCGGCGAGTTCGTGGGTGTTGCCGAGCACCAGCGCGCCGAGTTTCTGGCGGTCGACGCCGTTCGGGCCGGTGGTGCCGGGAAAACGCGCCTCGATCGCGGCGACCAATGCGCCGCCGGGGCCTTGCAGCCGGTGGACCTCGGCGTCGGCGTCGAACACGGGCACGCCTTCGCGTTCGAACATCATCGCCGCGGTCGATTTGCCCATCCCGATCGACCCGGTGAGGCCGAGGATGAAGGGACGGCGGAGCCGCGAGCCGAGGCGCTTGTTATGCGTCATGCGGTCAGCAGCGCGCGCAGCTCCTCGTCGCGGCCTTCGGGGGGCGAGGCGCCGAAGAAAAGCTCGAAGGCGAGCGCGGCCTGGCCGATCAGCATGTCGAGCCCGTCGACGGTATCGAGCCCGCGCGCTTCGGCGGCCTTGAGGAGGCCCGTCTGGAGCGGCGAATAGACGAGATCATAGACGATCGCATCTTCGGGGAGCGGCGACAGGTCGAGATCGAGCGGCGGCTGGCCCTTCATGCCGAGGCTGCTCGAATTGACGAGCAGCGACACCGGCGGCAGCTGCGCGTCGAGCGCGACGACATCGCCCTTGAGGCCGAAGGTCGCGAGCAGGCCCATCGCCTTCAATGGGCTGCGGTTGAGGATCGTGACGGGGCCGACTTGGGCGCGGGCGAGCGCAAAGAGCACCGCGCGTGCCGCGCCACCAGCACCGACGACCGCGACCGGCGCGCCCTCGAGGTCGAGTTCGGCGAGCGGCGAATAAAAGCCCGCCGCATCGGTGTTGGTGCCGATCAGCGACCCGTCCTTTTGGCGGACGATCGTGTTCATCGCGCCGATCGTGCCGCGGATATCGCCGGGATCGTCGACGAGATCCATCACCGCCGCCTTGTGCGGCATGGTGACATTGCAACCGCGCCAGTCGGGATCGGTGCGGCGTTCGGCGATGTAAGCGGCGAGACCTTCGGGCTTCACATGCGCGCGGCGGTAGTCGCCTTCGAGGCCAAGCGCTTCGAGCCAGAAGCCGTGGATCAGCGGCGACTTCGACTGGGCGATCGGATCGCCGATCACCTCAGCATAAGGGGGGGCATAGGGCGTGCTCATTGCGGTGCCAGCCCGGTGGTGCGCAGCCACGCCAGCAACGGAAGCATCGGCATGCCGATGATCGTCCAGGGATCGCCCTCGACCTTTTCGAACAATTGCACGCCCGCTCCTTCGATTTCGTAACAGCCGACGGTCCAGCGGATGCTGTCCCATTCGCGCGCGACATAGTCGGCGATGAAGGCGCCCGACAAGGGGCGCATCCACAGCTTCGCCTCGCCGATCGCGCGCCACACGGGGGCGCCGTCGCGCGCGGCGACCGCGGCGCTGAACAAGCGGTGGCGCGTGCCCGCCATGCGGCGGAGATGATCGGCCGCCTCTTCGGGGCTTTCGGGCTTCGAAAGCATCGATCCGTCGTCGAGCGCGAGGGTGGAGTCGGCACCGAGCACCGTCACGCCGGGAAGCCGCGACGAGATTTTGATCGCCTTCGCCTCGGCAAGCGCGTCGGCGATGTTGCGCGGGGTCTGCCCGGCGGCGAGCAGCGAGGCGGTGAGCGCCTCTTCGTCGACATGCGCCGCGCTCGTCTCGAAATCGAGCCCGGCGGCGCGGAGCATCGCGGCGCGGCCGCTGCTTTGCGAGGCGAGGAGCAGGGTCATGCGGCGCTGCGGTCTTCGACGAGCTTGATCACCGCGGCGGCGGTTTCCTCGATCGAGCGGCGCGTGACGTCGATCACCGGCCAGCCATTGTCGGCGAACATCCGCCGCGCATAGGCGAGCTCGGCCTTCACCCGCTCGTCGTCAACATAGCTCGTCTCGGGCGCCTGGTTCAAAGACAGGAGGCGGTTGCGGCGGACCTGCACGAGCCGGTCGAGCCCGGTCGTCAGCCCCACGATCATCGGACGCTTCAGCGTGTACAGCGCGCTCGGCGGCGGCGATTCGGGGACGATCGGGATATTCGCGGTCTTGAAGCCGCGGTTCGCGAGATAGATGCTCGTCGGGGTTTTCGAGGTGCGCGACACGCCGGCAAGCACGATGTCGGCCTGCTCCCAATTTTCCCAGCCAATGCCGTCGTCATGCGCGACGGTAAATTGAATGGCCTCGACGCGCGCGAAATAGGCGGCATCGAGCGCATGCTGGCGGCCGGGACGCGCCTTCGCTTCCTGCCCGAGCATCCGCGACAGCGCGTCGGTCACGGCGTCGAGCGCCGCAACCGTCGGCAGGTTGAGCGCTGTCGCGCGGCGTTCGAGGCTGACGCGCAGCTCGCCATTCACCAGCGTGAAGAGGATCATGCCGGGGCTTGCCTGCACTTCGGCCATGATCCGGTCGAGATGCGATTCCGATCGCACCATCGGCCAGAAATGGCGCACGACCTCGACATCGTCGAACTGCGCGATCGCCGCCTTGGCGATATTTTCGAGTGTCTCGCCCGTGGAGTCGGATATGAGATGTAAGTGGAGCCGGCCCATCGCGGCACCATGGCGGGAAACTGCCGAAAAAGGCAATCCCGGATCAAGTCCGGGATGACGAATAGAGCCCTGTGGATAATTTTTGGAGAAGCGCGGGGAGCAAATCGGGACGATCGATTCATCCCCGACCGTGTCGATTCCGCTCCATCGCTTATCCACAAGGGACGAATCTTATCCACAGGCTGTGAATAGCGGGATAAGCGAGGTCGACTCTGCGGCGGGCGGCGGCGGCTGTGGAGTCAAGCTGTTGGCAAAAAGGACGCCCCGGCCTAAAGCCGCGCTTGTCCGCCGACCAACAAACCACCACAATTTCATTTAAGATTATATTGAGAAGAGAAAGAGGGCTCGCGTGAAGGCGTCACCGAAGAAGCTTCTGGCAACGCTGCGCGGGGCGCGTCAGGAGCGCCCGCCGCTCTGGCTGATGCGCCAGGCCGGGCGCTATCTGCCCGAATATCGTGCCTTGCGCGAAACCAAGGGCGGCTTCCTCGAGCTTTGCTACGATCCCGAGGCAGCCGCCGAAGTGACGTTGCAGCCGATCCGGCGCTTCGGTTTCGACGGGTCGATCCTCTTTTCGGACATTCTCGTGATCCCGCACGCGCTCGGCCAGCATTTGTGGTTCGAGGCGGGTGAGGGACCGCGGCTCGCCCCGCCGCTCGTCGATAGCGCCCTGGCGTCACTCGAAGCGGCGCACCAGCGGCTCGATCCGGTTTATGCGACGGTGACGCGCGTCGCGGCCTCGCTCCCGTCTGAAACGACCTTCCTCGGCTTTGCAGGGAGCCCGTGGACGGTCGCAACCTATATGGTGGCGGGGCAGGGGTCGAAGGATCAGGCTACCGCCCGGCGGCTCGCGTTCGGCGATCCAGCGGCGTTCCAGGCGATTATCGACGCGATCGTCGAGCTGACGGTCACCTATCTGTCGGGTCAGATCGAAAATGGCGTCGACGCAGTGCAGTTGTTCGACAGCTGGGCGGGAAGCCTGTCGCCGGCGCAATATGAGCAATGGGTGATCGCGCCTAACGCCGAGATCGTGCGCCGATTGAGGGCGCTGCATCCGGACACGCCGATCATCGGCTTTCCAAAGGGTGCGGGCGGCAAGCTCCGCGCCTATGCCGACGAGACCGGGGTCGACGCGATCGGGCTCGACGAAACGGTCGATCCGCTGTGGGCCGACGCCATCCTGCCGGCGCATCTTCCCGTGCAGGGCAATCTCGATCCGCTCGCGCTTGTCGCCGGCGGCGAAGCGCTCGATACCGCGATCGATCGAATCCTTGCGGCCTTCCCGTCGCGTCCCCATATCTTCAACCTCGGCCATGGCATCGTGCCCGACACGCCGATCGCGCATGTCGAGCATCTGATCAGGCGCGTTCGCGGCGGATAATCTATGGAACTGGCTGGTTTTTTGGGGGCGACGATGCTTTGGATCAAAGCCGCGCATATCATTTTCGTGATTTTCCTGATGGCCGGCTTGTTCATGATGCCGCGCTTTTTCGTCTATCACCATCAATGTCCGGTCGGATCCGACGAGGACAAGAAATGGATCGAGCGCGAAGACCGGCTGCGGCGGATCATCTTGAATCCCGCGCTGATCATCGTCTGGATCTTCGGGCTGATGCTCGCCTTCAACGGCGATTATTGGCACGAGGGATGGTTTATCGCCAAATTCCTGCTCGTGATCGCGCTGTCGGGCTATCATGGCTGGATGATCGGCTATGCGAAGAAACTCGCGCGCGGCGAGCGTCCGCTCTCCGAAAAGCGGCTGCGGATGCTCAACGAAGTTCCCGGGGTCGCCGCGGCGATCATCGTTATCCTCGTCGTGGTGCGTCCCTGAATCCCTATCCTTCGGGCGCTGCCCGATTGACTTGACCCCGGCCCGGTTATAGGGGCCGATCAACCCCGCTCCGCGCGGGCGGCGCTTCCTTGCGCCGAAGCTATCTTGAACGGTCGTCCCACGGCCGGATAGGCACCCCAGGGTGCATCGAAATCGACTGTTATTCTCTCCTGAAAATCTACCTGGAATCCATCCATGCATCTTAAAGAACTTAAAACCAAAGCCCCCGCCCAGCTCGTCGAAATGGCTGAAGAGCTGGGGGTCGAGGGCGCATCGACGCTGCGCAAGCAGGACCTGATGTTCTCGATCCTGAAAGAACTCGCCGAAGAGGGCGAGGAAATCATCGGGTCGGGCACGATCGAGGTCCTCCCGGACTCGTTCGGTTTCCTGCGTTCGTCCGAAGCCAATTATCTCGCCGGTCCCGACGACATCTATGTCTCGCCGAACCAGGTCCGCAAATATGGCCTGCGCACCGGCGACACCGTCGAAGGCGAAATCCGCGCCCCGCGCGACGGCGAGCGTTATTTCGCGCTCACCAAGCTGATCAGCGTCAATTTCGACGACCCCGATGTCGTGCGCCACCGCGTCAATTTCGATAACTTGACGCCGCTCTATCCGAACCAGAAGCTGTCGCTCGACACCGTCGATCCGACCGTCAAGGACAAGTCGGCGCGCGTGATCGACCTCGTCAGCCCGCAGGGCAAGGGCCAGCGCGCGCTGATCGTCGCGCCGCCGCGTACCGGCAAGACGGTGCTGCTGCAGAATATCGCCAAGGCGATCACCGACAACCATCCCGAGGTTTACCTGATCGTCCTCCTCGTCGACGAGCGTCCCGAGGAAGTCACCGACATGCAGCGCAGCGTGAAGGGCGAAGTCGTCTCGTCGACCTTCGACGAACCCGCGACACGCCACGTCCAGGTTGCCGAAATGGTGATCGAAAAGGCCAAGCGCCTCGTCGAGCACAAGAAGGATGTCGTCATCCTGCTCGACTCGATCACGCGCCTCGGCCGCGCCTACAACACCGTCGTTCCGAGCTCGGGCAAGGTGCTGACCGGCGGTGTCGACGCCAACGCGCTCCAGCGCCCCAAGCGCTTCTTCGGCGCCGCGCGTAACATCGAGGAAGGCGGTTCGCTCTCGATCATCGCGACCGCGCTGATCGATACCGGCAGCCGCATGGACGAAGTGATCTTCGAAGAATTCAAGGGCACGGGTAACTCGGAAATCGTGCTCGACCGCAAGGTCGCCGACAAGCGCATCTTCCCGTCGCTCGACGTCGGCAAGTCGGGCACGCGCAAGGAAGAATTGCTCGTCGAGAAGGACAAGCTCAGCAAGATGTGGGTGCTGCGCCGCATCCTCATGCAGATGGGCACGATCGACGCGATGGAATTCCTGCTCGACAAGATCAAGGATTCGAAGACCAACGAGGATTTCTTCGACAGCATGAACCAGTAAGCCGCCGCGATGGCCGTGATCGAACACGCCTTGTTGCACGTCCGGGCGGGCAGCGAAGCCGATTTCGAGGCGGCCGTCGCCGAAGCGCGTCCGCTGATCACCGCATCGCCGGGCTTTATTTCGCTCGAAATTTGCCGCCCGACAGCAACCGGACAGGCTTATCTGCTTTTAGTGAAGTGGAGGTCGGTCGAGGATCATCGGGATGGCTTCCGGCAATCGGACCGCTACCAGCAGTGGCGGGCATTGCTGCATCATTTTTATGACCCTATGCCAGAGGTCAGCTATTTCGGAGAGCCGCTGTGATTTTGGAATTTTTGACCCAGGCCGGCGCGCACGCCGCCGGATTTGGCGGACCCGCCGAGATGTGGGGCGCGATCGTCAACGATTTTTCGAACATCACCGAGCCCGCGGCCTTTGCCGCCTTCCTGCAGGTGCTGATGATCGACCTCGTCCTCGCGGGCGACAATGCGATTGTCGTCGGCGCGCTCGCCGCGGGTCTTCCCGCTGAGCAACGCAAGAAGGTCATCCTGATCGGCGTGATCGCGGCATTGGTGCTGCGCATCGCCTTCGCGCTCGTCGTCACCCAGCTGATGCAGATCGTCGGGCTGATTTTCGTCGGCGGGCTGCTGCTCGTGTGGGTCGCGTGGAAAATGTGGCGCGAGCTGCGTCACGCCGGCCAGTCGCACGGTTCGCCCGAGATTGCGGGCGACGAGCATTCGGGCCTGAAGCCCGCCAAGAGCTTTGCCGGCGCCGCCTGGGCGGTGGCCGTCGCCGACGTCAGCATGAGCCTCGACAATGTGCTTGCGGTCGCAGGTGCGGCGCGCGAGCATCCGGGCATCCTCATCGTCGGGCTGATCTTTGCCGTCGCCCTGATGGGCCTCGCGGCGAACATCATCGCCAAATATATCGAGCGCTACCGCTGGATCGCCTACGTCGGCCTTGCCGTGATCGTCTATGTCGCAGTCAAGATGATCTACGAAGGCTGGGTCGACCCGGGTGTCGGGGTCGGCACCTTGTTTGGCTAAAAAGGAAAAGCCAGCCCTTCGCGGGGCTGGCTTTCGGTCATGTCCGCACTCCACATGACCCGCGTTGCCGTCGGCTGCACCGACTATCCGGCGCTGGAGGCGCGGATCGCCAACTATGCCGAGGGCGGCGAGATTCGCTTTGCGACGCGGTTCCGGCCCAAGCGCGCCGACGAGCTGATCGGTGGCAAGCTGCATTTCATCGTGAAGCATACGCTCGTTGGGCGCGTGGAAATCCTGCGCTTCGAAGATCGCAGCGACGGCCGCGTCGACATCGTGTGTGTCGCCGATCTCGAGCGCGTGCATCCGCAGCCGAAGCGTGCGCATCAGGGCTGGCGCTATCTGGCCGACGCCGATGCGCCGAAGGGCGTCGGCGATCAGAGCGGGGTCGGCGCGCTACCGCCCGAACTCTATCGCGAGCTCGCCGAACTGATGCTGATTTAATTCGCGGCTTGCGCTGCCAGCATTTCGCCCATCTTTTCCCAGACCTTGTTGATCGCCTTGAGCGGGCGAATCATCACCTTGAAATCGCTTATTTTTCCCTCGTCGTTCCAGGTGATGATGTCGACGCCGTTGATCTGGATGCCGTCGAGGCTGCTCTGGAATTCGAGCACCGCCTGGTCGCCGTCGACGATCTCGCGCAGATAGCGGAAATCGTCGCCGCCGAGAACGTGGCTCGCCGCGTGGAGATAGGCGAAGACCTTGTCGCGGCCTTCCTGCGGCGTGTGGACAACGGGCGAATGGAACACCGCATCGTCGGCGAGCAGGTCACGGAGCGCCTGCGGATCGCCGCCGCCCGCCATATAGGCGTGCCAGGCGGCGAGGCCGGGATGCGGCGCGCTCATGCGAGCTGCTCGGCGAAGAAGGCGCGGGTGCGGCCATCGGCGAGCTGTGCGCCCTCTTCGTTGCGGCGATTGCCCATTGTCGCGGCGAAACCATGGTCGAGCCCCGGATAGTCGTGGAGCGTGACCTTCGGGTGCGGATCGAGCGCGTCGTGGATCTTTTTCTGCGCCGCATGGTCGACGAAATGATCCTCGGTCGGGATATGAAGCATCAGCGGGTTGGCGATCGCGTGGCTTTCGTTCAGCATCTGGTCTATCATGACGCCATAATAGCCGACCGAAGCGTCGATATCGGTGCGCGTCGCCGCCATATAGGCGAGGCGGCCGCCGAGGCAGAAGCCGACCGCGCCGATCCTGCCGGCGCCCTGGCTGCGCAGCCAGTGGATCGCGGCCTCGATATCCTTGACCCCGTCGTCGGCGTCATATTGGCCGAAATAGCCGAGCGCCTGCTGGAATTCGGCCTCGATATCGGGGCTGAGCTCGACCCCGGGGGCGAAGCGCCAGAAGATATCGGGTGCGATCGCGAGATAGCCTTCGGCCGCCCAGTCGTCGCACTTCTGCCGGATGCCTTCGTTGACGCCGAAAATTTCGGGGATGACGATGATCGCGCGCGTGCTGTCGGCGTCGGGGCGCGCGACATAGGCGGGGATCGTGCCGGCGCCGTCGAGCGTCGGGATGTCGGTGTTCGTTGCGGCCATGTGGGGAGCTCTCCTGACTCTTGCTTCTTTGCGGTGAAAGCGCGAAGCTAGCGGGGCTGCGGGCGTGGCTCAAGCGGCTAACCGGCATTTCGGGGCGGAGACAGGCGATGAAGTTCAATATCGAGATCGATTGCACCCCCGAAGAGGCGCGGCGCCTGTTCGGCCTTCCCGACCTCGAGCCGCTCCACGATATCTACCTCGACCGCGTCAAGGAATTGATGGCGAAGGGGATCACCCCCGACATGGTCCAGTCGATGGTCAAGACCTGGGTGCCAATGGGCGGCAGCGGGCTCGAGCTCGTCCAGTCGCTGCTCGGCCAGTTCGGCGGCGGATTGATGGGTGGCGCGTCGAAATCGGCCGGCAAGGACGATGACGACAAGGCCGCCAAGGGGCGCAAGAGCTGAGCCAAACCATTGTAAGCGATACGATTTTTGCGCTGTCGAGCGGGATGCCGCCGGCGGCGATCGGCGTTGTGCGCGTCAGTGGACCGGCTGCCGGGACAGCGCTGCGGGCGCTCGCAGGGAGGCTGCCCGAGCCACGTCATGCCTCACTCGCTGCGCTCAAAGGCACCGATGGCGCGCCGCTCGATAACGCGTTGATCCTCTGGTTCCCGGGCCCGGCCACGGCGACCGGAGAAGATCTCGCCGAATTGCATCTGCACGGCGGTCGCGCGGTGGTCGCGGCGGTCGAGGCGGCGCTTGGCGCGATGCCGGGGGTACGCCCTGCGGTCGCGGGGGAATTTACGCGGCGTGCGTTCGACAATGGACGAATCGACTTGGCTGAGGCCGAGGGGCTGGCCGACCTGCTCGCCGCCGAAACCGAAAGCCAGCGCGTGCAGGCGCTCGGCATGGCGAGCGGGCATGTCTCGCGCGCGGTCGCAGATTGGCAGGACCGGCTCCTCAACCTGATGGCGGGGGCCGAAGCCGAGCTGAATTTTGCCGACGAGGATGATGTCGAAGTGGGCGACGCTGTCGCGCGGCGTTTGATTGCGGGGATGGGGGCCCTTTCGGGCGAGCTCGGCGAATGGCTGGCGCGGCCGGCGGCGGAGGTGATCGCCGAAGGGCTGTCGGTGGTGATCGCGGGGCCGCCGAACGCCGGAAAATCGACCTTGATCAATGCCTTGGCGCAGCGCGAGCTGGCGATCGTGTCACCGGTAGCGGGGACCACGCGCGATGTGATCGAAACGCCGCTCGCGCTCGACGGGATCGCGATGCGCTTTTCGGATACCGCGGGGATTCGCGGCGAGGGCGCCGATGAGATTGAGGCGATCGGAATCGACCGCGCGCGGGCGGCGGTCGAGGGCGCCGACATCCTGTTATGGCTCGGTCCGCCGAAGGAAGCACCGGAGCATCCGCGCTGCATCGCGATCGCCGCGCAGGCCGATCGCTGGTCGGGCGATGCGGCGGCGGAGGCCGGGGCGGCGCATTGCGACCTGATTCTGTCAGCGGCGACGGGCGAGGGGATGGACAAGCTCCATCGCTATATCGTCGACATGGCACGCACCTTGTTGCCGCGCGAGGGCGAAGCCGCGCTGCGCCAGCGCCAGCGCGCCGCGCTCGCCGAAGCGCGCGACTGGCTGATGATCGAGCGAGGATCGCGCGAGGCGAGTGATTTAATCTTGCTCGCCGAGCGACTTAGGCTCGCCGCGACCGCGCTCGACCGGATCACGGGGCGCGCCGGAGTCGAGGAAATGCTTGATGCGCTGTTTGGGCGTTTCTGCATCGGGAAATGATGTTCCACGTGAAACATCGAGCGGCAAGCAGCGCGGTGGATTCGACGCGCGCTTTGCGGTAAAGGCCGCACCAATCATGCAGAATGAAGCAATTTTTGATGTCATCGTCGTCGGCGGTGGGCACGCCGGAACCGAAGCCGCAGCGGCCGCGGCGCGGCTCGGTGCGCGCGTCGCGCTCGTCAGTTTCGACCCCGCGCTGATCGGGACGATGTCGTGCAACCCGGCGATCGGCGGGCTCGGCAAAGGTCATCTGATGCGCGAGGTCGATGCGCTCGACGGCTGGATGGCGCGCGCCGCCGACAGCGCGGCGATTCATTACCGCATGCTCAACGCGTCGAAGGGCGCGGCGGTGCAGGGACCGCGCGTCCAGGCCGATCGCAAACTCTATCGCGCGGCGATCCAGAACTTGCTCGCGGCAGAGGACGGCATCACCGTCGTGGTGGGCGAGGCTGCGGCGCTGCGGCTGTCGGAGGATGGGTGCGTCGCAGGACTCGATCTGGCCGACGGTTCGGTTTTGAGTGCGCGCGCGGTCGTGCTTGCAACGGGGACATTCCTCGGCGGCCGGCTCTTCCGCGGCGAAGAGCGGATGGAGGGCGGCCGCATCGGCGAGGCCGGCGCGCACCGACTCGCCGAGCAATTGCGCGCGGCCGACCTGCCGATGGCGCGGCTCAAGACGGGGACACCGCCGCGGCTCGACGGGCGGACGATCGACTGGGCGCGGCTCGAGGAGCAGCCGTCGGATGGCGCGGAAGGCGCGCGCTGGACCTGTTCCACGTGGAACAGCGAACGGACGGTGCCGCAGATCTTTTGCGCGATCACGCGCACCAATGCCCAAGCCCATGCGATCATCGCGGCGAATCTCGATCGCTCGCCGCTGTTCACCGGAGCGATAGGCGCGGCGGGACCGCGTTATTGTCCGTCGATCGAGGACAAGATCCACCGCTTTGCCGACCGCGACGGGCATCAGGTGTTTCTGGAGCCCGAGGGGCTCGACAGCTTTCTTGTCTATCCGAACGGGATTTCGACCTCGCTTCCCGCCGACGTGCAACTCGCGATGCTGCGCACGATGGAGGGGCTCGAGACGGTCGAGATGGTCGTGCCGGGCTATGCGGTCGAATATGATCATATCGATCCGCGTGCGCTCGACCGGACATTGCAGGTGCGCGCGCTGCCGGGGCTTTGGTGCGCGGGGCAGATCAACGGAACGACCGGATATGAGGAGGCGGCGGCGCAGGGGCTGGTCGCCGGCGCGAATGCCGCGCTCGCTGTGCAAGACCGCGATCCGTTGATCCTCGACCGATCCGAATCCTATATCGGTGTGATGGTCGACGATCTGGTGCTGCAGGGCGTCACCGAACCCTATCGCATGCTCACCGCGCGCGCCGAATATCGGCTGCGCCTCCGCGCCGACAATGCCGTAACGCGGTTGACGCCGAAGGGGATCGCATTGGGGTTGGTGCGGCCCGCGACCGCCGCGCTGTTCGAAGCGCGGCAGGCCGAGCGGGCACGCGCAGAAGCCTTGCTCGATCGGCCGGTCGCGACCGCCGATTATGCCGCGGTCGGGCTGGCGCTTCCGGGCGACGGTATCGCCCGCCGGCGGATCGACCTGCTGCGCTATCCCGACATCACGATGGCGCGGCTTGTCATACTCGCACCCAAACTCGCTTCAATCGATCCGACGATTCTGTCCGAGATCGCCGAGGACGCGCATTATGCACCCTATATCGCGCGGCAGGATGCCGAGCTGCGCGCGCTCGCGGCGAATGAGGCGATCATGCTCGATCCCGTGCTCGACTATGCCGCGATCGGCGGGCTGTCGCGCGAGATGGTCGAGCGGCTGACGAAGGCGCGCCCCGAGACGCTGGGGCAGGCGGCGCGGATCGATGGGGTAACACCCGCGGCGCTGACCGCGATCATGGTGCACAGCCGGCGGCGCGCGGCGTAATGGAAATTCAGAATATGATTCTCTTCCCGTCATTCCCGCGAAGGCGGGAATCCCGCTTTTAGTCCGACCCAAGCTCGGGTTTGGCGGATTGCAGGGAATGGAAAGAGCGGGATTCCCGCCTTCGCGGGAATGACGAAGAAAGGGGGCAGCTTGTCCGACGTCTCAAAGCCATTGGAGAGTGAAGACGCCGCGCGCGCCTGGATTGGCGAAGCGTTCGCGCCGACACCGGATCAGTGGGAAAAGCTTGACCGCTTTGTTGCCAAGCTTGTTGCCGAGAACGACCGGCAGAATCTGATCGCTGCGTCGACAATCCCGACGATGTGGGTCCGGCATATTGCCGACAGCGCCCAGCTCTTGTCTTTCGATACGCGCGACGGTGACGGTCTCTGGATCGATCTCGGGAGCGGCGCGGGGTTGCCGGGGCTTGTTATCGCCATATTGAGTTCGCGCCCGATGCTGCTCGTTGAATCGCGCAAGCGGCGCTGTGATTTCCTGCGGACTGTCGCTGCGGAGCTGGGTCTGGCAAATGTCGAGGTCGTCGAGGCGCCTTTGGAACGGATCGAGATCCGGCCCGGAGCGACGATCAGCGCGCGTGCTTTTGCCCCGCTCGACAAGCTGCTCGACTTATCCGCTCGTTTTTCCACCGAATCGACGCGATGGTTACTGCCAAAGGGGCGAAACGCGGTTAAGGAACTGGCTTTGCTGCCCCAGCCATGGCAGAGAATGTTCCACGTGGAACAGAGCCGCACCGACGCCGACAGCCAGATTTTGGTGGGCACGGGAAAAATCGCGGCCAAACAGCGAGGAAAGCGATGATCCGCATTGCCGTGGCGAACCAGAAGGGCGGGGTCGGCAAGACGACGACGGCGATCAATCTGGCGACCGCGCTCGCGGCAACCGGCTGGCGCACGCTGATCATCGACCTCGATCCGCAGGGCAATGCGTCGACGGGGCTCGGAATCAAGCAGTCGCAACGCGAATGTTCGAGCTATGAGTTGCTGCGCGGCGACGCGACGCTCGCCGAATGCGCGATTCCGACTGCGGTGCCGCGGCTCGATATCGTCACCGCGACGGTCGACCTCTCGGGCGCAGAGATCGAGCTGATCGAATTTCAGGACCGATTGCACCGCCTGCAACAGGCGCTGTCGAGCGCCGAGGCGGGGCAGTGGGATATCTGCCTGATCGACTGCCCGCCATCCTTGGGCATGCTGACCCTCAACGCGCTGATCGCGGCCGAATCGCTGATCGTGCCGCTGCAGTGCGAGTTTTTCGCGCTCGAGGGGCTGAGCCAGCTGCTCACGACGGTCGAGCGCGTGCGCGAGCGCTTCAACCAGAAATTGTCGATCCTTGGTGTTGCGCTGACGATGTTCGACCGCCGCAACCGGCTGACCGATCAGGTCTCCGACGATGTGCGCGAAGTGCTCGGCCCGGTCGTGTTCGAAACGGTAATCCCGCGCAACGTTCGCCTGTCCGAAGCGCCGAGCCATGGCTTGCCGGCGTTGATTTACGATCATCGCTGCGCCGGATCGGCCGCCTATATCGCGCTCGCGCGCGAGTTGATCGACCGGCTTCCCAACGTCCGCAAGGCTGCATAAATGTCTGATAATAAAGACGAAACAGGATCGGAATCGACGCCCGCGCGCAAGCGACCTTCGGGCCTTGGCCGCGGGCTCAATGCCCTGTTCGGCGATGTCGCGGTCGAGGCACCGGTGCTCGCGACTCCCGGGGCGGCAGCGAAGGCGACGCCGGTAACGGGCGATTCGGTGCAGCATGTCCCCGTCGGCGCGATTCGCCCGTTGCCGGGCCAGCCGCGTCGCCATTTCGACGAAAATGCGATTGCCGAGCTTGCCGATTCGATCGGGCTGCGCGGATTGCTCCAGCCGATCATCGTCCGACGTTCGCCCGACGGCGAGGGGTTTCAGCTCGTCGCCGGCGAACGGCGCTGGCGCGCGGCGCAGCGCGCGGGGCTGCACCAGATTCCCGCGCTTGTGCGCGAACTCGACGATGCCGCGACTTACGAGATCGCGCTCGTCGAGAATATCCAGCGGCAGGACCTCAACGCGATCGAAGAGGCGAGCGCCTATCGCCGCCTGATCGAGGATTTCGGACATAATCAGGAAGCGCTGGCGAAGCTGGTCGGCAAGTCGCGCAGTCATGTCGCGAATCTGATGCGCCTGCTCGACCTGCCCGCGAGCGTGCAAACGCTGGTCGGCGACGGGTCGCTCGCGATGGGCCACGCGCGCGCGCTGATCGGGGCGACCGACGCCGAGGCGATCGCGCGCCGCGTCGCGAAGGAGGGGCTGTCGGTCCGCGCGGTCGAGGCGCTGGTGCGTGCGGGCAAGGGCGGCGACGCGCCGCGCAAGGCACCGGTCGAATATAGGAGCGCCGACGGCGGCCGCGATCCCGACATCGTCGCGGTTGAGCGGCATCTGTCCGAACTGCTCGGAATCGGTGTCGCGATTCATTATGCCGGCGAGGGCAAGGGCGCGCTGACGCTGAAATTCGCATCGCTCGATCAGCTCGATATGATCTGCCAGCGGTTGTCGGGCGAATCGATCTGATCTGCGCGGTGCCGGGGCGCTCGTGAGTCTTGCCCCGGCGTGCCTGATTGTGCCAGTCCGGGTCGTTAGCGAGCGAAGCACGGTCCCTGCGACCCGCGGAATACCATACTAACTGTCTAATTTATAACATTTATATTGGCTAGCGCGGACCAATCCTTGACACGCCGTTAACCAATCTTGCTGGCAAAGGCTGAACAGATCTTCCCTTAAAGAGGTCGGCGAATGGGGTGGGATTTCCATTCGAATTTAGACCGAATTCAAGGGACCAAATCATATGCGCAACTATGGAATGAAGCGCGCCCTCGCGGGCGCCGCGATTGCTGCCCTCGCCATGAACGCCTCGGCGGCGCATGCGGCGTCGGCCACCGGCACGGCGACGGCCAAGATCCTGCGCCAGATCACGCTCACCAAGACCAGCGACCTGCAATATGCGACGATCATCAGCGGCGCGACCGCCTCGACCGTCGCAGTGTCGACCGCTGGAGCCGCGACCTGCGGCGCGGGCCTGACCTGCACGGGGACGACGACGGCGGGCAGCTATAACGTCCAGGGCACCAACGGTGCCGTCGTGCTGGTCGGCGGCGATTCGAGCGTGACGCTCAACGGCTCGCTCGGCGGCACGATGTCGTCAACGCTGACCTATTCGTCGCCGAACATCACGCTGGGCACGACCGGGGGCAGCTTTCAGGTCGGCGGCACGCTGAGCGTTGGCGCCAACCAGGCGTCGGGCGACTATTCGGGCACGTTCAATGTGACCGCGAACTACCAATAAGGTTGGGGGGCCTGGCGGGCCGAGATCCGCCAGCCGTTAAAATGGGGTCGCCGGACATCGTTCGGCGACCCCTTTTTTGCGGCCGAGGTCCGCATAGTTAGCGAAATATCAACCATGTCGGTGCAGGCAGGATGCGACCATCGGGACGGTGTGGGGCCGTTTCCCGGACGATTGTGGGGATCGTATCCAATGCTTCGCTTTTTGAAGGCCCTTGGCCTGTTCACCGCGGCTGCGCTCGGCGCCGCGGCATCGCCCGCGCTGGCGGCGGGCGACTTGCTCGTCGCGCCGACGCGCGTGATCCTCGACGGATCGCGCGGGACCGAAGTGGTGCTCAACAATATCGGCAGCGAGCCCGCGACCTATCGCATCAGCCTCGAGATCAAAAGGATGACCGCCGAGGGCGGGCTCGACGAGATCGCCGAGGAGAATGTAACGGCGGCCGAGCGGACCGCGCTCGACATGATCGTCTTCAGCCCGCGCCGCGTCACCCTGCCGCCGAACCAGCCGCAGGTGGTGCGCATCGGGGTGCGTTTGCCCGAAGGCACGCCGCCGGGCGAATATCGCGCGCATATGCTGTTTCGTGCGGTTCCCGACGCGGCGCCAGCGTCTGCCGAGCCAAAGCCGGCAGGCGAGGGCGTGTCGATCGCGCTCACACCGATTTATGGCATCACGATCCCGGTGATCGTCCGCGTGGGCGATCTCGGTGCCGACGCGTCGATCGGCGCGGCGTGGGTGAGCGAGACCCAGGACGGACCGGCGTTCAATTTCGACCTTTCGCGCACGGGCAACCGATCGGTCTATGGCGATATCGAGGTGACGCGGCCGGGGGTCGCCGAGCCCTTGCTCGTCGCACGCGGCATCGCGGTCTATCCCGAGGTCGGCGCGCGCAAGGTGTCGCTCCGCGTTCCGGGCGATCTCGCGGCGAAGCTGAAGGGGCCGGTGCATATTCGCTACAGCGAAGACCGCGAAATCGGCGGCGGCACGATCGACGAGGCCGAGCGGGTGGTGAAATGATCGGATAGGAACGGAGCGAAGCGGGCGGGCGATGATCCGCGCGGCGCTCTCGCGATGGAAACCGGCGATACTGGCCGGGCTGGCGCTGGTGGGGCTTGTTCCTGCCGGCGCCGAAGCCATTGAGAAAAAGCCTGTTTCCGTGTCGAGCGATAGCTGGGCGCCGAACGAGGATGACAGCTGGCTGTTTGACGTGCGCTCGGGGCAATATCGCCTCGGCGACGGGGTGCGCGGCTATCAGACCCCGCAGGGGATTTGCGTCGACCTCGGCGACGTCGTGCTCGCGCTCGACCTCGCGGTGCGCGTCGACAAGAAGTTGCGCCGCGCAACCGGCTGGGTGTTCGACGAGCGGCGCAGCCTGACGATCGACCGCGACGCGGGCGAAGTGCGCGCGGGGAGCGAGAGTTTTCGGCTGAATGTGACGACGATCCGCGACACGCCCGCGGGCTGGTGCGTCGATCTCGATAGTCTTAATAGTTGGTTGGGTGTGCCGCTTGCTGCCGACCTGTCGAACGCGGTGCTGCGGATCGATTCGAAGGACAAGCTGCCGTTCCAGCTCGCCGCCGAACGCCGCGCGCGCGCCGCGGCGATCCGCCCGCAGGCGCAGTTCGACCTCGCGAGCCTGCCGCAGGCGGCGCGGCCGTATCAGGCATGGGCGACGCCGTCGGTCGATGTCGTCGCGTCGGCGGGCGTCGTGTCGGACAAGCGCGGCGGATCCTATGTCCAGGGACGTTACGAGATTTTTGCGGCGGGCGAGGTGCTCAGGCAGAGCTTCGACGCGCGGTTGTCTTCGGACAATGAAGGCGTGCCCGACAGTTTGCGGATGCGGCTCTATCGCACCGATCAGCAAGGGCGATTGCTCGGGCCGCTGAAGGCGACGCATTATGGGGTGGGCGACGTCAGCCTGCTGTCGACGGGAATCGTCGCGGCGTCGGCGCCGGGGCGCGGCGCGGTGCTCACCAATCGCCCGATCGAGCGCCCCGACGCGTTCGACAAAACGACCTTTCGCGGCGATTTGCCCGCCGGCTGGGACGCCGAGCTGTATCGCAACGGGCAATTGCTCGCCTTCACCAGCCCGAATGGCGACGGGCGCTATGAATTCATCGACGTGCCGCTGCAATATGGCGCGAACCGGTTCGAGATCGTGCTGTACGGGCCGCAGGGACAGGTCCGGCGCGAAATCAGGCAGGTTCAGGTCGGCATGGATTCGATCCCGCCGCAGCAGACCTGGTATTGGGCGGGCTTCGCGCAGGAAAATGCCGACCTGATCGAATTCGGCAGCCGCCGGCGCGGGGCGTTCCGGCGCGGCTGGCGTGGAACGCTGGGAATCGAGCGCGGGCTCGACACGCGCACGTCGGCCGCGGCCTATGTCCACAGCCTGTTGATCGAGAATGTCCGGTATAATTATGGCGAGGTCGCGCTGCGCCGCTCGATCGGGCCGACCTTGCTCGAGGTTGGCGGATCCTATGCCGACAATGGCGGCGTGGCGGCGCGCGCGAGCTGGCTGGCGGCGTTCGGCGAAACATATGTGCGCGCCGATGCGATGCGCGGCTGGGGCGGGTTCGTGTCGGACCGTTCCCTCGGCAATATCAACGGCCAATATTCGATTTCGGTCGATCAGTCGGTGACGCTCGGGCGGACGGTACTGCCGCTCCATTTCGACGTGCGGCAGGTCGAGCGGCGTTCGGGGATCGAAAGCCTCGAGGCCAGCGCGCGCGCGTCGGCGAGCTTTCGCGCGCTGACCTTCACCGGCCAGCTCGACTGGAGCCGGACGAAGGTGCCCGTCGGCCCCGATCCGCCCGACAACCTCTCGGCCACCCTGCTCGCCAATGCCCGCATCGGGCGCGTTCGCGTCCGGGGCGAGGCGCGGTTCGCGCTGGCCGGGGACAATAGCGATACGCGCATGACGCTGATCGGCGAATGGGCGGGGAAGGGCGAGGCCGAATGGCGGACCGAGCTCGGATATGACCGAGGGCTCGATCGCGCACGCGCAGGGCTAGGATATACACGCCGTTTCAACAAGTTGCAGCTGACAGGGTTCGGCGAGGTCGCAAGCGACGGGTCGATCGCGGCGTCGATTGCGCTCGCTTTCAGCTTCGGCCCCAAATCGAACGGTCGCTGGCGCGTATCCGCCGAGAAGCTCGCAAGCCGCGGGCAGGTCATCGCCGACGTGTGGATGGACGACAATGGCGACGGCATCCGCCAGCCTGGTGAGGCGGCGCTGCCCGGTGTCCCGCTGACCGCAGGCAATGCCGCTGTCGAGGCGGCGACCGACCGCGACGGGCGGGGGGCGATCGACGGGCTCGAACCCTTCCGCCCCGTGATGATCGGGATCGACGCGGGCAGCCTGCCCGATCCTTATGTCCAGCCGGCGCTGCCGGGGGTGGTCGTGTCGCCGCGGCCGGGGGTCGNCGCGCTGCCGATGACCGCGGCGGGCGAGGTGGAGGGGACCGTTCGCCGCGATGGCGGCAACCCGATCGAGGGACTCGGCGTCGAACTCGTCGATGCCGAAGGACGCGTGCGCGCGACGACGATCACCGAGTTCGACGGATATTTTCTGTTCGAGGGCGTCGCTTACGGGCGTTACACGGTCCGGCTGGGCAAGGCGTCGGCGGCGGCGCTGCGGCTCGACGGCGATTTCGCTGTGGGCGCGGCGCCGGGTAAGGCGACGCCGCGCGTCCGGCTCGGCGCGCTGATACTGAAGCCGCTGCGTCGCGACGTCGCGCTGCGTGATGAGACCCCACCGGGCGGAAACAGCGCACGCGGGCCGCCGGAGGAAGAGGAGCGCCGACCGTAGCGGCCTCGGAAGAATCGACAATTTTCTTGCCGCGCCGCGCGGGGAAAGGGATGAAGCACCGCAACGAGGTCGGCCCCGGAAGGCGATGACGTGAGAAAAACGGTGTGGATCGCAGTGACGCTGGGCCTGCTGCTTGCGGCAGCGGGATTCCTTGCGGTGCTGGTTTCCGCGGTACCCTCGCCGCGGAATGACGGCGCCCTGCGATCTTCGATCGATCGCGGCCCGATGGGGGAAGCGCAGCAGAGGCAGGTCTATTCGCCGGTCATTGCGAAGGATCCCTATGTTGCCGCGCAATGGGAAAAATCGATCCGGGCGCTGGAAGCGGCGTGTGCCGAACGCGGGGAATTTTGCGAAGAGGCCCGAAAAGCGCGCCTGTCGGTGAACCGATAGCGGCGCTTCCGCGTCGCTTCAGCTCAGCAGCGGTTCGAGCGCGTCCCATTCGCGGTCGACCGCGCGGCGGCCGGCGTCGATCGCGGCGCGGATTTTCGCCGGGTTGAATTCGAGCGTTTCGGCGACTTCCTCCTCGGGTTCGATGATGCGGATCGGTGCGAAGCGATAGCGTGCGATCTGGACGTCGAGTGGGCGGAGGATACGCGCCGCCTGCGCGCCGCCGATGCCTTCGTTCTGGAGCGCACGAAGCTGGCCCTCGCGCGCGGCGATCAGGTCGTTGATCAGCGCCGCGCCGGCGAGGTCGTTCGCCGACACTTCCGACTGGAGGATGTCGACCGCGCGCAGCCCGATCTTGATCAAATTGGGAAAGACGCGAACCGGGCCGGGCCGCGGCGCGGGCGAGGCGCGCACCGCGATCACCCCGCGCGGGTTCATTTCGAGCGCGGAACTCAAGGGCGTCACATCGCGCACCCCGCCGTCGACCCATTGTTCCTCGGTCCCGTCGCTCGCGCGCGTCTTGAGCGGGTCGAAAAAGAGCGGCATCGCGCAGCTCGCATAGACCCAATTGTGGATGCCGGGCACGCTTTCGTCGATGCTGCGATAGGTGCCGGTCCCGAGGTTGACGACGCCGAGGAGCAGCTTGCGCCCGCTCGCGCGCAGTTTGGCGTCGTTCGCGAAGCCCTTGAGCAGCCGTTTGAGCGGTGCGGTGTCGTAGAGCGCATCCTCGCCGAGCAGCCCGCCGACGACGCCGAGCGGGCGCGATTTGTAGATCGAGCTGTTGCCGCGAATGCCGAGCCAGGCATCGAGCAGCCCCGGCACATCGTCCTGCGCGACGCCGAGCGCCTGGATCGCGCCGGTCGATACGCCCGCGACGATGTCGAGGCGAACGCCCCGATTGACGACGAGTTCGTGGACGACGCCGACCTGAAAGGCGCCTTTCGCGCCGCCGCCGCTCAATACGATTGCCAGACCGCCTGCCATGCCTGCGTCTCCTTGATCGGCGCCAGTTTACCGCAAGCCGGGTGCCGCCCCAAGTGGCGAAGCGGCGCTTCGCGCAGAAACACAGGATGCCGGTAACCGATTTTTAGCCATGATCGGCAGGGAAAGAGCCACCGCGCACGTCCATCGCTACCACGACATTAACCAGTCTTTAGCGCGCAATAGCTATGGAGAGCGGCGGGGCTGGATATGGCCATAGGAGAGACGGATGGCCGCGACGGTGGCAAAAACGCGCCATGATGCGGGTTCTGCCGCCGCACTTTCGCCCGATCGGCTGGCGTTGATCCTGTGGCTGGGCTTCGTTGTTGCCAGCCTGTTTCTGCATCGCGACGCGATCGCGAACCTGGCCTTTTCCGATCCCGACAATGCGATGCGGCTGGCGCAGGTGCGCGACCTGGTTGGCGGACAAAATTGGTTCGACACGGCGCAGTATCGCACCAACCCGGGCGGTGGGGGCGGGCCGACGCATTGGTCGCGGTTCATCGATGCGCCGATCGTTGTGCTGATCGATCTGTTCAGCCTGTTCGTCGATCCGCAAACCGCCGAGCGCTGGGTGCTGGCGATCTATCCGCCGCTGCTGGCGCTGCCGTTGCTGCTCGTCTTTTCCCGGATATTGCAGATTTTGGGCGACCGGCCGTTCGTCTTCATCGGCCTCGCGATCGCGGCGACGACGATCAGCTATCTCCATCATTTCGCCCCGCTCAATATCGATCATCACAATTGGCAGGTGTTGCTCTCGGTCATTCTTCTGTGGCTCGCGCTGCGGCCGGCGAGCTTCGCGAACGGATTATGGTCGGCGCTCGCGGCGAGCATCTATGTCGAGATTTCGCTGGAAGGATTTCCCTTCCTGGGTCTTTTCTGGGCGCTCTTTGTCTTTGACTGGCTGCGCGATCCGGCCAAGGCGAGCCGGCTCCGCGGTTTTTCGGCCGGGATGATCCTGCTCCCCGCGCTCTGGTCGCTGCCGTTCCGGGGTGCGGCCTATCTCTCGACCGTTTTTTGCGACAGCTTCTCCTTGCCCTATCTGCTTGCCACCGCCGCGGCCGGGGCGGTGTTCCTGATTGCCTTGACCGCGCCGCCCCGCTGGACCGCTTCGCTTGGCCAGCGCGTGTCGATCGTCGGGGCAGCGGGGATCGTCTTTGCGGCGGGCTTTGTCCTGACGGGGACGGCTTGCCTGGCGGGGCCGTTTGGCGAACTCGAACCGCTTGTCCGCACCTATTGGTATGAACCGATTCTCGAAGGACGGCCTTTGTGGGAGCAGGTGCCCGCGCGGAGGGCGGCCTATATCCTTACCACTGTTATCGGCTTGGGAGCGGCCTTGTGGGCCTGGCTCCGGGCGCGGGGTCGTCCCGAAGCCGAAAATTGGGGGCGCCTTGGCCTAATGATCCTGTTCGGCGCGATCATGGCGGTTCTGGTGATCCGCTCGCTCGCCGTGGCCCATGCCTATATGATCCCGGCGTTTGCCGCGCTCGCGCTGGCCTTTTGGCGCTGGGGAGATGCGGGGTCGAGCATTTGGCGCCGCCTGACCGGAACGCTGTTCCTTTTGCTGTCAATTCCGACGATTGCCATGGCGTTGGGTTTCAACCTTTCGTTGCTGAAAGCCGGGTCAGCGACGGCGGCGGCGAGCGGCAGCAACCCGGTCTGCCTGTCGCAAGGCCGTCCGGCGCTTGCCGGCGAACCTCCGGCGCTTCTCTTTGCATCGATCAATATTGCGCCGACCCTCTTGGTCAGCACGCCGCACAGCGTGGTGACAACGGGCCATCACCGCAACCATGCGACGATCAATCGCGTCGTGTCGGCCTTTCTCGCGCCGCCCGCCGCGGCGCGGCTTTTGGTCAGCGAGGGAGGGGCGCAATATCTGGTGTTCTGCGAGAATGACATCGCGCCTCTGGCGGCCGCCCGCCCGCATGGATTGGCTGCGCATTTGCTGCACCGTCAGCCGGTCGATTGGCTGGAACCACAACCGAGGCTCTCCTCGGGCTCTTTTCATGTGTATCGCATCGTCGCGTCCGCCAAGCAAAGCCCGCGGTTAGAGCGAAATCCTTCCTTCCATTAACCGTTTCTTATCCATGTTTCCTCCATTGCGACGGACAGCAATTTGCCTGTGTGGGGGAATATCGAAGTGACCAACGCCCAAGTGTCGAAAAGCCGTCCGACGAGCGCCGACGTCGCCATCATTGGCGCCGGTCCCGCGGGACTGACAGCCGCCTATCAGCTGACCCAGCAGGGGTACAGCGTGACGGTGATCGAAAAGGACCCGGTCTATGTCGGCGGGATCAGTCGCACGGTCGAGCATGAGGGCTTTCGCTTCGACATCGGCGGCCACCGCTTCTTTTCAAAGAGCCGCGAAGTCGTCGACCTTTGGAACGAGATTCTTCCCGACGATTTCATCGAGCGCCCGCGGATGAGCCGCATCTATTATGAGGGCAAATTCTATTCCTATCCGTTGCGCGCTTTCGAGGCGCTGTGGAACCTTGGCATCTTTCGCTCGACGCTGTGCATGGTCAGCTATGCGCAGGCGAAGCTGCTGCCGAACAAGAATGTCCGCAGCTTCGAGGACTGGACGATCAACCAGTTCGGGCGGAAACTCTATTCGATCTTTTTCAAGACCTATACCGAGAAGGTGTGGGGCATGCCGTGCGATGAAATGTCGGCCGACTGGGCGGCGCAGCGCATCAAGGGGCTTAGCCTCGGCGGTGCAGTGATCGACGGGCTGAAGCGCAGCCTCGGGCTTAACAAGCGCCCGAACGACGGCATGGCGACCAAGACCCTGCTCGAAACCTTTCGTTATCCGCGGCTGGGCCCCGGCATGATGTGGGACGCGGCGCGCGACAAGGTCGTCGCGGGCGGCAACCATGTGCTGATGGGCCACAGCTTCAAGCAGCTCACGCAGGATCAGAAGACGGGCCGCTGGCGGATGACCGCGAACGGCCCCGACGGCGATGTCGTGATCGATGCCGCGCATGTCATCAGCTCGGCGCCGATGCGCGAACTCGCGGCGCGCATCCATCCGCTGCCCGCGTCGGCGCTCAGCGCCGCGCCAAACCTCAAATATCGCGACTTTCTGACCGTCGCGCTCAAGATTCGCTCCGAGGATCTGTTTCCCGACAATTGGATTTATATCCACGACAGCAAGGTGCAGGTCGGCCGGGTGCAGAATTTCCGTAGCTGGTCGCCCGAAATGGTGCCCGACCCCGAACTTGCGTGCGTCGGCCTAGAATATTTCTGTTTCGAGGGCGACGGGCTCTGGGCGTCGAGCGACGAAAAACTGATCGCGCTGGCGACGAAGGAAATGGAAATCCTGGGTCTTTGCGATCCGGAAGATGTCGTCGGCGGCGCGGTGGTGCGGCAGGAAAAAGCCTATCCGGTGTATGACGATGATTATGCCAAGCATGTCGAGACGATGCGCAGCGAGCTGGAGGCGCGTTATCCGACGCTGCACATGGTCGGGCGCAACGGCATGCATCGCTATAACAACCAGGATCATGCGATGATGACCGCGATGCTGACGGTGCGCAACATCGTCGCGGGCGAAAAACTCTATGATATCTGGGGCGTCAACGAAGATGCCGAATATCATGAAAGCGGCACCGAGGGCGAGCAGGCGGCGCTGGCGTCGGTCCGCGAGGTTCCCACGCGCGTGGCGAAGGCCGCGTAAGCGCTTGGCCGGGGGGATCGGCGCCATGCTACCGGTGACCAGATTGATCGCGTCGGTGCGGCGCGGCGAGATTCGCTGGCTGAACTATCTGCTCGCGAGCGGGCTCGCGCTCGGCAGCGATGCGGGGCTCTTCCTGCTGCTGCTCGACGCCGGGCTGTCGCCCGTAACGGCGTCGGCGACGGGCTATTGCGCCGGGATTCTCGTGCACTGGCTGGTGTCGAGCCGGCTCGTCTTTGCCGACGGCGCCGCGGCGCGCGGCACCGGTGAACGCCAACGCCAGAAACTGCTATTTGTCGGGTCGGCGCTCGTCGGTCTGGCTGTCACGACCGCGATCGTCGGCGGCGGCAGCGCGCTCGGCCTCGATCCGCGGCTTGCAAAGCTCGCGGCGATCATCGTCAGCTTTCAGACGACCTATTTGCTGCGCCGCCATATCGTGTTCCGGGCTGTCACGGCATGAGCGACGCGTCCGCGCTTCCCGCGGGCGCGGAGCCATCCGTTCGCGCACCGGGATCCGGTGGCATCGTGCTGAGCCCGTGGTTCACCCCGGTCCGCATCGCGCTGATTATCTGGGGGGCGATGAGCCTCGTCGCGATCATCGCGAAATGGCAGGCAATCGGCGCGCTCGATCTGTCGGATACCGACGACGCGATGCGCATGGCGCAGGTCCGCGATCTCCTTGCGGGGCAGGGCTGGTGGGATCTCTCGCAATATCGCGTCAATCCGGCGGGCGGCGGGGTGCTGATGCACTGGTCGCGCATCGTCGATGCGCCGCTGGCGGCGGGCATCTTGCTGCTGAAACCGCTGTTCGGGCAGGCGATGGCCGAACGGATCGTGATGACCTTGTGGCCGCCGCTGCTCGGCGCGGCGCTCAGCGTCGCCTGCGCGCTCGGTTATCGGGGTCTGTCCGACCGGCGGATCGCCTATGCCGTGCCGCTCTTCCTGATCATGTCGGGTTATATATTGGTGCAGTTCCGCCCGCTTCGGGTCGACCATCACGGCTGGCAGATATTCCTCGCGATGCTGATCATGGCGCAGGCGCTTCGGCCGGCAAGCTGGCAGGCGGGCCTGCTCGGCGGATTGTTCGCCGCGGCGCTGCTCGCGGTGTCGATCGAAGGGCTGCCGATCGTCGCGCTGTTTGCCGGCCTTGCCGCGCTGCGCTGGGCGCTCCACGGACGCGCCGAGGATCGCACCCGGCTTTGCGGCTATATGGGCGCACTCGCGGGCGGCGCGCTGCTGCTCCAGTTTGCGACGCGCGGCCCCGAGGGGCTGCTCGGCAACTGGTGCGATTCGCTTTCGGCGCCCTATATGGCGGCGTTCATCGCCGCCGCCGCGGTGACTTTCGCGGCCGCGCGCGCCAAACCGGACCAGCCGTGGGTTCGCTTCCTGCTGCTGGGACTGGCCGGCCTGTCGGCGGCGGGGGCGCTGGTGTGGACCGAACCGCAATGCGCGAACGGCCCCTTTGCCGCGCTCGATCCGATCGTCGTGCAATATTGGTATCTTAATGTCCTCGAGGGCCAGCCCCTGTGGATGTCGCCGCCGTCCAGTGCGATCCACGTGCTCGTGCCATCGCTGATCGGTCTCGCCGGGTCATTGCTCGCGTGGCGGAGCTGCTCGGCGGCCATCGACCGCAGGAATTGGGCGACGATCATCGTTGCGCTGCTCGGGGCGGCGGCGCTGTCGCTGCTCGTCCTGCGCAGCGTTTCGACCGCCCATGTCTTTGCGTTGCCGGGCTGCGCGTGGCTCGGCCTGCGCGCCTGGGCATGGGCGCGGACGATTCCATCGACCTTGTTGCGTATCCTTGCGTCGGCTGCCGCCGCGCTGACGCTGCCGCTGTTCGGCAGCATGGCGGTGGCAGCCGTGCTCGGGCTGGTGATCCCGTCGCTGAACGCCGAAGAGGACAAGGCCATCGAAGAGGTCGCCGCGGTAAATCCCTACCAGGAGGACTGCCTCAATCCCGCGGCGATCGCCGAGCTGAACCGCCTGCCGACGACGACGATCCTGACCCCGATCGATCTGGGCGCGCCGGTGATTTTCTGGACGCACCACAGCCTGGTCGCGACGCCGCATCATCGCAACAAGGAGGCGATGGCGGACTCGATCCGCGTCTTTGCCGGTGACCCCGGACACGCCGAGGCGCTGGTCCGCAAGCAGGCGGCGACCCTGATCATATTTTGCCGGACCGCCAACGATTTCGCCAAATATCGCAGCGCGCGTAAAGATGCGCTCGCGGCGCAGCTCTACGCCGGAACGCCGCCGGCGTGGCTCGAAGCGGTGCCGATCGCGTCGCGCGCCGGGCTGTCGGTGTGGCGGGTGAAGCCCGAGTAAAAGGTCAGGCGGGGCGGAAGGTCAGCGCCGCGCCATTCATGCAATAACGCTTGCCCGTCGGTTTCGGCCCGTCGTTGAAGACATGGCCGAGATGGCCGCCGCAGCGTTTGCAATGCACCTCGGTGCGCGCATAGCCGAGTTCATGGTCGGTCGATGTGCCGATTCCGCCCTTCAGCGGTGCCCAGAAACTCGGCCAGCCGGTGCCGCTGTCGAATTTGGTCCGGCTCGAATAGAGCGGCAGCGCGCAGCCGGCGCAGTCGAAGGTGCCGGCGCGCTTTTCCTTGTCGAGCGGGCTGGTGAAGGGGCGCTCGGTCGCCGCTTCGCGGAGCACGCGATATTGCAGCGGTGACAGGCGCTTTTTCCATTCGGCATCGGAAAGCTGCCAACCGGCTTGTGCCTTCGGACGCGACGATTTGGCGAAAAGCATCGGTGCGCCGATGATGGCGCCGCCGAGCGCGAGTCCGCCGAGGAGATGACGACGTTCGATCATATCCTCGATACGTGCGCCGGGGCCGAAGGGTTACAAGCGCGCGTCAATATTTCTCGATCTGGACGGGGATCGACCGGAAACCGTGGACGAAGCAGGCGTGGACGCGCTCGGGGGTGCCCGTCACGGTCACGCGCATGCGCCGCGCCGCCATTTCCTCGAGCAGGATGCGCAGCTGCAATTCGGCGAGGCGTGCGCCGACGCAGCGGTGGACGCCATAGCCGAAAGACAGGTGCCGCCGCGCGTTTTCACGCGTCAGGTCGATGTCGTCGGCGTCGCTGAACACGCTTTCGTCGCGGTTCGCCGACAGATACCAGAGGATCAGCTTGTCGCCCTTGGCGATCTTGTGCCCGAACAGCTCGGTGTCGGCGAGCGCGGTGCGGCGCATATGCGCGAGCGGGGTCTGCCAGCGGATGATCTCGCTGACCGCATTCGGAATCAGCGCCGGATCGGCCTCGAGCTTCGCGCGCTGCTCGGGGAACTGGTCGAGGCCGTAGGCGAGTCCCGACATGGTGTTGCGCGTTGTGTCGTTGCCGCCGACGATCAGCAGCACGAGATTCCCGATGAACTCATATTTGTCCATGTGGCTCATCGCTTCGCTGTGCAGCATCATCGACAAGAGGTCGGGGGTTGGCGGCTGATTCGCCTTTTCCATCCACAGGCGCTGGAAATAGACGAACGCTTCTTCGAGCACCGCGCGGCGCTGTTCCTTGAGCTCGGCCTTTTGCGCGAGTTCGACGTCGCCCATCCAGTCGGACCATTCGCTCAATTTGCGGCGATCCTCCCACGGGAAATCGAACAGGATGGCGAGCATTTGCGTCGTCAGTTCCATCGACACGCGGTCGACCCAGTCGAACGTCTCGCCCCACGGCAGGCCGTCGAGCACTTCGCCGGTGCGGTTCCTGATGTCTTCGGACAGGCGCGTCATTTCAGCCGGGGTGAAGGCGGGGGCGACGGTGCGGCGCTGGTCGGTGTGCTGCGGCCGGTCCATCGCGATAAACATCGGCAGGCGGAAATCCTCGTCCTCGTCGCGTTCGAGGATCGTGATGCCGCCATATTCCCAAGAGGAGCTGTAGATGTCGGGCAGCGCCTCGACATGCTGGATCGCCTGGTGACTCGCGATATTCCAGTAAGGCCCGTGGACGCTGTCCTCGCACTTCACGATGCCGCCCATTTTGCGGAGTTCGGCGAAGGGCTCCTGCCAGCGATCTTCCGAATAGATCGCGGCGGGGCTCATGTCATAGGCGTGGGTGACAGGCTGGGGGGTGACAGGCTGGGGCTTCGCTGCAGTCGCCATCGGGGGGCCTCCTCTCTTTGCAAAGGACTCGCCGCGACGCTTGCCGCCGTCGGCGAAATCAGTTGCAGAATGCCACTGCTAACAGCTTTGTCAATGAGACTGGGACGAAGCGGCCTGCGCAGCCGCCGCGGCAGGCGCAACCGCTTTGTTACGGCTCCAGAATTTCCAGCCGCTGCCGCCGCTGAGCACGCCCGACCGGAACAGGCGGACCGACAGGAAGATGACGAGCGCGACCCAGATCGCCTGCCAGCCGAGCGCGAGTAAATGGACCGCCTTGGCATCGTCGGTCGCGGCGCGCGCAGCCATCGCGAGCGGCGAGGAGAAGGGGAAGATCTGGGCGAAATGGGCGAGGCCGCTGCCCGGTGCGCTCGCGGCGCCGGCCGACAGGCTGAACATGCCGACCTGGAAGATGGTGATCGGCAGGCTGAGCATCTGGATTTCGCGCACCGATCCCGCCTGCGCGCCGACACCGAGGAAGACCGCGCCGAGCAGGAGGAAGGACAGGATGAAATAGGCGAAACCGATGCCGAGGAAGAAAGGCCAGCCCGTCGCGGGCATCGAGACGAGCGCGGCGGTCGCCTTGCCGGCCTTGCCCGCGGCGGCGATCGCGGCGGGATCGACCTGCGTCGCGGCGATCAGCCCGCCCCCCATCGCGACGATCATCCAGAAGGCGATAAAGAGCACGGCGACGCCGAGCATGCCGAGCAGCTTGCCGAGAAAGACGCTTTCGAGCGGCACCGCGGCGGCGAGGATTTCGATGACCTTGTTGCCCTTTTCCTCGGCGAGCGAGCTTACCGTCTGGCCCGCCAGCAGCAAGGTCAGGAGGAAGATGATGAAGACCGCGCCGAAACCGAGCGACTGTTGCACTGCGATGCTGGTGCCGCCGCTCGACAGCGCTTCGAAATCGGGGGTGATGGATGGCATCGGCCCGGCGGCGCGCGCGCGCTGCACATCGCCCGCAAGCAGCGCGAGATAGCGACCCGCGCTGCTGCCCTTTTCGCGCTCGACGATGCGGGGGGTGGTCAGGGGGCCGCTCATGACGGCATAGGTGTCGCTGCCCTTTTCGCGTGCGATCGCAACGGGATCGCCGTTGGCGGGGCTGGCGATCCGGATATCGAGCGGTGCGGGTTCGCGGGTCATTCCAGTCCGGAGACGCTGATCGGTGGCCCGAAGCGCCTCGATATCTGCCGGATCGGCAACGACGACGATGCGGCCGGCGCCGCGCGCGCTGTCGGCAAGCTGCGATGCCCCGACGCCGCCGGCGAGCCCCATCGCGACCATGAACAAGGGGGCAAGCAGGAAGAGGAGAAAGGTCGGCGTCGCGACGATCGCGAGAAAGTCGCGCCGCGCAACGACGAACATGCTGCGAATGAAGGGAGTCATGCGCTGGCCTCCTCTACGGCATCCTCGGTGGCATCGGCGTCGAATCCCGCGTCGACCTGCCGGACGATATGGACGAACGCGTCGTGCAGCGCCGGGCGGCTGATCGACAGGCCGGTGACGCCATGACCGCTCGCGGTGATTCGCGCGAGCAAAGGCTCAACATCGGCGTCTTGAATCGCGAAATGCCAAGCGTCGCCGCGGAGTTCAGCGCCCGCCGGGAGATTTGCTGCAACTGCGGCGGAATCGCATGCGGTTCGCGGCGTGTAGCGAACCTGCATCGGGAGAAGTGCGCGCGCTTCGTCGACGGTGCCCTCGAACCGGCGCGCCGAGCGCGCGATGATCGCGATGCGGTCGCAGAGGCGTTCGGCATGCGCCATGACATGCGTCGAAAACAGAATCGTCGCGCCGCGGTCGCGCTCGCGCCGCACGAGCATTTCGAGCCGCTCCTGATTGACGGGGTCGAGCCCCGAGAAAGGCTCGTCGAGCACGATGAGGTCGGGGGCGTGGACGATCGATCCGATCAGCTGGATCATCTGCGCCATGCCCTTCGACATTTTGCGGATCTTTTCGTCGATCACGCGTTCGAGCCCGAGTTCGGTCATGAAGCCCGCGGCGCGGCGGCGGCCTTCGCTCCAGTCGAGCCCGCGCAGCGCGCCCATGAAGGCGATCGCCTCGCGCGCTTTCATGCCCGGATACAGCCCGCGTTCCTCGGGAAGATAGCCGATGCGGTGGCGCACCGACTGCGGCCGCTGCCCGCCAAACAGGCGGCTTGTGCCCTCATCGGGGTCGATGATGCCGAGCGTCATGCGCAGGCTCGTCGTCTTACCCGCGCCATTGGGGCCGAGCACGCCATAGATGCTGCCCGTCGGCACCGCGAGGGACACATGATCGACCGCTTTGTAATTGCCGAAATATTTGGTGAGGCCATTCGCCTCGACGCTGAAATCGCTCAAACCCGGGTCCCCAATCTTGGCTCACCAAACTATGGCACGGCAAGGCCGCTCGCGTATAGAGCGGCAATGGTTGCCGAAGCCTTGCCTCTGGAAACGCCTTCCCTCGAAGAACGGCTCGAAGCCGTCGCGCGCGCGCATGGTTTCGCGGCGTTCGGGATCGCGCATGCCGATGCCGCGCCTGAGACCGCGGCGCGGCTCGACCAATGGCTCGCCGAGGGGCGCCACGGCGACATGATCTGGATGGAAAGCCGCGCGGAACAGCGCGGATCGCCCAGGGGACTGTGGCCGGAGGTCAAATCGGTGATCGCGCTCGGCATGAGCTATGCCCCGGCGCTCGATCCGCTGGCGCTCGCCGATCATCCCGGTCGCGGGCGCATCTCGGTCTATGCGCAGGGCGGCGACTATCATGACGTCGTCAAAAAGGCGCTGAAGGCGGTCGCGCGGTGGCTCGTCGCCGAAGTGAAGGACGCCGAGGTCAAGGTGTTCGTCGACACCGCACCGGTGATGGAAAAGCCGCTGTCGGCGGCGGCGGGGCTCGGCTGGCAGGGCAAGCACACCAACCTCGTCAGCCGCGATCATGGCAGCTGGCTGTTCCTCGGCGCGATCTACACGACGCTGGAGCTGGAGCCGTCGAGGCCGGGCCGCGATACGTGCGGCAGCTGTTCGGCGTGTCAGGACGCGTGCCCGACGCAGGCTTTTCCGGCGCCGTACCGGCTCGATGCGCGGCGCTGCATCTCGTATCTGACGATCGAGCATAACGGCCCGATCCCGGTCGCGCTGCGGCGCGGGATCGGGAACCGCATTTATGGCTGCGACGACTGTCTTGCGGCGTGCCCGTGGAACAAATTCGCCGAAACCGCGCACGCGCATCGCGCCTTCCTGCCGCGTGCCGAGCTGGCCGCGCCGTCGCTTTCCGACCTGCTCGCGCTCGACGATGCCGATTTCCGGCAGGTGTTCGCGGGGTCGCCGATCAAGCGGATCGGGCGCGGGCGGATGGTGCGCAATGCCGCGATCGCGGCGGGGAACAGCGGTGATGTCCGTTTTGTGCCGGTGCTCGAACGACTGGCGAAGGATGAATCGCCGATGGTCGCCGATGCGGCGCTCTGGGCGCTCGCCGAACTGGCGTCATGACGCCTGACAAGGGTTGGCGATCAGCGCCGGAACGACTGGGCGCAGCTGTTCACTTCGGCGTTGCGGCCATCGGGGGTGCGGGCATCGACGTGCGTCGCGACGGGATTCGCGCCCGCGCGCGGGGCGTAGAAATAGACATCGAGGATGCAGTTCGACCCGGCGAATTGCAACTTGCGGCCGGCGCCTTCGGTGACGTCGAGGTGCGGCTTGCCGAACATCCGGCCGATCGCATCGGCGCTGTTGCCGATCAGCGCATTATTCTGCACCGGCCGGACCACCGTTGTCGGTGGTGGGGTCGCCGCGGATGGGGTTGACGGGCGCGGGATCGCGGGGCCGGCGCACGCGCCGAGCGTCAAAGCGAGACCGGCGATGGCGGCCAGGCGGCGGTTTTCGATCATCTTTTCTGGTCCCCATTGCGCAGGTGCAGCATGTGCACGGCCATAGCCGCGCTCAGAATCGGCGCCAATAGATTGGCGATGGGTACCACGAAGCTTGCGGCAGACAGCAGCCCGAGCGACCAGCGCGCCGGCCGGTCGAGCCGTGGACGGTCCGGATGGCGCGCGAGCACCATCGCCTCAAGATCGCGGCCGAGCAGCAATGCGTTGACGAGCAGGGCGAAGATCGGGGTTCCGATACCGGTGACGAGCAGCAGGATGTAGATCGGCAGCGCGAGCAGATTGCCGCCGATGAGCCGCACCAGCGAAGCGAGCGCGAGGCCGATATTCTGGCGCCAGCCGACATCGACGGCCTGGCTTGCGGCCGCGGGATAATGGCGGCCCTCGACATCGGCGACGATGCCGTCGGCGAACAGGCCGACGACGACGATCGCAACGGCGCGGAAGAGCAACCAGCTTCCCGCAATGATGACCAGAACGATCAATATGCCCGCCATGTCGAGTTGCGCTTTGTCGAGCCACTTCCAGTGCGCCAGTGCCCAGCGGGTCGCGAAAAAGATCGCGGCGCCCGAAACGGCGAGGAGCAGGAGCGTGAGCGCGAGGCTTTGCGCCAGCACGCGCATCACGCGGGGCTGCGGCAAGTCCCTTAGCGCGAGCAGAAAAGCATGAACGGCGCGGGCCATGGTCCGGGGATGGTGGCCGTCGCGGCGCGGGTCAAGCGTTATGCTTGCCTTGGCGGGCCCCGCCGCCTAAGGCGCGCGGCAGCTTTTTCCACGCATCACAGGATTTTTCATGGCCTCCACCGCCCGTTTCGACGTTGTCGCCATCGGCAACGCCATTGTCGACGTCATCGCCCGCGCCGACGATGCGCTGATCACCGCCGAAGGTCTGACCAAGGGGTCGATGCGGCTGATCGACGCCGAAGAGGCCGAACGGCTTTATGCCGCGATGGGACCCGCGATCGAAATGTCGGGCGGTTCGGCGGCCAATACATTGGCGGGAATGGCCGCGCTCGGCCAGCGTTGCAGCTTTATCGGCCAGGTCGCCGACGATCAGCTCGGCCATGTTTTCACGCACGACCTGCGCGCGCTTGGCGTCGCTTATGAAACCCCGCCGCTCAGCGAAGGCGCGCCGACCGCGCGCTGCCTGATCCTCGTCACCCCCGACGGCCAGCGCACGATGAACACCTTCCTCGGCGCGAGCCACCTGCTCGATCAGGCAATGATCGACGAAGCGTGGATCGCCGATTCGGAGATTCTCTATCTCGAAGGCTATTTGTGGGATCCCGAGCTATCGCGCGCCGCGATGCGGCGCGCGATCGACGTGTCGCGCGCGGCGGGACGCAAGGTCGCCTTCACGCTGTCGGATGCGTTCATCATCGACCGCCACGGCGCCGATTTCCGCAAGCTGATCGCCGAGGGGCTGTTCGACATCCTGTTCGCGAACGAGGTCGAGATTTGCGCGCTCGCCGAAACCGACGATTTCGAAGCAGCCGTCGCCGCCGTTGCGGCGCAGGTGCCGCTGCTTGTGGTCACGCGCGGCTCGCACGGCGCGATCGCGCTGACCGGCGGGACGCGCACCGAAGTCGGCGCCGAGCCGATCGACACGGTCGTCGACACCACCGGCGCGGGCGACCTGTTCGCCGCGGGTTTCCTGTCGGGACAGGCGCAGGGCCGTCCGATTGCCGATTGCCTGACGATGGGCGCCGTGTGCGCGCGCGAAATCATCGCGCAGGTTGGTCCGCGCGCGCAGACCGACCTCAAGGCGAAGATCGCCGAACGGCTGGGATAGGAACCTTCGTCGGCCATGGAGCGTCCTATGCGCCAGACAGCATGGGAGAGATTCTTATGGCCGACGAAATTCACGAGACGCGCGATCCCGACGGGACGACGCACACGACCACGGTGATCGACCGCGAACCGCGCCGTCGCGGCGGGTTTGGGATGGGGCTGGTTTTCCTCGTCGCGATCCTGGTCGCGGCCTTTTTCGCCTTCCAGTTCCTCGCCAACGACAAGGCGCAGAGCGGCGCGGTCAGCGAAGCGGCGCAAAAGGTCGGCGATGCCGCCGAGAATGTCGGCGACGCGGCGCAGAAAGCGGTCGATTAAGGATCAGCCCGCGGGCGCCGCGGCGGGTTCGGGGTGCTTCCTGAACAGTTCGCGGTCCGCCGGGCCGAAGCCGCGCGTCCAGATCAGCCAGCCATAGACGCCGAGAATGAAGGGCACGCCGATCAGGAGCTCGGCCCATTCGGGAAGCTGCGTCGCGCCATAGCCGAGGATGGTTGCGCCCGCGGTCGCCCAGACGAGCGCCCAGCGCAGGCTGTTCACCGGCGCGCCGAGAATGCGTGCGAGCAGGCGCGCCTTCACCAGCGACGCAAATCCGAGTGCGAGCATCAGCGCGAGCGCGACGGCGCCGGCGTAATAGATCGGCGGCAGGCCCATCGATTTCGCGATCAGGATCAGCGCGACGCTGAGCCCTGCCTGCAGCGCGAGCGTCGCGATGCTGATGAGCAAATTGCGGTGGCGCGCGACATAGACGAGCGCTGCCTCGCTGACGACCGCGGTTGCGGCGACCACCTCGGCGGCCAGCAGGAAGGCGAGCGCGGCGGTGCCGCTGACGAATTCGGGGCCGACGAGCCCCATCACCGCTTCGCCCGGAATGCCGAGCGCGAGCGCGACGCCTGCCTGGGCGGCGATGATCCAGAAACCGACCTGACTCACTTGCGCCGCCACGGCGGCAAGCCGCTTTTCGGCGAGGTTGCGCGTGATGACGGGGCCGAGGATCGGCTCGAAGCTGGTTTTCAGCTTCTGCGGCAGCGAGGCGACCTGCTGTGCCATATAATAGATGCCGTAGATCGTCGGCGAGGTGAACTGGCCGAGAATGAAGAGGTCGAGGCGCCGCGTGCCCCATTCGATCGCGTCGGCGGCGGCGAGCGGTGCGTTGCGCCGCGCAACTGCGATCAGGTGCGCGGGATGCGGTTGCCATCCCCGCGGTCCGCCATAGTGACGCAGCATGGGGACTAGCGCGGTGAGGAAGGCGCCGAGCATTGCGGCGGCATAGGAGAGCATCAGCCCGTCGCGCTTCGACACGAAGAAGAATCCGGCGGCGGCGATGCTGATCACCCACGGCTCGACCACCGCGCGCGCGCGAACGGTGGCGCCGACGTCGAATTTATACGCGCAGGCGGCGAGCGCGATATCGGTGCCCGCGATCGCGAAGACCAGCAGCGCCATCCAGCGATCGGCGCTGTCGATGCCGCCCGACGGAAACATCAGTTGCGGCAGCAGCACCAGCAGCAATGACCCGGCCGCCGACGCGACAAAGGCGACGAACATGCCGTCCCATACGACGGTGCGCTGGTCGGCGCCGGGGGCGCTGAGCTGTTCGGCGAGGCCACGCTTGAGCCCGAGCGTCGCGAGCTGCGCGACGAGCTCGATGACGAGCACGGCGAAAGCGAAACGCCCGACCGCCTCGGGCCCGTACCAGCGGCCCGCGACATAGAGGAAGGGCAGGCGCGCGACGAGGCGCAGGATGAAGCCAAAGAAATTGGTGCGTCCGCCCTTGGCGAGCGCGGCCGTGTCGGCATCGCCCGGGGGCGTGCCGGGAGGTGAAGAGGGCGCGGCTGCGCTGTCCGTCTGGCTCAAGCCTTCCGCCCCTTCTGCTTTGCCCTGACCGTCAGTCTAGCGTGGCCGGGGAGTGCAGGCAATTGTGCGAAGATATTCATCGCCCTTCGGGTCGCAGCGGGCGGCTGAGCAAGGCCTGAATGGCGTCGGTGACGCGCGTTTCGCCGGCAACCAGCCGCGCCACGGTGTCGGTGATCGGCATGTCGATCCCGTCGGCGCGCGCTGCGGCTGCGACCACGGGCGCGCTGAACGCCCCTTCGGCGACGGTGCGGCGGTCGGCCATCAGTATCTCGGCTGCCTCACCGCGCCCGAGCCCCTGGCCGAGCGCGAAGTTGCGCGAGTTCGATGAAGTGCAGGTGAGGACGAGGTCGCCGAGGCCCGCGAGGCCCGCCAGCGTTTCGGCCTGCGCGCCGCGCGCGAGCCCGAAGCGTGTCATTTCGGCAAAGCCGCGGCTGATGAGTGCGGCGCGCGCGTTGAGTCCGAGCCCGGCGCCGTCGACGATACCGCACGCGATCGCGAGGATATTCTTGACCGCGCCGCCGATCTCGGCGCCGATGACGTCGGTCGACACATAGGGGCGGAAATGCGGGCGTGCGAGCGCCTGCGCTATCCCGGCCGCGAGATCGGCGTCGGCGGCAGCGAGGGTGATCGCGGTCGGCAGACCCGCGGCGACTTCGTGCGCGAAGGTCGGGCCGGAGAGCACGGCATGCGGCCGCGACGGCGCGAGATCGCGCGCCATGTCGATCGGAAAGGCGAAGCTGCCCGCCTCCATGCCCTTGCTGCAAAAGATCAGCGGCGCGTCGCCCGGCGGAAGTTCGGCGAGCACCGCCCGCAGAAAAGGCACGGGGACGACGACGAGCAGCGCGTCGAGATCGGCCATATCGGCAAGCGCGCCGGTCGCGGTCAGCGAGGGCGAGAGCGCGGCGCCGGGAAGGAAAACCGGATTGCGATGCTCGGCGTTGATTGCCGCGACGATATCCTCTTCGCGCGCCCAGAGGCGAACGGGCGCGCCATCGGCGGCGAGAAGCTGCGCGAGCGCGGTGCCCCACGCGCCGCCGCCGATCACGCCGAATCTGGCATATGACGTCATGCTTTCACCTGTCATGCTTTTACTCCGGCGCCGCGCACGGCTTCGGCTTCGGGGTCGAGCGGCCAGCGCGGGCGCGCGGCGGTATCGAGCGGATCGGTGAGGCCGACCGCGAAACGCTCGGCGCCCGCCCAGGCGATCATCGCGCCATTGTCGGTGCAGAGCCAGAGCGGCGGCGCGACGAAAACCTTGTCGAATCGCGCCGCGAGATCGGTCAGCGCGCCGCGAATCGCGCCATTGGCGGCGACCCCGCCCGCGACGACGAAAGCGGTCGCATCGGGGCAGGCGGCGAGCGCGATGCGGCTGCGGTCGACGAGGCAGTCGACGACCGCCTGTTGGAACGAGGCGGCGAGGTCGGGAATGCTGTGCGCACCCGATGCGGCGGCCCGCGCGACGGCGCTCTTGAGCCCCGCAAAGGAGAAATGCGGTTCGGCGCTGCCGACGAGCGGGCGCGGCAGCGGGACGGCATGCGGATTGCCTTCCTTCGCGATGCGCTCGACCGCGGGGCCGCCGGGATAGCCGAGGCCGAGCAGCTTCGCGGTCTTATCGAAGGCTTCGCCCGCGGCATCGTCGATCGTCGTCGCGAGGCGGCGGTAGTCGCCGACGCCCTTCACCAGCAGCAGCTGGCAATGGCCGCCCGAGACGAGCAGGAGCAGATAGGGAAAGGCGAGGCCGGGTTCGACGAGGCGCGGGCTGAGCGCATGGCCTTCGAGATGATTGACCGCGATCAGCGGCTTGTTCGCCGCGTGGGCGAGCGCCTTGCCGGTGACGAGCCCGACCATCACCCCGCCGATCAGCCCCGGCCCGGCGGTCGCGGCGATCGCATCGACTTGGCCAAGCGACACGCCGGCGTCGGCGAGCACGCCCTCGACGATCGGCGCCAGCCGGTCGACATGCGCGCGCGCCGCGATCTCGGGAACGACGCCGCCATAGGGGCTGTGTTCGGCCTCTTGCCCCGCGACGCGGTGCGCCAAAATGCGCCGATCGCTGTCGACGAGCGCTGCCGCGGTTTCGTCGCAGCTCGATTCAAGGCCGAGGATCAGGGTCATATTATTGCGCGTTCCTTTACCCGCCCCTTTATCGGCAGGGCAAGCCGCGGCGGAGCCTTTAAAAAGGCTCCTGATGATGTCGGAGCATTTCCAGTCGAAAAACCGGTTCCCACTTTTTCTGGAAATGCTCTAGCAGCGGAGACGATGAATGTACTTCCGACCCCCGAAAACCCGCTGCGTATCGGCACCCGGGCCTCGCCGCTCGCGATGGCTCAGGCCCATATGGCGGCTGCGGCGCTGATTGCCAGCCATGGCATCGATATGGCGGCGCTCGAAATCGTGCCGATGACCGCGACGGGCGACAAGATCCAGGACCGCGCGCTCGCCGAGGTGGGCGGCAAGGCGTTGTGGACGCGTGAGCTCGATGCGGCGCTCGATGCCGGGACGATCGATATCGCGGTCCATTCGCTGAAGGATGTCGAGACGATCCGCGACGCGCGCTTTTTCCTCGGCGCGATGCTCGAACGCGCCGACCCGCGCGACCGGCTGGTGGTGCGCGAGGGAATAAAGGCGGCGACGATCGCCGACCTGCCGCAGGGCGCGCGGCTCGGGACGAGCAGCCCGCGCCGCGCCGCGCAGGTGAAGCGAATCCGTCCCGACCTCGAACCAGTGCTGCTGCGCGGCAATGTCGCGACGCGGCTCGCGAAGATTGCGGCGGGCGATGCCGATGCGACCTTGCTCGCGGCGGCGGGGCTTGAGCGGCTGGGGATGCACGACGTCGGTTTGGTACAGGAAGCGAGCCTGCTGCTCCCCGCGGCGTCGCAGGGCGCGATCGGGATCGAATGCCGCGACGACGACGCGGCGACGCGCGCGCTGCTGTCGGCGATCGATCATGCGCCGACGCATCTTGCCGTTGCGGCCGAGCGCGCGTTTTTGGCGGCGCTTGGCGGCGACTGCCGCTCGCCCGTCGCCGCCCATGCGCATTGGCGCGATGACGGCACGCTGCGGCTCGATGCCGAGATTTTCTCCGACGATGGGGCCGAACATGCCGCTGGGCACATTCTTGTTGCCGATTCCGATGCGCCCGCGGCGCTGGCGCATCGCCTGCTCGGCGAGGCGCCTGAGAGCGTGCGGAGCCTGTTCGCGGCATGACCGATGGCCCGCCGCTGATCGTCACGCGACCCGAGCCGGGTAATGCAGCGACGGTCGAGCGGGCCAAAAAACTGGGGTTCGACGCCCGCGCGATGCCGCTTTTTGCCGCGCGCGCGATCGATTGGCGACCGCCGGCTCCCGGCGATTTCGACGCGCTGCTGCTGACCAGCGCCTTTGCCGCCAGACTGGCGGGGCGGGGACTGGCCGAGCTGGTGTCGCTGCCCGTCTATGCCGTCGGCGCAGCGACCGCGCGCGCGGCCGAGGCGGCGGGTCTGACGGTGGCGATGACCGGATCATCGGGCGCACAGCGGCTTCTTGACGATATGACGTCAGAAAATATCCACAATATTCTTTGGCTTTGCGGCTCCGACCGGTCGGAATTCGACGCACGGGGGGCGATGATTACGGCGCTGCCCTGCTATGCCGTCGATCCCGTCCCGGTGCCGGCGGAATGGGACGCGCTGATCGCCGCCCCCGCGATCCTGCTCGCGCATTCGGCGCGCGCCGCCCAGCGAATTTCGCAGCTCGTCGGCGGTGCGCGCGCGCACCTGTCGCTTGTCGCGATCAGCCCTGCGGCTGCGGCTGCGGCGGGCGACGGCTGGCGCGATCTGGCCATCGCGGGACAGCCCGACGATGTCGCAATATTGGCACAAGCGCGTGCTTTGTGGCACAAGGGTGCAAAATAGGGTCGTTCGAAAGAGAAACATGGCAATCGACAGCATCGACACGTCCTCGTCGGCGGACGAGGCAGTACCCGAAAGGGGACTATCGTTTCGCGCTCTCGCCATCGGTGCCTTCCTGCTGCTTCTGATCGGTATCGCCGGCGGCGGATGGGCTGTGAATCGCTGGCTGACGGGCAACAACTTACCACCCACCGCGAAAATGGTCGCGGCGCCCGCGGGGGCGGCCAATCCGCTTGCCGCAAAAAGCGGGGCTAACGCGCCGCCGCTGATGGTCGCGCCGATCGACGGCGCCAACGCGCTCGCGGCGCGCGTCGCCGAACTCGAACAGCGCCTGTCGCGGATCACGCTCGAGGCCGAATCGGCGTCGGGCAACGCATCGCGCGCCGAGGGGCTGCTCGTCGCCTTTGCCGTGCGCCGCGCGCTCGATCGCGGGCTGTCATTGGGCTATCTCGACGCGCAGCTGCGGCTGCGCTTCGGCGACGACCAGCCCAACGCCGTCAAGACGATCATCGATACGTCGCGCGATCCGGTGACGCTCGAACAGCTGCGCGCCGAACTCGATGCGATGGGGCCGCAGCTTGTCGGGCGCGGCGGCGACGGAAGCGGCAGCCTGTGGACCGGGCTGCGCCGCGAACTCGGCGAATTGTTCGTGGTGCGTGCCGCCGGAACGCAGTCGCCGCGCGCCTCCGAACGGCTCGACCGCGCCCGGCGCTATCTCGCGGCCGGGCAAGCCGACCTAGCGATCGCCGAGGTCGAGGCGATGCCCGGGTCGGAGGTCGCGGGGGAGTGGGTGATCGATGCGCGGCGCTATCATGAGGCACGGCGTGCGCTTGACCTGATCGAGACGGCGGCGATATTGGAGCCGCGCGACAGCCCCGCTGCCGCGATCGCCCGCAACGCGGCCGATCCGACCCCATAGCGCGCAATCCGGTAGGGCTGCCCGCCGTTTAGAGAGAAAGCCCGTTCCATGGCCCTCGCCGATCCGCAGCGCATCGAAGCGCTCGACCCGCTCGATCCTCTCCAGCTCGACGCCGAGCTCAGCGAAGAGGAGCGGATGGTTCGCGATACGGCGCGGTCCTATGCGACCGATGCGCTGTTGCCGCGCGTCACCTCGGCGTTTCTCGACGAGCGCTTCGACCGCGAGATCATGTCCGAAATGGGCGCGCTCGGCCTGCTCGGCGCGACGATCGACCCCGAATATGGCGGCGCGGGGCTCAACTATGTCAGCTACGGGCTGATCGCACGCGAAGTCGAGCGCGTCGATTCGGGCTATCGCTCGGCCTGTTCGGTGCAAAGCTCGCTCGTGATCCATCCGATCAACGCCTATGGCAGCGAGGAACAGAAGCGGAAGTTCCTGCCCGGGTTGACCTCGGGCGAACTCGTCGGCTGTTTCGGCTTGACCGAGCCCGATGCGGGCAGCGACCCGGGCGGGATGCGCACGCGCGCCGAGAAGATCGAGGGCGGCTACCGCCTCAAGGGCGCGAAGATGTGGATCACCAACTCGCCGATCGCCGACGTCTTCGTCGTGTGGGCGAAGTCGGAGGCGCATGACGGCGCGATTCGCGGCTTCGTGCTTGAAAAAGGGATGAAGGGGCTTTCGGCACCGAAGATCGAGGGCAAGGTGTCCTTGCGCGCGTCGGTCACCGGCGAGATCGTCATGGATTCGGTCGAGGTCGGCGAAGATGCGCTGTTGCCGCATGTGTCGGGGCTGAAGGGCCCGTTCGGCTGCCTCAACCGCGCGCGTTACGGCATCGGCTGGGGCGCGATGGGCGCCGCCGAATTCTGCTACGAAGCGGCGCGCAATTATACCGGCGAGCGCAAGCAGTTCGGGCGGCCGCTCGCGGCGAACCAGATCGTCCAGCTGAAACTGGCCAACATGCTCACCGAGATCGCGCTGGGACTCCAGACCGCATTGCGCGTCGGCCGGCTGATCGACGAAGGCCGCCTGATTCCCGACGCGATCAGCCTGCTCAAGCGCAACAATTGCGGCAAGGCGCTCGATATCGCCCGCGTCGCGCGCGATATGCACGGCGGAAACGGCATCTCGGCCGATTATCATGTGATCCGCCATGCGGTGAACCTCGAGACGGTGAACACCTATGAGGGCACGCACGACGTCCATGCGCTGATTCTTGGCCGCGCGATCACCGGCATTTCGGCCTTTGCCTAAGCCATTAGAGGGCATCCGCGTCGTCGAACTGGCGCGGGTGCTCGCGGGGCCGTGGTGCGGGCAATTGCTCGCCGATCTGGGTGCCGAGGTGGTCAAGGTCGAGCGGCCGGGCGCCGGCGACGATACGCGCAGCTGGGGCCCGCCGTTCATTGTGGATGAGAGCGGCGAGAATCTCGGCGCCGCTTATTATCACAGCACCAACCGCGGCAAGACAGGCGTGGCGATCGACATTGCGACCATTGAGGGGCAGGCCGCGGTACGCGCGCTGATCGCCGACGCCGATGTCGTCATCGAAAATTACAAGGTCGGCGGGCTCGCCAAATATGGCCTCGATCCGGCGCGCTTGTGTGCCGACTTTCCGCGCCTGATCGTCTGTTCGATCACTGGCTTTGGGCAGACCGGGCCTTATGCGCACCGTGCCGGCTATGATTTCATCATCCAGGCGATGGGCGGCGCGATGTCGCTGACCGGCGAACCCGACGGCGCGCCGCAAAAGGCGGGAATCGCCTATGCCGACATCTTTACCGGCATGTATTCGACGGTCGCAATTCTCGCGGCGCTGCGGCGGCGTGACGCCACAGGCGATGCCCAGGGTGGGGGTGCGCATATCGACATGGCGCTGCTCGATTGCCAGGTCGGGGTGCTCGCCAATCAGGCGGCCAATTATCTCGCGAGTGGCGTTTCCCCGCGGCGGATGGGCAATGGGCACGCCAATGTCGTGCCCTATCAGGCGTTCGCGACCGCCGACGGGCAGCTGGTGATTGCGGTCGGCAACGACGGCCAGTTTCGTAAATTATGTGTGATCTTGGGCGAGCCCGGCTGGGCCGACGATAAGCGTTTCGTGACCAATGCGGCGCGGCTTGCGAACCGCGCCGAATTGATCCCGCTGCTGGCGGCGAAGATCGCCACATGGGACGCGCTACCGCTGTCGCTGGCGCTCGAGGCCGAAGGGGTGCCGGCGGGGCCGATCAACGATATCGCGAGCGTTTTTGCTGATCCGCAGGTTCAGGCGCGCGGGATGCGTTTCCGCCCCGACGGCGCCAGCGTCGACGGGCTCGCCAGCCCGATCGTCATCGACGGCGAGCGCATGGTTGCGCGCACCGGGGCGCCTCCGCTCAGCCCATAGAAAAAGGGGCGCCGCAACGGACGCCCCTTTCTCCCCCTTATCCGATGATCAGAATTTGACGGTGCCGGTCACGAAGACCTGGCGCGGATTGCCGTAGAAGGCGGTCAGCGTGCCTTCGCGGCCGAGCGCCGACGTCGGCAAGCCGTTCGCGCCCGGAATGATCGCGCCGGTGACCGGGTTGACGTTCACGAACGTATAGCCCGAGGTCTTATATTCCTTGTTCGTCAGATTCTTGCCGAACACGCCGAGGCTCCAGCGGTCGTCGGGCGCGGTGTAGACGAGGCTGGCATCCCACAAAGCGAACCCTTTCTGGTCGATATAGGGGTTCGGGATTTCGAACTGATAGGTTTTGCTGCGGTACGACAAGGTCGTGCCGAAGCTCAAATCGCCGTCGCCGATCGGGGTCGAGTAAGCGAGGGTGCCGCTCGCGGTCCATTTCGGGGTGTTCTGCACCTCGCGGAAATCCGAAACATCGGTCGGCGTGTTGACCCCGCCGACGAGGATGTTCGAGATATATTCCTTATAATCGGCCTGGATAAAGCCGAGCGCGGTCGACAGCGTCAGCCGGTCGCCTGCGGTCGCCAGATCCTCGCCAAGCCGCGCGCGGCCCTCGAATTCGACACCCTTGAAGGTCGCCTTACCGGCGTTCGAGACGACGCCGCAGAAGCTCGGCAGGCCGCTGACGGTGCAGGCGACCGATCCCGGGATCTGGACGTCGGTGTAATCGGCATAGAAGGCGGCGAGCGCGACATTGACCGCGCCGTCCATCAGGCTGCCCTTGTAGCCGACCTCGTAGCTTTCGACCTTTTCGGGGCGGAAGCTCAGGAAGGAAGCGATTTCCGCGTCGGTCGGCCGGCCCGGGATGGCGCCCGGCGCGTTGACGCCGACGCCGCGCGGATCGAACCCGCCGCCCTTGAAACCCTGCGAATAGCTCGCGTAGAAATTATGATCGGGGGTTGGCTTGAACGAGAGCGACGCGCGCGGGGTGAATTTCTTGAAGTCGCGCTTGCCGTTGAAATTGGTGCCCGGCGCGCCGAACGCGACGCCCGCGCCGCCGAACACCGGCGAACCGCCGCCAAGATAATTCTGCCGCAGGATCGACGCTTCGCGTTCGTCCCACGTGTAACGGCCGCCGACCGACAGGCTGAGCTTGTCGTTGAAATCATAGGTGAAGTCGCCGAACACCGCGAAGGTCTGGGTGTCGACATCGGCCTCGGTAAAGGCGGTGAGGCCCGCGAGGTTGTTGAAGATGCGGACGTCGAACAACGTGTCGGCGGTCGCATCGAGATAATAAAAGCCGAGCAGACCCTTCAGCTTGTCGCCTTCGTAGAGCAGCTGGAATTCCTGGCTGATCTGCTCGTTGAAATAGAAGCCGGGAACGTCGATGTCGACGCCGGGAAGCGCGTCGAAGTCGATCGGGGTCGCCGACGTGTCCTTGCGCCAGGCGCTGATCGACCGGATCGTGACCGTGTCGCTGAGTTCGGCAGTGACATTCATCGCCAGACCATATGCCTCGATCTCCTGTTTCGGATCGTTGAGACCGCCGCGGCTATCGAACACATCATCAAGCACGGGGGCGTTGGTCAGCAGCGACGGGATCAGGCGATGGCCGCCGCGCGGATCGCTCTTGTCTTTGCTGTAATCGCCCGAAATGCGGATCAGCACCGGCGCGCCATAACCGCCGAGCTCGACCGTGCCGCGGCCTGCCCAGACGTCCTTGTTGTAATTTTCGCGGCCGGTGGTGAGATTGTCGCCGAAACCGCCGCGCGACAGGCGCGCGACCGAGCCGCCGACGCGCAAGAGGTCGCCGATCGGTGCGCTTGCGGTCACGACGAGGTCTGCCTGGTCGTAGGTGCCGAGCGTGCCCTTGATCTTGAGCGAGAATTCCTCCGGCAGCTGCTTGGTCACATATTTGACCGCGCCGCCGATCGTGTTGCGGCCATAGAGCGTGCCTTGCGGCCCGCGCAGGATTTCGATGCGTTCGACGTCATAGATATCGAGCACCGCGGCTTGCGGGCGGTTGAGGTAGACGTCGTCGAGATAGATGCCGACGCCCTGTTCGAAACCCGACACCGGATCCTGCTGGCCGACGCCGCGGATGAATGCGCTGAGCGTCGAATTGGTGCCGCGCGAAACTTCGAGCGTGGTGTTCGGGGTCGTCTGGGCAACGTCGGTGATGTCGAGCGCCCCGGCCTTTGCCAGTGCCTCGCCCGAAAAAGCGGTGATCGCGACAGGAACGTCGATCAGGCGTTCGTCGCGGCGGCGTGCCGTCACGATAATCTCGTTATCGCCGGCGTCGGTCGCGCCCGCTTCCTGCGCGAAAGCCGCGGGAGCAAAGACGATCATGGAAAGCGCGCTGGTGGCAAGGATGGCACGACGCAGCGGGCGGGCGAAAGGACGCATATGACTCTCCCATGTGGCGGGTGACCCCTCGCCACCCTGTTTGCTTTTCTTGGGCTGGTGCTTGCCAAGCCGCGCCGCATCCAATAGTGAAACATGAACCAAGTTTCAACTTGGAATATGACTCTGTCGCTTTTTGCTTGCTAGTGGTGCGGAAATGCCACGATGCAGGGGAGCCGGACGGAGGGGAGACGGAAAGGCAGTCATGGATCAGCCGCAGAGCGAAACGGGACGGGCCGAAACGGGGCAGGCCGAAACCGAACGGGGCGCGGGCGACGCGCGCGACAAGACGCCGCGCACCGAGCGCGGGCGGCGGACGCTGCGCAAGCTGCTCGACGCGGCGGCGATCGAATTCGGCGAACGCGGGTTCCACGAAGCGTCGATCAGCGCGATCACGCGCCGCGCCGGAACCGCGCTCGGCAGTTTCTACACCTATTTCGATTCGAAAGAGGAAATCTTCCAGGCGCTCGTCCGCTATATGAGCGAACGGCTACGCGACCATGTCACGCCGATCGTCCAGGCGGCGCCCGACGAGATCAGCGCCGAGCGCATCGGGCTCGAATCCTACCTCGGCTTCGTGCGCGCGAACAAGGAGATCTACCGCATCATCGACGAGGCCGAGTTCGTCGATTATGCGAGTTATCGCCGCCACTATGAAACGACCGTCGCGCGCGTCCGCCAGCGGCTTGAGGGCGGTGCGGCGCGCGGTGAAATCCGCGATGACGTCAGCGAGATCCACGCGTGGGCGATCGGCGGGATGAACGTGTTTCTGGGCATGCGCTACGGATTGTGGGACACCGAGAGCGACATTTCGGAGATCGCGCGGATCGCCAACGACCTGCTCGCGAACGGGCTGAAGAAGCAGGATTGATTTAGCGCGAAATCAGGAAGATCGCATGTTCGGCGCGCCAGCTGGCGGCGGCGTCGCTTGCCGGCCTGTCGCCCGACAGGTGCCAGACGCGCTCGACCTTGATGCCCTTCGCGCGGACGAGGTCGCGAAAATCGCTGACCGTGACATGGTGGATGTTCGGCGTTTCGTACCAGGCGACGGGCAGAAGCCGCGTCACCGGCATCCGCCCGTTCCACAGCAAGGCAAGCCGGACGCGCCAATGCGCGAAATTGGGGAAGCTGACGAAGGCGCGCGGCGCGATGCGCAGCAGTTCGTCGACCACCCGGTCGGGGCGCTCGGTCGTCTGCAGCGTTTGCGAGAGGATCGCATAGTCGAAAGCGTCGTCGGGATAGTCGGCAAGGTCGCGGTTGGCGTCGCCCTGTACGACCGACTGGCCGCGCGCGATCGCGGCGGTGACATTGTCGGGATCGATTTCGAGCCCGCGCGTATCGACCCCCTTGCTCTGGAGCGCCGCCATCAATTCGCCGTCGCCGCAGCCGACGTCGAGCACGCGCGACGCCCGGGGAACGGCATCGGCAATGATCGCCAGATCGGGGCGCAGTTTCATCGTCCGGCCTGCCTGTAGACGTTGGGGAAGTGCCTTTGCATGAACGGCTTGGCGTCGTCGATCGGAGTCCAGCCGAGTGCGGCATAGAGCCCGTGGGCATCGCTGGTCGCGAGCATCCACCGCCGCAGCCCTTGCAGGTCGGGATGATCGTGCAGCGCCGTCACCATGCGCGCAGCGAGGCCGTGTCCGCGATGCGCCGCGAGGACATAGACGTCGGCCAGATAGGCAAAGGTCGCGCGATCGGTGACGACGCGGGCAAAGCCGACCTGCTCGCCGCCCGGCGCGAAGATACCGACGCACAGCGACCCCGCGAGGGCGCGTTCGACGGTCGCGGGCGAAATATTCTCGGCCCAATAGCTCTGCGTCAGAAAGGCGTGGATCGCGCCCACCTGCATGTCGGACGGGTCGAAGGACAGGCGATAGATTTCACTCATGCCAGACCTGTCAGCAGGGATCCTGCGACAAGACGGTCGAGCGCCGGGACGTCGAGGAGAAAGCTGTCGTGGCCGAAGGGTGCCGACAGCTCGACGAAGCTCGCCGCGGCGCCGACGCTTTGCAGCGCCTGCACGACGCGGCGCGATTCGGAGGTCGGATAGAGCCAGTCGGTGTCGAAGCTGACGAGCGTGAAGCGCACGTCTTTTGCGGCGGCGAAGGCACCCGCAAGCCGCCCGTCGTGCGGGTCGGCGAGATCGAAATAGTCCATCGCGCGCGTGATATAGAGATAGGCGTTGGCATCGAAGCGGTCGGTGAAGGCCAGCCCCTGGTGCCTGAGGTACGATTCGACCTGGAAATCGGCATCGAAGCCGAAGCTCTTGATGTCGCGCGCCTGCAGGCGGCGGCCGAACTTCTCGGTCAGTCCCTCTTCGGACAGATAGGTGATATGCGCCGCCATGCGCGCGACCGCGAGACCCTTGGTCGGCGCGCGCGCGCTGCCGTAATATTGGCCGTCCTGCCAGTCGGGATCGGCCATGATCGCCTGCCGGCCGACCTCGTGGAACGCGATATTCTGCGCCGAATGGCGCGCCGCGCTGGCGATGACGAGCGCCGAGGCGAGGCGTTCGGGATAAGTTGCGGCCCAGGCGAGCGTCTGCATGCCGCCCATCGACCCGCCAACGACGGCATGAAGCCGCGAAATGCCGAGATGGTCGAGCAGCATCGCCTGCGCACGCACCATGTCGGTGATCGTGATGACGGGGAACGCCATGCCGAGCGGGGCGCCGGTCGCCGCATCGGGCGAGGCGGGGCCGCTCGTCCCCATGCAGCTGCCGAGCACATTGGCGCAGATGACGTGGAACCGGTCGGTGTCGATCGGCTTGCCCGGCCCGACCATGCGCGCCCACCAGCCGGGTTTGCCCGTCGCCGGATGGTCGCTCGCGACATATTGGTCGCCGGTGAGTGCGTGGCAGATCAGCACCGCATTCGACTTGTCGGCGTTCAGCGCGCCATAGCTTTGATAGGCGATCGTCACCGAGCCCAGCACCTGTCCGCTGTCGAGCGGCAGCGGCGCCGCGATCGTCACGCTATGATGCTGGATATCGTGGAGCAGGCTCGCCATGGTTCGCGCGGGGCTAAGCGGGCGCACGCACCCTGTCAACGTACTGGACTCGCGCAGCATAGCCGTTAAACGGCGCGGCATGACCGACGCGCCCCAAAGCCTTCAGCCCAAGCCGTGGATCAGCGGCATTGCCCCTTATGTTCCCGGCAAGTCGGCGGGCGCCGACGGCCGTCCGCTGATCAAGCTCTCTGCGAACGAGAATCCGCTCGGCACCGGGGAAAAGGCGCGCGCGGCCTTCGCAGCGGCGCAGGCGGCGCCCGATGCGCTGTCGCGCTATCCCGATCCGGGCTCGGCCGTGCTGCGTGAGACGATCGCGGCGAAGTTCGGACTCGATCCGGCGCGGATCATCTGCGGCAACGGATCCGACGAATTGCTCCACCTCGCGGCGGGCACTTATGCCGGCGTCGGCGACGAGATATTATACGTCCGCTACGGTTTCGCGGTCTATGAAATCGCGGCGCGCCGCGTTGGCGCGGTGCCGGTCGAGGCCGACGACAGGGATTATGCGACCGACGTCGACGCGCTGCTCGCCGCGGTCACCGACAAGACCCGCGTCGTCTATCTCGCCAATCCGAACAATCCCACGGGCACGCTCGCGACGCGCGACGAGGTCGCGCGGCTCTATGCCGGACTGCCGAAGAATGTGCTGTTCGTGATCGATCAGGCCTATTCGGAATATCTGTCCGACGCCGAGGATGACGGCGGGCTCGAGCTTGCGAAGACGCAGCCCAATGTGTTCGTCACGCGCACCTTCTCGAAGATCCACGGGCTCGCCGCCGAGCGCATCGGCTGGGGCTATGCGGCCGCCGAGGTGATTTCGGCGCTGCACCGCATCCGCCTGCCATTCAACGTCACGCGCGCGGGGCAGGCGGCGGCGGTCGCGGCGCTCGGCGACGAGGAATTCGTCGCGCACAGCCGCGAACATAATGCCGAATGGCGCGCCTGGCTGGCGGGCGAACTCGAGAGCCTCGGCAACCATGGCATTCGCGTCGTGCCGTCGGCGTGCAATTTCCTCCTCGTGCTGTTCGAAGGCGATGTGAGCGCCGAGACCGTCTATAACCGGCTGATGGACGCGGGCTATATCGTCCGCTGGCTGCCGGGGCAGGGGCTGCCGAATGCGCTGCGCATGACGATCGGCACCGAAGACGAGACGCGCGGGCTCGCGGCGGCGATCCGCGCCGCGCTGAACGGCTGATGACGATCGATCGCGTCGCCATCGTCGGGCTGGGCCTGATCGGCTCATCGATCGCGCGCGCGATCAAGGAGCGGTTGCCGCAGGTGGCGGTGACCGGCCATGACGCCAGCGCCGAGGTGCGCGAGATTGCGCGCGAACTCGGCCTTTGCGATACGATTGCCGATGACCCGATCGCCGCGGTGGCCGACGCCGACCTCGTGATTCTGGCGGTGCCGGTGGGCCGGATGGCCGATGCGGCGGTTGCGATCGCGCCGGGCCTGAAGGCCGATGCGATCATTTCCGACGTCGGCTCGTCAAAGGCGGGGGTTGCCGAGGCGCTGGCGAAGGCGCTGCCGGGTCATGCCGTCATCCCGGCGCATCCGGTCGCGGGGACCGAGAATAGCGGTCCGGCAGCGGGTTTTTCGTCCTTGTTCGATGGCCGCTGGTGCATCGTCACGCCGGGTGCGGGTGCGTCCGAAGACGCCGTGACGGCAGTGACGTCCTTCTGGCAGGCATTGGGCGCCAAGGTCGATATCATGGACGCCGCGCATCACGACATGGTGCTCGCGGTAACCAGCCATCTGCCGCACCTCATCGCTTATACGATCGTCGGCACGGCGAGCGAACTCGAAGAGGTCACCGAGAGCGAAGTGATCAAATATTCGGCGGGCGGCTTTCGTGATTTTACGCGCATCGCGGCGAGCGACCCGGTGATGTGGCGCGATGTCTTCCTCGCCAACAAGGATGCCGTTCTCGCGACCTTGCAGCGCTTCAACGAGGATCTGACGGTGCTCCAGCAGGCGATCCGCCGCGGCGATGCCGACAAGCTCGAGGAGTGGTTTACGCGCACGCGCGCGATCCGGCGCTCGATCATCGAACAGGGGCAGGACGATGCGGCGCCCGATTTCGGGCGGAAGCACTAGGAAATACAAGTCGCCCCCGCGAAGGCGGGGGCCGCTATCGATGTAGCGCAAGGTTGCCAGCGGCCCCCGCCTTCGCGGGGGCGACGGTCAAGTTTCCAGTAACGCCTCAGGCGGGTTCAGCGCATTGATCGCCACGCGCACGCGGGCTTCGGCGTCTTCGCGCGGCAGGCCGGCGGGGATCGTTTCGCCGATCTTGTAGGTGATCGTCCCCGGCCATTTGACCCAGCGGCGCGGCGGGAAAGCCAGCCCGCTGTTCACCGCGACGGGGATCACATCAACCCCGAGCAGGCGGTACATGCCGGCAAAACCGGGGCGGAGCGGCGGCGCTGCGCCGTGCGGGACGCGTGTTCCCTCGGCGAACAGCACGAGCGGGCGCCCTGCTGCGAGCGCGGCCTTCGCCGCACCGAGCATCGCGCGCATCGCCTTGCCGCCGCCGTCGCGGTCGACCGGGATCAAGCCGTAAAAGCGTGCCGCCTGCCCCCACACGGGGATCGAGAATAATTCTTCTTTCGCGAACACCGCGGGATGCTTGAACAGCATCGGTTGCTCGACCGTTTCGAACGCCGATTCATGCTTGAAGACATAGAGGACGGGGATGTCGGGCATCTCGCCCTCGACGACGATCGTCTGGCCGAGCAGGAAGCGGCAGAAGAGCCGGTGCGACTGCGCCCAGATGCGCACGAAAAAGATCGTGCCACGGTGCGAGATCGGCAGCGCGATCACCCCGCCGATCGAGCTGATGCTGCTCATCACGAAAAAGGCGATCCAGAACAGGATCGAACGGAACAGGGCGATGGCGTATCTCACAGGCCGAGCAGCCCGCCCGCCAGTCCGGCCAGATATTTGTGATATTCGCGAAACAGCGTCGCGAAATTGGGCTGGCTGCGTACCGCATCGGGCAGGATCGTCACCTTGTCGCCGACCGCGCGGCCGATTTCATATTCGGCGCGGCGCATATGCCAGTCGGTGGTGATCAGCCGGATGCTCTTATATTTGCGGCGCTCTACCCAGGTCGCGACCTCGGTCGCGTTCGATCGGGTATCCTCGGCCTCGAACCCCAGCGCGATGCAGCAGTCGAACAGGCTGACCGGGCGCTTATATTCGGCGGCGAGTTCGCGCGGCTTCACCTCGCGCGCGACGCCGCTGATCAGCAGGCGCTTGGCATCGCCCGCCTCGAGCCGTTCGAGCGCGCGGTCGATGCGTCCCGGGCCGCCCGTGAGCACGACGATCGCGTCGGTCTTTTGTGCGTCGGCGGGCAGCGGCAGCAGCAGCGCGAACCATGCGAAGCCGAGCACCCAGGCAAGGAACAACAGGGAAATCAGGCGCTTGATCATAGAATCTTCTTGAGCGCCGCGAGCAGGGTCTGGCGCGCGGTCAGGGCTGCGAGCGCGATAGCCAATAGCGGCAGCGCCAGCAAGAGCGCCCAGCCGGCGGGGCCAAGCGACGCGGTCGCCGCAAGCCCCGCTGTGACCCCCGACCATTGCAAGCCGATCAAGAGCAGGATCGCGGCGGCGACGACGGTGCCGAGCGCGATGCCGTAAGCGGTGTCGATCGCGATGCGGCGCTGGAACAGCCGCGTAATCTGGCGGTCGGTCGCGCCGATCATATGAAGCATCTCGATCGTCGGGAAATGCGTCGCGAGTGCGGCGCGCGCGGTCATGATCACCACCGCGGCACTGGCGAGCGTCATCAGCACCACCATGCCGCCGGCGATCCATGCGAGCGAGCGGATCAGCCGCGCGACCGGCCCCAGCCATTCGGCGTGCGGGATGATCCGTGCGCCGGGCGCCTCGCGTGCGACCAATGCTTCCAGCTGGCGCATGGGACCGGTGCGGTCCTCGCCGACAAAGTCGATGTCGACCAACGCCGGAAGAGGGAGCGATTTCAGCACCGGGTCGTCGCCCTCGGCGGCGCCGAACCATTGGCCGAGCGTCGCCTGCAATTCTTCGGGCTCGACCGAGCGCGCCGAGAGGACGAAGGGCTGCGCGGCGGCCGCCCGGCGGAGCGCGGCGGCCTGCTCGGCGCGCGTCACCGGGTTCGCGGTGACGATCTGGACCGTCACGCGCCCGGCGATCGCGGCGCCGATGGCGTTCGCCGAACGCGCAAGCCCGACCCCGGCGGCGGCGGCGAGCAAAGTCAGCATCATCAGGATCGCGATCACCCACGGCGTCGGGCCCGACAGGCGGCGGTCGGGGAGCAGGCGGCGATGCTGGACGGGAACGCGCGGGATGATCATCGGCCCACCATCATGCCCTGTTTGCCGGCGGATAGCGCAGCGCGCCGGTGGGGTCGGACAGGCGCCCTTTTTCGAGCCGCATCATCTGCGCATTCTCGATGCGGCTGATCAGATGGATGTCGTGCGTCGCGACGACGACCGTGGTGCCGAGGCGGTTCAGTGCCTCGAACAATCCCAGCAAGCGCATCGCCATTTCGGGATCGACGTTACCCGTCGGTTCGTCGGCGACGAGCAGCTGCGGCCGCGCGATGACGGCGCGGGCGATCGCGACGCGCTGTTGCTCGCCGCCCGACAGCGTTGCGGGGCGGGCATCGGCGCGGTCGCCGAGCCCGATCCAGCTCAGCATTTCGCCGACCGGACCCGACAGATCCTCCTCGCTGACCCCCGCGATACGCAGCGGCAGCGCGATATTGTCGCGCGCCGAAAGGTGCGGGATCAGCCGGAAGTCCTGGAACACGACGCCGATCCGGCGGCGAAAGCCCGGCAGGCGGTGGCGCGGCATCGCGACCAGATCCTCGCCGAACAGGCGGACGATCCCGCGGCTCGGCCGCTGCGCAAGATAGAGCATCTTGAGCAGCGAGGTCTTGCCCGCGCCCGATGCGCCGGTGAGAAAATAGAAGCTGCCGGGCTGGAGGTTAAAGCTGATGTCGCTCAAAACTTCGGCATCGGGGCCATAGCGCAGGCCGACGCCGTCGAATTCGACCATCGCGCCGCCGGGCCGCGCCGGAGAGACGTCGGTCATAGCATCGCCCGCGCGCGACGGCGCGCCAGCGTCGGGTCAAGGAACAGGGGCGCTGGTCCGCTCATCAGCCAGCATCTCGCACGGCTATCCACAGAGGACAAGACGGGAGTGGAACGCGACACTTGCAACGCCGCGAATCAGCGTGTTTAGAGGGAGGCGATGATCCTTGCCTGCCCGTCCTGTCATACGCGCTATGTCGTTCCCGATACGGCGATCGGACCCACGGGTCGTACCGTGCGCTGCGCCAATTGCCGCCATAGCTGGTTCCAGGAACCTGCCGCGACGCCGGTAGGGGCTATCGCGGCGCCCGCTCCGATCGCGCCCGAACCCGCGCCGGCAGCGGCTCCCGAAACGGCGCCGCGACCGGCCGCGACCTATTCCGATTTTCCCGAACCCGATCCCGCACCCGCGCGGGCTCCGCCGAGCTTTACGGCCGAGCCGGCCCCGCGTCCCGCACCCGTGATCGATGATGCGCCCCTGCCGTTCCGCCGTCCGCGGCGGAACCCCGCGAAGCGCTGGACGATCATCGCCGCGAGCGCGGCGGCGCTGATGCTCGCTGCAACCGCGGGACTCATGTATTTCGGTTTGCCGGGCTGGGCGCAGGGCCTCGGCCTGCCGGGCGGGGTCGACGAGCCAGACCTCGTCATCGAACTGCCGCCGAACCAGGATCATCGCGAGCTCGCCGACGGGACGATCTATTTCGCCGCATCGGGGGTGATCATCAACCCGACCGACCGCGAACAGCGCGTGCCGCCGATCCTCGCCGAACTGCGCGATGCGCAGGGGACGATCGTTTATAGCTGGACGATCAAGCCGCCGGTGCGGATGCTGCCGCCGAATGAAAAGGTCAATTTCAGCGAAGCGAAGCTCGATATTCCGCGCCGCGCGACGCAGCTGACGGTGAGCTGGGCACTGCCAAAAGGCTGAAATTTGAAATCGTTACGGTGACGTCGCGGCGTCACAGGCTGAGCGCGGCGGCGAGCGAGAGCAGGAAGCTGGTCAGCGTGGCGACGATGATCGGCGCGAAACTGCGCCATCCCTGATCGAGCAACAGGTGCAGCCGCGCCTTCATCGCGGTGGCGACGATCGCGAGCAGCAGCAACGCCTGTGCGCCCGTCGCGGCCGCATCCTGCGCTTGCTTCGGGATCGCGATCAGTGAATTGAGCGCCGCTACGCCAAGGAAACCGAGAATGAACCACGGCAGGCGTAGCGGAATGCGCTTCTTGTCGCCCGCTTCGCCGCTGCGGCCGAGCCAGAGCGCGACGAGCATCAGCATCGGCGCGAGCAGCGCGACGCGCGTCAGCTTGACGATCGTCGCGACCTCGCCTGCCGGCTGCGAGAAGGAAAAGCCGCCGCCGATCGCCTGCGCGACGTCATGGATCGACGCGCCGATCAGGAATCCCGCCTGCGCGTCGGTCAGGCCGAGCTCGGCCGCGAGCACCGGATAAAGCGTCATCGCGAGCGCGCTGGCAACGGTGATCCCGACGAGGGTCAGGGTGAAACGCGCCTGATCGACGCGCTTGTCGCCGATCAGCGAATAGAGCGCGAGCGCCGCCGACGCGCCGCAGATCGCGGTCGCGCCGCCCGCGAGCAGCGCGGCGTGCCGGTCCTGCGCGAACAGTCGCGCGCTCGCCACGGTGACGACGATGACCGCGAGCATGATCAGGACAAGCAGCGCGAAGGGCAACGGCCCAAGCTCGGCGAGCTGTTCGGCGGTGATCCGCGCACCGACGAGCACGATGCCGACGCGCAGCGCGGTCTGCGACATCAGATCGAGCCCGGCGTGAGTGCGCTTGTCCTGCGACAGGAAGGAGAGGGCGAGGCCGATCAGCAGCCCCATCAGCACGATCGGCGCGGCATAATGGTCGGCGAGCCACGCCGCGGCGAGCGCGGCGATGGCGGTGACGAGGATACCGGGCAGATAGTCGCGCCAGCGGCGCCGCGCGGGCGGATGCGCCTCGAGCTGCATCTCGCCATAAAGATCGGCGGCCATCGGCCAGCTTTGTTCGGATGGCGTCACGCGATGTCCCCGATGTCCATGGCGCCGCTTTGCACATCGCTGCGCCGCGGTCGATAGGCCATTGCTGGCAAGGCGCGGGCTTGCTAGAGGCCGCGCTCTATCAGCACCCGTAGCTCAGCTGGATAGAGCGCTGCCCTCCGAAGGCAGAGGCCAGGGGTTCGAATCCCTTCGGGTGCGCCATTTCCTTTATACTTCAAATATTTGACTAGATTCCGGCGATTTGCGCGGGAGCGTGGATCTTGCCGCATAAGCATCTCGTTTCGTGAGGCAATGCCATTACGCGTCATATTCGTCCCGCCGCGGTCCGAATCATGTTCGGGCATGGCACTTTGGGCCCGATGTCGGCCGTTCAGATTATTGAAGATTCGCCCTCAAAGCGGACGTTAGGCACCACAGGTCCTCAAGATATGACGGTGCATCAGGCCGCCTGCAGATTTGCCTCCTTGGTCGCGTTTACCGGATCGATCGCAATTGCGGGAGAAGCCGTACCGAACCTGCGCTCCACGCGAATGCCCATCGATTGCAGAAGGCCTGTGGATAACTCGCCGCCCGCGCAGACTATGACATCGTCGTTCGGCAGGTCGAACAATTCGGCGTGGTGCCGAAGGGAGATGGCGCCATGCCGCACCTCCTCGACAGACGATTGGAGGTATAGCGTGACCAGGCCCTCCGCCGCCGCCGCGGCGATCGCATCGCGATTCTGCCTTCGCGTCCGGTTAAAGGCATCTCGCCGATAGGAAAGGGTGACCTGGGTGCCCGGCTGATCCGCCAGCGCGACAGCGGCCTCGATCGCGCTGTCGCCGCCGCCGACGACCAGCACGCGCCGGCCGGCATATTGCGCCGGGTCGGTCAGGCGATAGACGACGTTGCTCCGCTCCTCGCCCGGCACGCCCAGCTTGCGCGGGGTTCCGCGCCGGCCGATTGCCAGCAGCACCCGCCGGGCGCGATACACGCCGTTCGCTGTTCTGACTGTAAAGCCCCGGTTGCCGGGCGTGACATCCACCACTTTTTCGTTGCAGCGGATATGCAGCCCGGTCCGCTCGATGACATCCTGCCATATTCCCAGCAACGCTTCCTTGCGGATTTCACGGAAGCGGAGTTCGCCGAAGAGCGGCAGTTTTACCGGTGCGGTCATGATCAGCTTGTTGCGCGGGAAATGCGCTACGGTTCCGCCCAGACTATCTTGCTCGACCGTTTCGAAGCGCAGGCCGAGTTCCATCGCCCGCAGGCTGGCGGCAATACCCGCCGGACCCGCGCCGACGACCATCAGGTCGAGCATGTCGTGCGCATCATCGCCTTCGTTCGCGGCGGCGATCGCGTCGACAGCCTCGGTCCCCTGCTTCACGGCGTTGCGGATCAGCCCCATGCCGCCGATTTCACCGGCGAGATAGATGCCGGGGACATTGGTTTCGAAATCGGGACTGACGAACGGAATGTCGATGCCGCGCGTGGCCGTGCCGAAGACCAGCGACAGCGCGTCGGCTGGGCATGCCTGCTGGCAGGCGCCGTGCCCGATGCAGCGGGTGGGGTCGATGAGCGTGGCTTTCCCCTCCAAGAGGCCGAGCACGTCGCCTTCGGGGCACGCCAGCACACATGCCGAGCAGCCGATGCATTTGGCGGTGTCGATGACGGGGTGGAGCGAATTGGGCTCGGTCAGCCCCGCGTCGCGCGCATCTTCCAATATGGTGTGACTTTTGCGCTCGATCGCGCGGTGCCGCGCCCAATAGCTCAGCCAGATGGGCAATGCCGGGAGCGCGTAGGCGAGCGCCGCCGTGTCAAACGGCAGTTTTGGTAACGCCGCGAGGGCGTCGGCGAAAACCGCCGGGTCAAAGGGCATTGCGACTCCATCATATGTCTGCGGATTTTTCCGCTATTTTCCCCTCTGGAAGCCCTCCGCGGCCCTAAGAGCCGTCCTTGTCACAAGAGGAAAGACCCCCTGCGCCCGGCGGTGCGGCATTCGCGTCGATGGGAGGTTCGAACCGCGTCTTCGTTCGGCGCTCTGGGCGGCGAGCGACATGGATCTTTGGTCAAAACCGCGTTCAGTTCTCTTGAAATCAATGTGCAAAATCTGAAAGGAGTAGGCCAAATTATATAGATAGACTAATAATTTGTCATGCCGAAGAGGGAGGTCTAGCCTAGTAAACATGCCCTAGAGGGTGGACCAAAATGGAGTCGGAACAGCTCACTCTCGTAGCCAGAGAGGCGTCGGCACCCCAAAGGAAAGCAATTGTTTCTTTTGAAACAGTTTTTTCCTTCCTTATTTTATTGTTCATACCTGCCGCCATCCTGTGGGGCTGGTGGCATCGCGCGGAATTGCCAACGCCCGAGGATGGCCTTGGTTATGCGCTCGGGATCATCGGCGTGACGATGATGGCCATTCTCATGATCTATCCGCTCCGCAAAAGGCTGACCGGAGCAACATGGATGGGGTCGGTCGGCACCTGGTTTCGCATCCACATGCTGCTTGGCCTGCTCGGGCCGCTGGTCATTCTTTACCATGCGCGCTTTACCTGGGCGGCGACGAACAGCGGTGTCGCCCTGCTTGCCTTGCTGGTGGTCGTCGCGAGCGGGCTTTTCGGGCGCTTTCTATATGTCCATATCCATCGCGGATATTCGCAGCGAAAGCTGGAGGTTCGGGATTTTCTCGACGAACTTGGCGAATCGCGGCTCCTGCTCGACGCCGATGGCGACGCCGGTCACCTCATCGTCGGCTATCTTCGCGAGCTTGAGCGGCACGCCCTCGAAAAGCGGTCCAATCTGTTTCATGGCGCGTTCGCGGTCTTTTCGATCACGGCCCGGACATGGCTGTTCGCCTGGCGGCTCCGAGGTGTCGTGCGTGCCGAACTGGCACGGGAGGCTTCGCTTCCGGGCCGGCGGGCAACCGACAGCGAGGCGTTGATCGACCATCTGACGCGCTATCTGCAGTCGATCCGCGACGTCGGCGGGTTCGCCTTCTACGACCGCCTGTTCCGGGCCTGGCATTATCTGCACGTGCCGCTGTTCCTGTTCCTCGCGATGACCGTGGCGCTGCACGTCCTCGCCGTCCATATGTACTGATGTCGCGGACCTCGGTCCTTGTCGGCGCGCTCGTGCTGCTGGCGATGATCGGGGGACTGTTCGCGTTGCGCCCGACGCTGGAGCGACTGGTCAGCCCCGGCCCGCTGCGCCCCGCGCATGCGAAGATCGAGGCGCGCTGCGGAGCCTGCCATTATTCCTTCACCCCGTCGGCCGAGAATGGCAAGTGCAAGGCATGCCATGCCGACGTCGCCAACGACGTCCGCCTGCGCACCGGCTTTCACGGTCGCACGCCATCGGCCGCGAAACAGCAATGCCGTGCCTGCCATCTCGAGCATCAGGGCGCGGTCCAATTCGCCGCGAACCTCAAGGGCACCGGCTTCGACCATGGCAAAACCGATTTTCCGATCCACGGCAAGCATCGCGGCGTCGCCTGCGCGAACTGCCACAAGTCCGGAATGAAGTTTCGCGCCGCGCCCGCTGCCTGCGTTGCCTGCCATGTCAAAGAGGATGTTCATAGCGGCCGCTTCGGCAAGAATTGCGCCCGCTGCCACAGCGAAAGCGGCTGGAAGATCATCCATAAGTTCGATCACGCGGCGACCGGCTTTCAATTGGTCGGCGCGCATCAGACGGCCGCATGCGCCGATTGCCATGTCGGCAATCGCTTCGCCGGGACGCCGAAACAGTGCGTCGCCTGCCACCTGGCGGACGATGTCCACAAGGGGCGCAACGGAACCGACTGTGCAAGCTGCCATTCGCAGCTGAGCTGGAAGGGCGCCCTGTTCGACCATGAACGGACGCGTTTTCCGCTCGTCGGCCAGCATCGCACGGTTACCTGCACCGCCTGTCACGGCGCCCAGAACGATCGGCTGCGTCCACCGATGCAGTGCGCCGCCTGTCACCGCAAGGACGATGTCCATAAGGGCGTCAATGGCAGCAACTGCGCGACCTGCCATTCGCCCGCCAGCTGGAAAGGCGCGTTTTTCGATCACAACAAGGCGACGCGTTTTCCGCTGCTCGGGGCGCACAAGCGGGTGCGCTGCGCCACCTGCCACGTCAAACCTGTGCACAGCTTCAAACCATCGCGCGAATGCGCCGGGTGCCATGTCCGCCAGGATCCCCATCAGGGCAAGCTCGGCCGAAATTGCGCGGCGTGCCACACGCAGGACCGCTGGCGGCCGGCGCCGGGCTTTCATCATGCCGCAACGCGCTTTCCGCTGACCGGCGCCCACAGCCGCGTCGCGTGCGCCGATTGTCACCGGAATACGCAATTCCGCGCCGCAGGTGTCACATGCGCCAGTTGCCACGCCGACATTGCGCACAAGGGCCGGTTCGGCACGCCAGCGAGGTGCGAGACATGCCACACGACCGCGCGCTGGACCGGCGCGCGGTTCAACCATGATCGCACGGGTTTTTCGCTGACCGGCCGCCATGCCCGGCTCGCCTGCAACAGCTGCCACACCAGGCCCGCGACGACCGCGCGGCTGCCGGTGGGCTGTTACGGCTGCCACAAGGCTGACGATCATCACGAAGGCCGCTTCGGCACGAAATGCGAAACCTGCCATGTCGGGGGCGACAGCTTCAAGACGGTGCGCGTCCCCGCGAACGCGCGCCGCCATCCGGATTTCGACGGGAGGCACCTGCGATGATCAAAGCCTGGATCGCCCTGCTGGGCTGCTTCCTTGTCGCCGCGCTGGCCGCGGCGGCGACGTCCGATCCGCCGCCGATCAAGGTCATCGACCGCTATGATCATATCTCGACGGGGTTCGTGCTCGACGGGCGGCATGCCGAAATCGGCTGCGACACCTGCCACGCCAAGGCGGTGTTCCGCGGCACGCCGCGCACCTGCGCCGCCTGTCACAACAATGTCCGCGCCGAGGGCAAGACGTTCCGCCACATCCCCACGACCGATGCGTGCGTGTCGTGCCATACCACCAAGGACTGGCTGACCGCGCGCTTCGACCACAGCGGCGTCGTGAGCAACTGCGTCAGCTGCCACAATAATTTCCAGGCGCCCGGCAAGACCGTCAATCACCCGCCGACCGGCAATCAATGCCAGGATTGCCACCGGGCGATCCATTGGAACCAGTTGTTGCCGGGAGCGGCATCATGAGCGCGCATGCCGCCTTCGAAGCCTTGCTCAAGATCGCACTCGCGCTGTTGCTGCTGTTTTGGGCGGGCAATGCCGGGGCACAGCGCGGCGGCGACAAGGTGTTGGCCGACGCGAGCGCTGCGGGCACCATCGACTGCCCGACCGTGACGATCCATTTCACAGGCCCGATCCGTTACAGCGGCGCGGCCCCGACCGACCAGGGAATGGACGTGCGGCTGCGGGTCGAGATGGTGCAGCCCGGCGTTCGGCCTAACCGCGATTTCCTGCCCGTGCCGGGCGGTACGCCGCTGGTCCGCTCTATTGTCTACGAGGCCGACGCCGTCGGCGGACCGGTGCTCGCGATCACTTTTCGCACGCTCACCCGCTTCGAAATCGCCCTGGGACATGACTCGCAAAGCTTGGTGCTGTCGCTGCGCAACATCGCCCTTCAAGACGGCTGCCCGGTCGAACCGGCGGCGGACGGCGCCGTTGCGCCGCTGGACGGCGACGAATTGCGCCGTCTCCAGACCGTGGCCGAGGAAGCCGTGGCGGCGGGCCAACATGAAACCGCCAGCGACGCGCTCGACCGCATCCTTGGCCAACGCGACACCGATTATGCCCCGCGCGCGCTGGAGCTCAGCGGCATGATCCACGAGCGACGCGGCGAACGCGGGCCGGCGCGGCTGCGCTATGAGGAATATCTGCGGCGTTTTCCGGGCTCGCCGGGCGCCGACCGGGTCGGGCAGCGGCTGGCGGCGCTGGGCCGGGGTGGCGGGGGCGAGCCCGCACGGCCGAGCGTGGACGGGCGCGAATGGCGCACCACCTTCTCGGGCGGTCTTTCGCAATTTTATTCGCGCGACACCAGCCGCAATGTTTTCGTCGATGCGCGCCGGCGCGATCCGATCGACGAGATCGACCGGCGCGTCAATATCGACCAGCTGCTGACCGCGATCGACATCAACATGGCGGCGACCAACGGCGAAACGCGGTTCAGCGCGCGCGCCGCCGGCAGCTATACGCTCGATTGGCGGCCGGTCACGCTTGTCGGCTCCTCGCGCAGTTCGGGCGACGACACCCAGCGCATCGCGGCGCTGTACATCGATACCCAGCATTATCGCCTTGGCCTTTCGGCGCGGATTGGGCGGCAGTCGCTGTTCGGTTCGGGCGTGTTCGGCCGGTTCGACGGCATCCGTGCGGGATGGGAGGTCGATCCGTCGTGGACGCTCCACGCGCAGGCGGGGTGTCCGGTCTTTTCGACCCGCACCGACCGGATCGAGCGGGACCGACGTTTCTACGGTTTCACGCTGGGCTATGCGCCGCGCGACAAGCCGTTCGAGCTCAATGCCTATTGGTTCGACCAGAAAAGCGGCGGGCTGACCGACCGGCAGGCGGTGGGCCTAGAGGCGCGCTATAGCACGCCGGGCGTCGTTTTGTGGGGGCTGGTCGACTTCGACGTCGGCTTTGGCAAGCTCAGCCATGCCTTCCTGAACGCCACCGTGCCGCTGCGGGGCGGGGGCAGCGTGGGCGTGCAATTCGACCAGCAATATTATCCCCAGCTCTCGCTCACTAACAGCGTGATCGGCCAGTCAGCGCACCGCCTCGGCGAACTCAAGCAGCTGTTCACGCGCCAGACGCTGGAACAATGGGCGCGCGATCGATCGGCACGAACCCGCAGCCTGTCGGTGGTATATACCCAGCCGCTGACACCAAAATGGCAGGCCAATCTCGATCTGGTCGTGTCGCGTACGGGCAGCACCCCGGCATCGGGCGGGGTCGATGCGATCGCGGGCAGCGGCACCGAAACTTATCTGGGCGCGCAGATGACTGGAAACGGCATCGTCAGGAAAGGCGACACGCTCATTTTCGGGTTGCGTCATGCGCGGACGGCCCGTTTCAACATCATTTCGTTCGATTCGGCTGCGCGCTTTCCCGTGGGGCCGGTCAGCTTCGAGCCGCGATTCCGTTTCGCGCGGCGCACCGATCGCTTTGGCCCGGGCCGCCAAAAAGCCTATCGCCCCAGCCTGCGCGTCACTTACGTCGCGTCGACGAAGGTAGCGCTGGACGCCGAAATCGGCTTCACCTTCCTCGATCAACGATGGTCCGATGCGGCGTTCGTCGGCAAAAGCGAGGAGCGCGCGACGATCTTAAACCTTGGCTATCGTTTTTCGTTCTAGCGGCGACGAATAATGGCGAGCGATGGCAGGCGAACATAGGCTGACCGGCGTCTGCTTTTCACGACCTGCACCCAGAAGCCGACAGTCCGCTACCGGTCAATGAAGCTGATCCGCGAACGCCGGTTCACGCCAATCTGTCACGCCGCCTAGCAGTTGCCTTTAACCCCATCAGCACAGTCTGCAGCGGATTCAACGTCTTTTCCAGCTCCTTCAACTGTGTTGCAAGCAGACAGAAGCAACAGCGAGCTGCTAATTGCGAAAATTGTCAGAAGCTTTTTCATTCTCTCTCTCCGACGGCGAGGGCGAACCACCCTCCATTTGAGTTTCGATATTTTGACAACAGCTGTTCGCAACGATCGTTCCGTTGCATCGGCGTCAAGCTGGCCGAAACGTTCAAAATGATCGCTAGGCTGGGGGAGAATGAAAAGATCGGATGATATATCTACGCTTGTCCGACGTGAATATCCGGATGCCGAAACCCGGCACTTCGTCGCTTTCGCGAAAGCGGGGCGTAAGCCACAGGGCTTAATTCTGGCAGGATCTGGGTTGGCATTGGCTGAGTTGATTTTCACCTTTTCGGCTTAATATTAGTGGTTTATGTAAGAGATGCCGGCTCTGGTATTGAATGGCATAGCCTGTTAGTACCCGCTCCGAAGGCGGAGGCCGGGGGTTCGAACCCTCAGGATGCGCCAGATAGCTTCCTGCGGCCGCTGAGGCCGGGGATTTCGCGAGAGGCTCTCGGGGGGATTGGCGCCGGATGTACGACCTGCTGGCCGGCCTGTCGGTGATCGAAGCTTCGTCCTTCGTCGCCTCTCCGACCGCCGGGCTTTATTGCGCGCAAATGGGCGCCGAGGTGATCCGCGTTGATCAGATCGGCGGCGGCCCCGATTTTCGCCGCTGGCCGGTGACCGACGCCAATGATTCGCTCTATTGGGAAAATCTGAACCGCGCGAAAAAGTCGGTCGCGCTCGATCTGGCGCGGCCCGAGGGGCGCGAGCTGCTGCAGGCGCTGGTGCGCGCGACGGGGCAGTTCGTCACCAATTTTCCGGTCGGGGGCTTTCTGTCGCATGCAAAGCTGGCCGAAGGGCGCCCCGACCTCGTCACCATACGCGTGATGGGCTGGGCCGACGGGTCGCCCGCGCTCGACTATACGGTGAACAACAGCGTCGGTTATCCGATGCTGACGGGTGCCGGTCCCGAGCCGGTCAACCATGTGCTGCCCGCGTGGGATCTGCTGACGGGCGCCTATGCCGCCTTTGCGCTGCTCGCGGCGATCCAGCGCCGCACCGTGACCGGCGAGGGCGGCGAGGTGCGCCTGCCGCTCTCCGACGTCGCGATCGGCACCGTCGCCAATCTCGGCGGGGTCGCCGAAATGCTCTATTCCGGCGCGAACCGCCCGCGCCTCGGCAACGCCGTCTACGGCCTGTTCGGGCGCGATTTTGTCACGGCGGACGGCCGGCGCACGATGATTGTCGTGGTCACGCCGCGCCAATGGGCCAATCTGACCGCCGCGCTGGGTCTCGCCGAAGCGATCGCGGCGATCGAGGCGGCGCGCGGCGTGTCGTTCGCGACCGATGACGGGCTGCGTTTCACGCATCGCGATGCGCTCTATCCGCTGTTCGAGGCGGCCATAGCAAGCCGCGATCATGCCGACCTCGCCGCCGCGTTCGACGCGGGCGGCATCGTTCATTCGCCCTACCGCACGATGCACGATGCGGTGCAGGACCCGGCGCTGGTCGGCGACAATCCGATCTTCGGGCACGCCGACAATCCTAGCGGTTTCGCCTATCCCGCCGCGGGCGCCTTTGCGACATTGCCGCAGGCGGAACGCGGGCCGCCGCGCGCCGCGCCGCGCAACGGGCAGCATAGCGAGGAAATCTTGAGCGAGCGCCTGTCGCTTTCATCGGGTGAGCTTGCCCGGCTGATCGATGCCGGTATCGTCGGTATCGCCTGACCTTGGAGAAATGAAGACATGACCCTGCGCCGCGCCGCCATCGTCGCCCCGATCCGCACCGCCGTCGGCAAGTTCGGCGGCGCGCTTTCCTCGCTGACCGCGGGCGAGCTGGGCGCGGTGATCCTGAAGGCGCTGGTCGAACGGACGAAGATCGACCCGTCGCGCGTCGACGACGTCGTTTTCAGCCAAGGCTATGGCAATGGCGAGGCGCCGAGCATCGGCCACTGGTCGTGGCTCGCCGCCGGACTGCCGCTCGAAGTGCCGGGATATCAGCTCGATCGCCGCTGTGGGTCGGGGCTGCAGGCGGTCGTCAACGCCGCGATGATGGTCCAGACGGGCATGTCCGACGTCGTTGTCGCGGGCGGCGTCGAATCGATGTCGAACGTCGAACATTATTCGACCGACATTCGTAAAGGGGTTCGCGCGGGCAACCTCACGCTCCACGACCGGCTGACGCGCGGGCGGCTGATGTCGCAGCCGGTCGAGCGCTTCGGCGTCATTTCGGGCATGATCGAGACCGCCGAAAATCTGGCCAAGGATTATGATATCGGCCGTGAGGCGTGCGACGCCTATGCGGTGCGCAGCCACCAGCGCGCCGCCGCGGCATGGGCCAACGGCCTGTTCGACGACGAGCTGGTCCCGGTGTCGGTGCCGCAGAAAAAGGGCGACCCGGTCGTTTTCGCGCACGACGAGGGTTACCGCGCCGACGCGACGCTTGAGACGCTCGGCAAGCTGCGCCCGCTCGAGGGCGGCGTCGTCACCGCGGGCAATGCGAGCCAGCAGAATGACGCCGCCGCGGCATGCCTTGTCGTCGCCGAGGACAAGCTCGACGAACTCGGATTGGAACCGATCGCCTGGTATCACAGCTCGGCGGCGGCGGGCTGCGACCCCAGCCGGATGGGCATCGGGCCGGTGCCCGGGGTCGAGCGGCTGTTTGCACGCAATGGCCTTGGCTGGGGCGACATCGACCTTGTCGAGCTCAATGAGGCTTTCGCGCCTCAGGTGCTCGCGGTGCTGAAGGGCTGGGGCTGGTCGGACGACGACAGCCGGAACGAAATCCTCAACGTCAATGGATCGGGCATCTCGCTTGGCCACCCGATCGGCGCGACGGGCGGGCGCATCCTCGCGAACCTGACGCGCGAGCTGGTGCGCCGCGACGGACGCTACGGGCTCGAGACGATGTGCATCGGCGGCGGGCAAGGCATCGCCGCGATCTTCGAGCGCGCTGCCTGAGCATGGCCGATTTGCGCGAGGCGCTGACGGCGGCGCAGGTCTATCGCGCCGCGGCCGAGGCGGCGCTTGCCGAACGGTTGGCGCAGGCGCCGATCGACCGCGAGCAGCGTGCAGCGCACGGCTTTGCGTGGGTCGCGACGACGGCCGCGGCGCTGGAGGCAGTGCTGGAATGGTGCGAGTCCGGCCGGGAGACGAACCCGCTCGATACGAAAATCGCGGTGCTCGCCTTTGCCGAGGGGATCGGCCAGCTCGTCGGCGGACTGCCGATGGGGCAGAACGAGATTTTCCGTCCGGCCGATCTTGGGCTGGGTGCCGAGGCGCGCGCGCTCGCCGATAAATGTGCCGATCTGCTCGACGCCGATCATGCGGGGGCACGCGCCGATGTCGCGATGGCGCTCGCCGACGGCAACTGGCCGAGCGAGACGCTCCACGACGCCGATCTCGATTCGATCCGCGACCAGTTCCGCCGCTTCACCGATGCCGAGATCGTCCCGCACGCACACGGCTGGCATCTTGCGAACGACCTGATCCCCGATCAGACGGTGCAGGCGATGGCCGACCTCGGCACCTTCGGCGTCTGCATCCCCGAGGAGTTCGGCGGGCTCGGCCTGTCGAAGCTGGTGATGTGCATCGTCACCGAAGAATTGTCGCGCGGCTGGATCGGCGCGGGGTCGCTCGGCACGCGGTCCGAGATCGCAGGCGAGCTGATCGCGACGGGGGGCACCGACTCGCAAAAGGCCGAATGGCTGCCGCGGATCGCCAGCGGCGAGATATTGCCCACCGCGGTGTTTACCGAACCCGACGTCGGGTCGGACCTTGGGTCATTGCAGACGCGCGCGCGCCGCGACGGCGATCATTGGGTGATCGATGGTGCGAAGACCTGGATCACCCACGCCGCGCGCTCGGACCTGATGACCTTGCTCGCGCGAACGGTTCCCGATGCGAAGGGCTATGCCGGCTTGTCGATGCTGCTCGTCCCCAAGCCGCGCGGGAGCGAGGCCGAACCGTTCCCCGCCGTCGGGATGAGCGGCAGCGAGATCGAAGTGCTCGGCTATCGCGGGATGCGCGAATATGCATTGCAGTTCGACGCGATGAAAGCGCCCGCCGACGCGCTGCTCGGCGGCGAAGAGGGGCAGGGGTTCAAGCAGCTCATGCGGACCTTCGAAGGCGCGCGCATCCAGACCGCCGCGCGCGCGGTCGGGGTGGCGCGGCGCGCGCTCGAGCTCGGGCTGGATTATGCGCTCAGCCGCAAGCAGTTCGGCAAGGCGATCGTCCATTTCCCGCGCGTGTCGGACAAGCTCGCGATGAGCCTCGTCGATTTCGTCGCCGCGCGCGAGCTCAGCTATGCCGCGGCGCGCGCGAAGGACAGCGGCAAGCGCTGCGATATCGAGGCGGGCATGGCGAAGCTGCTCGCCGCGCGCGCCGCCTGGTCGAACGCCGACGCGAGTTTGCAGATCCACGGCGGTAATGGCTATGCGCTCGAATATGAGATCAGCCGCGTGCTGTGCGACGCGCGCATCCTCAACATCTTCGAGGGCGCGGCCGAAATTCAGGCGCAGGTGATCGCGCGCGGGTTGGTCGGGGGGCGCAACTAGAGCCAGAGCAGGGGCTGGCGGACCGGGAAATTGCGCACGACCTCGCCGATGGTCGGATCCGGATTGAGGCGCTGCCAGAGGTCCAGCCAATCGCTGCGCTTTTGCGCGATGCCGCCGAAGAGCAGGCTCGGCTGGCGCACCGGGAAGCCGTCCCGATATTCGACGTCGGGCGGCAGCGGCCATTTCGCCTTGTCGGCGATGAACGGCGCCATCCACGCGATCGCGCCGCCGATCGAGCGGCCGTCGGGGGTCTTCCAGCCGATCAGTTCGCCGCCGCCAAGCAGCCACGCCGACGCGGCGAGCACGTCGAGATTGAAGAGCGCATAGGCATAGGGTTTGGTGCGCGCGAGTTCGAGCGGCTGGCGGCCATCGGGCTCGATCTGCGTCGGGATGATCACGGTTTGAAGCCGGCCCCGCGCATCCTCGAGAATATCGGTGCGGCCAAGCAACGCGGCAAAGCACGCTGCCTGCAGCAGCCAGCAGGTGCCGTGGTTGTTCTTTTCGTCGCGTTCGGTGGTGCCGAAGCGCGAGGTGGTCAGCCAGTCGAGATAGGCGGCGAACCAGCGCTCGACGCCCGCGCGGATCGCCGCATAGCCCGGTGCCTCTTTGCGCGCGAACAGCGTGGCGGCGCGCGCGACCTCGACGATCTGCAGCGTATCGATCACCCCGATAGCGCGGCCGCTGTTCACGCCGATGATCGCCTGCGCGTGGTTCAGGTTCGGGTTCATCCGCGTCTTCGGATCGACGAACCACGCGTGGAGGTGGCGCATCGCGGCGCCCGCAAAACGCGTCTCGCCGGTGAGGTCCCACAGCGCCGCAAGCGCGGGCACGGTGCGGCCGAAGGCGATCAGCGCGTCGCGGTGGCCGTCGAACTTGTCGGGGTTCGAGCGGCCGTCGCGGCGCACATAGGGACCGCCGGGGCTGGCCGGGTCGGGCCACCAATAATCGCCCTCGGAATAATAGTCGTGCCGACCCGCGGGGCTGCGCGGCGCGAGGATCGCGGTGATGGTGCGCGGTTTGGCGGCGAGCAGGACTTCGGCTTGCGGCAGCAGGCGGCGGCGCTCGATTGCGCGGATGTCGAGCGCGCCGGGCCGCGGGCGCGCCCATGCTGCCGGTGCGGCGAGCAGCGCGGCAAGCAGCAGGGTACGGCGTGCGATCATCCTCCGTCCTTACCGGGAGCGATGGCGCAGCAACAGGTCGCCGCCGACGATGCGCGGATAGGCGCCGGGTCCCCAGGCATCGTCGGCGCGGACGAGCAGTGCGTCGAGCGTGTCGGCGGGCCAGCCTTGCTCCTTGTACGGCCAGTCGGCGGCGCGGTCGCGATAGGCGGCGACATAGCCGGTCGCCTTGCGCAGCGAGCGGCCCTTTTCCTCGGCGCGATAGAGGTCGATGCCGAGGCACGCCGCGCTGTCGGCGACGGTGTAGGCGGCGGCCAGCGCATAGAGCGAATAATGGAAGCTGCGTGTGCGAGTCAGTTCCTCGGGCAGCGCCCCCGACGTGTCGATCTGCTGCGCGATCCGCGCGTTGGGAAAGGCCGCTACGATCCGGCGCGCGATGTCGGGCCTCCGCGCGAAGAGCGCGAAGCGTGCGGCCTGCGCGTCGTACCAGAGCCCGTGGTTGTTCGACGCCTTGCCCTCGGCCTTGCCGTTCGGGCTGCTCAGCATCCAGTCGAGATAGCGCGAAAACCAGCCTTCGAGCGCGGTCGTCTCGACCGGCGTCAATGCGCCCGACGGGCCGATCAGCCCTACCGCGTCGATCACGCCAATGAAGCTCGCGCCGTCGAGTACGCCTTCGGGGCGGCCGTTCGACACGCCGGGCACCGCCTGCGCAAAATTCATGTTCGGGTTCATCGCGGTGGCGGGGTCGAGGAACCAGGCGCGGATCGCCTGCGCCGCACCCGCGGCATATTTGCGGTCGCCGCTGTAATAATAGGCAAGCGCGAGCGTGTCGGCTTCGCGCGCCATGCGGCTCAGCGCACTACGGTCGAAGCGATTGCTTTCGATGTCGGGATTGGTGTCGCCGTCGCGGCGCACATAAGCGCCCTTCGGATCGGAGGGGTTCGGCCACCAATAGCGCGCGAGGCTGACATAGTCGTGGCGGTCGCCCGACACGGGGATACTGCGCTTGTCCATCACCGAGGCGGGCTTTGATGCGAGCGCCGTGTCGGCGCGTATGATCAGCTCGCGGTAGGCGGCGCCGAGCGCCGCATCATCGGGTAGCGCCGCCTTGATCGCGTCAAGATCGGCGGGGCGCAGCGTGAAGGTGCGGCGCCCGTCGAACGAGGCCGAATAGCCTTCGCTCGCGTTGCAGGTGGAATCCGGGGAAAAAGCCGCCGCCGCGGACGGAAAATACGCGGCGGCGGCCAGGATAGCCCAAGGGAGTCGGGCTAAAGTCGCTCGCTTCACAGGCGGACCCGGAAGCCAAAGAAATATTGCGGGCCGCTGCGCGACACCTCGGCGATGCTGTCGTACCCGCCCTTGACCATGATATCCTGCGTGTTCGTGACGTTGAGCGCCTGCAGCTTGACCTGAACATTCTTGGTGAGGTCGTACTGCGCCGACAGGTTCAGATAGGTGCCGCCGCGGATCTCGCGGTTGGTGCCGCCGTTCGGCTTGTAATAACCCGAGCGGTAACGAAGGTTGGCGCGGAGCGAGAGGCCCCATTTTTCGAACCACACCGATCCGCTCGCGGTCCATTTCGACAGCCCGATCAGATTGGCCGGGTCGACATAATCGGCGATCGGCGAGGTGTCGGGATATTCGAAATTGGCAAAGGCGCGGTTGACCGAACCCTGGATGCCGAAACCGTCGAGCGGGTCGGGAAGCCAGGTGAAGGCATGGCTCGCGGTCGCCTCGACGCCGTAGAGATGGCGCGTCTCAAGGTCGTTCGACGGCGCAACGGGGTTGATCGTGAAGGTCTCGGTCACCGGCGCGCCGCCGTCGCGGATCGTCGTCACGGTGATGTCCGACGGGATCGGTTCGGAGCGGCCGATGACGGTGCCCTTCGCCCATTTATAATAGCCTGCGACCGAAATCAGCGTGTCCTGCGACGCGTAAAGCTCGAGGCTGGCGTCGAGGTTCCATGCGCGCAGCGGCTTGAGGTTCGGGTTGCCCGTCGTCGCGTTGAAGATGATGTTGTCGATCCCCGTCGCCGAGGTGGTCGGGTTGAGGTTGACCCCCGCGCCGAAGCTTTCGATCCCCGACCGCGCGATGGCGCGATAGGCGGCGAGGCGCAATTTGACCTCTTGCGACAGGTCGAAGGCGACGTTCGCCGACGGCAGGAAATAATTATAGCTGCCCTTCGCCTTGTTGGTCTGGAGCTGGCCCGCCGGGTCGACGCCGATCGAATAGGTGTCGCCGACGGTGTCGATGACGATCCGGTAAGGCTGGCGGAAACCGATCGAGGTGATGTCGGTCCTGACCCAGCGCAGGCCGATATTGCCGCTGAACGGCACGCTGCCCGCGTCGGATTCGAAATTCGCCATCGCATAAGCGGCATAGATGCGTTCGGTGACGTCGATGTCGCTCGGGTCGCGGCCGTCGGCGGGATAGGGCAGCGCGTCGTCGCTGCCGGTGAAGGTGCGGAACAGGCAGTCGTTGTCGAACGTCGCCCATTTGGTGACGTTCGTGCCCATGCCCCTCATGTAACTGGTCGTGGTGAAGGGCACGCGGCAATTCCGGTTCGCCTGCGTGATCAGCGCGGTGACCTGCGCGGGGGTGCCGGGGATCGTGTTGAGGTCGTTGTTGCGGGCATTGTCGTTCGTACGCTGATGATCCGACACGCGCCCGCCGAACTTGATCCCGGTGATGAAGCCGTCGAGCTCGCGGTCGATGTCGAGCCGCGCGGCCCAGATCCGATCCTTGCGGTCGGTGACGAAGCGGTTGCGCGCATAGACCGCGTTGTTCGCGGTCGCGAGGAACAGGTTCGGGTCGGTAATGTCGAAATTGTCGAACGCGACGACCGGCACGATATCGTCGCCCTCATAGGTGAGCGTATAGCCGACGCGGCGCGTCGAGCGCATGCGCGTCTGCTTCTGCGTTTCGGTGCGGTGGCTGTTCGAATAGGAGGCGTCGAGCGCGACGTTCCAGCGGTCGGGCGACCAGATCAGGCTCAAGCCGCCGCCCAGATATTCCTCGACGCGCCGGCGCGTTTCGAGCTGGTTTTCGAGGTTCGAATTGCCGCGATAGCTCATCAGCGCGCCGCGCGAATAGCCGTTGTCGCCGTTGCCGATGACCAGCGGCTGGACCCCGCGCAGCCCCTCGGTGATGCCGAGGACGTTGCGGTCCTCGAGGCTGTTGCGCTTCGAATATTGGCCGTCGATCGCGATTTCGAACTCGGGCGACGGGCGCCACTGGATCGCACCGATCAGGCCGTCGCGCACTTCGGACGTCGTCTGGGTGCGGAAGCTGCGCGACGAATTGGCGAAATAGGCGGGGCCACGCGTTTCGCCGACCACCACGGGCGTCGCGCCCGCACTCGGCGCAACCGAGCGCGGACCCGTCGCGAAGGTGCAGTTCTGGCTGGCGCCCGCCGCAATCTGCGCGGCGGCGCTGCCGGTCAGCTGAAAGGGATTGTTCGCCGAGGTGTTGCAGAGCTGGAAGGTCGCGTTGGCGTTGTAATAATCCTCGGGCGCAGTGGTGTCCTGCCGCTGGTAACCGATCGACACGCCAATATCGCCGAGCCCGGTTTCGAACTGGTCGGTGTAGGAGAAATTGGCGCGATAGCCGAGCCCGTCGTGCTGATAGACGTCATTGTCCTGCGGCTGGAAATCGCCGCGCACCTCGAACTGGATGCGGCGCTTGCCGTAATCGAGCGGCTTCATCGACTTGAGTTCGATCACCCCGCCGACGCCGCCCTCAAGGAAATCGGCGCGCTGGGTTTTATAGACGAGGACGCCGTTGACGAGTTCGGACGGGAATTGCTGGAAGGCGACCGAGCGGTCGGGTCCGGCGGTCGACACCTCACGCCCGTTAAAGGTCGAGAAACTCAGGGTCGGGCCAAGGCCGCGCACCGACAGCTCGTTGGCGTTGCCCTTGAAGCGGTCGGCCGAGACGCCGACGATGCGTTCGAGCGTGTCGCCGACCGAATTGTCGGGGGTCGCGCCGATTTCGTCGCTGACGAGGCCGTCGACGACGACGTCGGCGGCGCGCTTGAATTCGATCGAGCTGCGCTGCGTCGCACGGGTGCCGGTGACGAGGATTTCGTCGCCGCCATCGACCGCCGCCGCCTGTTCGCTCGCGATTTCGGCGGGGGCTTCCTGGCCCCAGGCGGGCATCGCAGCAGATAGCGCAGCGGACGCCAGCAGGGCGGCACGGGTCGGCAAGGCCGATGGTGACTTCATTTCCCTCTCCTTTTTGGTGCGCCGCGCATGGTGGCGGCGTGACCCGGTTGATACCGGTGTCAATTTTAGATGTCATACAACTTGAGAAATGTATGACAACTTTGAGAGGGTAAGTCAATCGCCCGCGTTGTAGGGCGGCTACGGGCCGGTCTGGGTGGACCGACCCGTTCTATATCAACGCTTTACGCGCTTTTTCGACAGATCGTACATCGCGGTGCCGGCGAGCAGATAGGCACCGCTGCCGTAAAATTGCGTCTCTTTCGCCGAGACGCTGTCGGGCCGGTCGCCGACCTGCTGGACCCAGCCGAGCATGCCGTCGGGCTGCACCGCGCGCTGCAAGGCATCCCATCCGCGCACCGCCGCCGGCTCGTATGTCGCGCGGTCGAGCAGGCCGTTGTCGACGCCCCACGCAAAGGCATAGGTGAAGAAGGCGGTGCCGCTCGATTCGGGCGGGGTGCCGGGGTCGTTGTCGAGCAGCGATGCGGGCCAATAGCCGTCGGCCTTTTGCAGCGTGACGAGTTTCGCCGACATGTCCGTGAACAATTTCTCGTAATAGGGGCGCTTCGGATCCCTCCTGTCCATCACCTGCAGCATCCGCACGAGGCCGCCCATCACCCAGCCGTTGCCGCGGCTCCAGAACAGCTTGCGCCCCTTGGTATCGCGCATGCCGAAGAATCGGCTGTCGCGGAAATAGAGATTTTCCGACGGATCGAAGAGATAGTCGGTCGTCGCCTTATACTCCTCATGCGCGAAATCGGCGTAGCGTTTGTCGCCCGTCGCCTTCGACAGCCGCAGCAGGGTCGGCGGCGCCATGAACAAAGCGTCGCACCAGCACCAGCGGTCAGTGCATATCGACGTGTTCTTGCCCGGCGCGACGGGGATGAATTCGAGGCCGATCGTCGGCCGATTGGCGAGGACGTTGTCGAAATAGGCTTTCGTCGGCGCGATGACGCCCTTGCCCGCACCACTCTGCGCCGCCCACAACCACGCCTGCCCGATGAGCTGATCGTCGGCGTGATAGGCGAGGTCGCCAAGCTGCCATTTCTCGGCGCGACCGAGATCGAGCAATGGCTGCGCATATTTTTTGTCGCGGCTGGCGAGCTCGGTCAGCGCGACCCAGAAGGTCGCCTGCTGCCAGTCGCGCACTTCCTGCACGCTCTTGCGCGCCGCGGGCATCGTCGCCCAGTTGGTGCGGTTCGCGAGCTGCCAGTCGGCGACGCGGCGCGTCTGCGCGAGGATCGCCGCGGGCTGCGGCATCGTGGGTTCGGCAGGCGCCACCGCGGCGGCGGGGGCGGTCATCATCAGGGCAAAGAGGCTCAGCGGCATGGCATTTCCTTCACGGCAACAAGGGGCGACCAGCGAAAGGAGGCACGTTTCGGCGTGATCTTGCCAGGGGCCGCGCGCGCCGCCCGCATAGCGCTGGGCGACGGTCTCCACCGCGGCGATGATATGATGTCCGAAAAGCGCGCGCATGCGGCAGGCGGGGGGCATCGGGCGCTGCGCATCGTGTTTCCTCTCCCATGGAGGTGTCGGCCTTTGACCTTGACACCGGTGACATATGTCTTTCCTTTTGGATCGAGTGTCAATAAGGTTGTCACACAACTAAGCCATGCGGCGATGAGGGGATGGAATGCCGAAGATCGTGTCAGCCCGGGTGATTTTGACCGCGCCGGGCCGCAATTTCACGACGTTGAAGATCGAGTGCGACGACGGGACGACCGGCGTCGGCGATGCGACGCTCAATGGCCGCGAGCTCGCGGTCGCGGCCTATCTGTCGGAGCATGTCGTCCCCTGCCTGATCGGGCGCGACGCGCACCGCATCGAGGATATCTGGCAATATCTCTATAAAGGCGCGTACTGGCGCCGCGGCCCGGTGACGATGGCGGCGATCGCCGCGGTCGACATGGCGCTGTGGGATATCAAGGGCAAAATCGCGGGGCTGCCGGTTTATCAGCTGCTCGGCGGCGCCGCGCGCGAGGGCTGCATGGTCTATGGCCACGCCAATGGCGCGACGATCGCCGACACGATCGAGGCGGCGCTCGATTACCAGCGACAGGGGTATAAGGCGATCCGTCTGCAATGCGGGGTGCCCGGAATGGCGTCGACCTATGGCGTCAGCAAGGACCGCTATTTCTACGAGCCCGCCGACAATGACCTGCCGACCGAGAATGTCTGGTCGACGGCGAAATATATGCGTGTCGTCCCCGAACTGTTCGCCGCGGCGCGCGAGGCGCTCGGCTGGGACGTCCACCTGCTCCACGACGTCCACCACCGGCTGACCCCGATCGAGGCGGCGCGGCTCGGCAAGGACCTCGAGCCCTGGCGTCCCTTCTGGATCGAGGATGCGACCCCGGCCGAGGATCAGGAGGCGTTCCGCCTGATCCGCCAGCATACGACGACGCCGCTCGCGGTCGGCGAGATTTTCTCGTCGATCTGGGATTGCAAGGCGCTGATCGAAAACCGGCTGATCGACTATATCCGCGCCACCGTGCTCCACGCGGGCGGCATCACCCATATGCGGCAGATCGCCTCGCTCGCCGATCTCCACCAGGTCCGCACCGGTTGCCACGGCGCGACCGACCTGTCGCCGGTGACGATGGCGGCGGCGCTGCACCTTGGGCTTTCGATCCCCAATTTCGGGATCCAGGAATATATGCGCCATACGGAGGAGACCGACGCGGTCTTCCCGCACGCCTATCGCTTTGCGGACGGCATGCTCCATCCGGGCGACGCGCCGGGCCTCGGCGTCGATATCGACGAGGCGCTCGCCGAATCCTTTCCTTATGCCCGTGCCTATCTGCCGGTGAACCGGCTCGAGGACGGAACGATGTGGAGTTGGTAATGCGTTTGACCTTCCTTGCCCTTGCTTTGCTCGCCGCGCCGGTGGGGGCCCAAGAGCCCAAACCACAGCATAAACCGCTCCGGTCCGCCACGGCGGACGAGCAAAAAGCGCGCGCGGCGGTGGTGATCGCCGATTATCGCTTCGACGACCTCCTCTGGGAAAACGACCGCATCGCGCACCGTATCTATGGTCGCGCGCTTGAGAAGGCCGAACCGCCCTCCTCGTCGGGGATCGACGCGTGGGGCAAGCGCGTGCGCTGGCCTTTCATGGACCGTCAGCTGCGCACCGGCGACCAGCACGCCGACCATGGCGAAGGGATCGACTTCTATAATGTCGGTACGGGCCGCGGGACCGGCGGGCTCGGCATCTGGTACGACAACAAGCTGTGGACCTCGCGCAACTATGTGCGGCCGCGCATCCTGCAATCGAGGCCCGACGTTGCCGACTTCACCGTCGATTACGAGCCGTGGCCGGTCGATACGCTGCGCACGGTGCGCGAAACACGCCGCTTCACGCTGCCGGCGGGCACGAATTTCACCCGGATGACCTCGACCATCGCGTCGAGCAGCGATGCCGAGCTGATCGTCGGCATCGGCATTTCGAAACGGCCGATAAACGGGAGCAAGCTGGGCGAGGTCCGCAAGGACGCCGCCGCCGCGCGGTTGAGCTGGTGGGGACCCGCCGATGGCGAAAAAGGACGGATGGCGGCGGCGGTGATCGTCGATCCGGCCGCCTTCGCGGGCTTTGCCGAGGACACCGACAATTATCTGATCCTCATCCGCGTCCGGCCGGGGCAGCCCTTTGTCTATTACAGCGGCTCGGCGTGGGATCGCGGGGGCGACTTTGCGGCAGAGGGCGACTGGAATAGCTATGTCGACGCACAGCGACCCGATTTCCGGCCCTAGCCAGCTTCGCGGCGCGATGATAACGCAGCATCCATGGCGGTAACCAAGGCGGCGTCGCTGGCGGATGATCTGGTCCAGCGCTTCGAGGAACAGATCGAAACGGGCGAAATGCCCGTCGGATCGCGTTTCCCGACCGAAAAAGAGATCACCGAGACGTTCGGCGTCAGCCGCACCGTCGTGCGCGAAGCTTATTCGCGCCTCGCTGCGCGTGGCCTGCTCGTGTCGCGGCGCGGGTCGGGTGCCTATGTCCCCGACGGCGCGCAATATCGCGCTTTCCAGGTCACCGCCGAGGAAATCGGCGAGATCGACGATGTGCTCAAGCTGCTCGAAATGCGCATGGGGTTCGAGGCCGAGATGGCCGATCTCGCCGCGCGGCGGCGTACCGACGCCGATCTGGCGGCGCTGCGCAGCGCGCTCGACGCGATGGAGGAAGGCAGCGACGTCGACGCCTCGGTCGCCGCCGACGCCGCCTTTCACGCCGCGATCGCGCGCGCGACGGGTAATCCCTATTTCCTGCGCTTTACCCAGTTTCTCGGCGTGCGGCTCGTCCCCTCGCGGCGGCTGTACCTGCAAGGCGACGATCCCGTCCTGCATCAACGCTATGCGCATACGATCAATCGCGACCATGAGGCGATCGTCGTCGCGATCGAGGCCGGCGATCCGGTCGCCGCGCGCCGCGCCGCGCGCCGGCATATCGAAAAATCGATTCTGCGCTATCGCACGCTCAAGGAAAGCCGATAGCCGCCTGCCCGTTATTGCGCGCTATTGATCGGTGCGATTGGGTGCCGAACGCGTGCCCAGAACGGGCCGCGCAGGAAATTAGCTATCTACTGACCTTGATTTCGACTCGTGATGCTCTATTCCAACCCCGTGCAAGGCGACCCCGACAATTACATAAGCCTGCTGTCTGCCGCGCAGATCGAAACGCTGCGGCACGTTTACGAGCACAAAAATTCCAAGCAGATCGCGCGGCTGATGAACGTTTCGCCGCACACCGTCGACGAACGCGTGCGTCGCGTGTTAAAAAAACTTAATGTTTCCAACAGAATAGAAGCGGCGCGTATCCTCGCTGTTAACGGTGTCTTCGATCATGTTACCCCTTATCAGCCTTTGACATATCAATTGATCGACCTTGGCGACGTATCTCCGCCCCCCGATGCGGAAGCGGGGCGCAGTTCGTTTCGGCGATTTTTCGATATAGGTTCGCCATTTCCTACCGCGTCCCAGCCGGCCAACCGGCATGGGTTGATGGAAAGGATAATCTGGCCGATTTTGATCGCTTTTGCGACAATCCTGGCCTTCTCCGCCCTCTATTCGATCCTTGTCGGACTCGGTCGTGTTCTGACCTGATGTTCGAACGAATGCTGCGGGGGGGAACCGGTAGCATTCTTTTTCAAGGAAAAAGATGATGCTGAATCAACGAGTTTCTGCGGCGAAGAAGATCGCTTCCGACCTGCACCTGGCCGAAGACGCGATCGACGAAGCGATGATCCGCATCGCCCAGCTCGCCGCGACGCTGCCCACCGCGCGCCGCGAAACCAACATGTCGGCGATCGTCGGCCAGGAAGCGATGGCAAAGGTCGCGCATGCGCTCGCCGCCGCGGGCGAAGTCCGCCAGCTTTTGACCGACGCGCATCTGGCGCTGACCGTGACGCAAAAGGAAGTCGGCCTCGGAACGCGGATGTTCGGCGCGGGCGTCAAGCCGGCCGCCGCGAAGCTGGTCGACGAAGGCAGCAACGATCGCTCGGGCGATGGTGCTGCTACGTTCGCGAAGGCCGGTTGATCCGCAAGAAAGGTTGACTGCCACAATGTGGTCCGTGGCGATTTATTATGCTGTCTTGCTCATCACGGTGGCCGTCGCGATCCGACGCGGCGGGCCATTGGAACGTTGGGCGGCCTATACAGCATTGATCGCCTCGGTCCTCACCAGTGCCCTGACGCCTTTTCCGACCTGGACCGATATTGAACTGAATATCTTCATCATCGACATGTTCGTTCTGCTGAGCTTCTGGTTCATTGCCATGCGCACGCAGAGTTTCTGGCCCTACTGGATTACCGGTTGGCAGCTGATCGCTATTTTCGGTCATATCCAGAAGTTCATGTTTTCGGAGATATTGGCGCGACCCTATTCGCTCCTCTCAGTCTATATATCGTACCCGATCCTGTTGCTGATCATCTATGCATCGGGTTCGTCCAGCCGGCGGGAAAACGTCACGGCCTGATATGTGGCTCCCCAGGGGCATCGTCACATGCAGCAATTTTCGAACCAAGAAATTGCCGAGCTGAAATCGCGGGTCGACCAGATCCACGAACTGCTGGCGAGCCGCGGCGAGGAATCGCCGGGCGCGTCCGTACGCGCCATCGACAGCGCGCGCGGCAACACGGCGTCGAACGCGGCGCTGCTCGACCAGCTGTCGTTCAGCATCCAGGTCCGGCGCATCCGCCGCAGCCATTTCGGCACCGCCGAAATGTCGGGTCCGACGTGGGACATGATGCTCGACCTGATGCTCGCGGGCGCGCACGGCCGCGTGCTCAGCGCCAGCGATCTTGCGACCGGCGCGGGCGTTCCGCTGTCGTCGGGGCTGCGCATGATCGCTGCGCTCGAACGCCGCGGGCTGTTGCACCGCTCGATCGACGAGCGCGACCGGCGCCGGACGATCGTCCGGCTGACCGATATCGGTACCGAACGCATGGCCACCTATTTCGAGAAAATCGGGGCGGCCTGGCAGAACGGGCAAACGCTGGCAGCCTGAGGGGCTGACCTTACCCCCGAAACCGGGTGCGGGGCCGACTGGTCGCGCGCACCGCACCCGGCTCCTCCTATTCGGTCATTTCCTTCATCATCCGATCGACCTTGATCATCGCCTCGCGCTTGATCTGGCAAATGCGCGCGGCGCTGACGTCGAGCGTCAGGCCGATTTCGTGCAGGTTGAGCTCTTCGAAGAAATAGAGCTGGAGCACCATCTGTTCGCGGTGCGACAGGCGCCCGACGCACTGGCGCAGCGCGCCCATCAAATCCTCCTGTTCGCACCGTTCGTCGGCGCCCGCATCGTCGTCGGCCGCGAGGAAGGCGCCGATGTCGGTCAGCTCGTCGAGCGAGGTCGACCGGCCGTGCGTCGCATTGCGTTCGAGCGCGAAATAATCCTCGGCCGACATGTCGAACGCGACCGCCATTTCGGCCGTCGTCGGCGCGCGCATCAGCTGCTGTTCGAGCGCGGCGCGCATTGCGTGGATCCGCTTTGCCGCGACCATCGCCGAGCGGCCGACATCGGCCTCACGGCGCAGCTGGTCGATCATCGCGCCGCGGATGCGCGTCGTCGCATAGGTGGCAAAGGCGAACCCGCGCTCTTCATAATTGCGGCTCGCCTCGATCAGCGCGATCAGCCCGGTCTGGATCAGGTCGTCGAGCTCGCTCGTCCGCGACACGCGCGAAAACACCTGCCACGCGATCTTGCGAACCAGCGGCGAATATTCTTCGACCAGCGCCTCGACGCTTTCGCCGTAGCCGCGTGCGCGCGGCGCGCGGCCGGCGGTCCCGGCAAATTGCTCGGCGGCCTCAATTCTCATGCGGTTGATCCTCCATGTGGGCCTCGGGCCCGGACGCGAGGCGGGGCACTTCGGCGCCGATCGTCGCGACGATTTCGGTCTGCTTGGTCGCCGGAATCTCGAGGTAGGAGATGACGGCGACGTCGGGGAAAGTGGCGCGCACGAGGCGCGAGAGGGCGGAGCGGCAGATCGGCGAGGCGACGAGCGCAAAGCTGCGCGTCTGGAGCAGCAGCGGTTCGACCGCCTGCCCGACCTGGTCGATGATCGTCATCGCCATTCCATGCTCGAACGGCCATTCGGCGGCGGGATTGGCGCGCACCGCCTGGTTGAGCAGCACCTCGACCTCGGGGCTGAAGGTGACGACGGGCAGCGGCATCCGGCTCGGCACGATCGTCTGGACGATCAGCGCGCCGATGCGCTGGCGCACCGCTTCGATCAGGTCGATCTCGCCGAGCTGCTGCGGCGACAGCGCCACCATCGCTTCGGCGATCTTGCGGAAATCGCGCAGCGGCACGCGCTCGATGAGCAGGGATTTGCACAGGCTCGCGACGCGCGGCAGCGAATAGCCCTGCGGGCTCAGATTCTGCGCGAGCTGCGGATAGTGGGTCTTGAGATTGTCGATCAGCGCCTGCGCGTCGTCGATGCCGAACAGTTCGGCGGCCGAACCGACGATGCTGTTGTTGAGGTGCGTCGCGACGACGGTCGCCGGATCGACGACGGTATAACCCGCGGCGATCGCGTCATTCTGCATCGCCTTCGGGATCCACAGCGCGTCGAGGCCGAAGGTCGGATCCTTGCACGGGCGGCCGATGACCTTGGTCACGAGGTCGCCCGAATCGAGCGCGAGCATTTCGTTGGGGAAGACCTCGTCCTCGCCGACGATCACCCCGGCGACCGAGATGCGATAGACGTTGCCGGGCAGCGACAGGTCGTCGGTGACCTTCACCGGCGGCACGACGAAGCCGAGTTCCTTCGACAATTGGCGGCGGATACCCGTGATGCGCGTCATCAACGGTGAGCCCTTGCGTTCGTCGACGAGGGTGACGAGCGCATAGCCGATCTCGAGCTGGCACGCGCTCGCGTCGCTGACATCGGCCCATTCGATCAGCGACGGGTCGGGCGCGGGGGCGGCGGGTTCGGGCAGATCGGCGACCGCGGCGGCGCTGCGGCGCAGCTGCCAGCCGATCCCGAAAGAGAGCGCCGCGGCGGGCAGGATCAGCATCTGCGGCATCGCGGGAACTATCCCTAGGATGAAGAGGATGCCGCCGACCGCCATCCAGATGTTCGGCGAGGCGAACTGGCTGCCGATCTGGCCGCTGAGGTCGAAGGGCGAGGCGACGCGGGTGACGATCGCCGCGGCGGCGATCGACAGCAGCAGCGCCGGGATCTGCGCGACGAGCGCGTCGCCGATCGCGAGCGTGATATAGGTGCTGCCCGCTTCGGAAAAGCTGAGCCCGTGGCTGAAGATGCCGAGGATCAGCCCGCCGACGATATTGACGAACAGGATGAGAAGGCCGGCGACGGCGTCGCCCTTCACGAATTTCGACGCACCGTCCATCGAGCCGTAGAAATCAGCCTCGGTCGCGACTTCGACGCGGCGCGCCTTGGCTTCTTCGGGGCTGAGCAGCCCGGCGTTGAGATCGGCGTCGATCGCCATCTGCTTGCCCGGCAAGGCGTCGAGGGTGAAGCGCGCCGACACTTCGGACACGCGGCCCGCGCCCTTGGTGATCACGATCAGGTTGATGATCATCAGGACGAAAAAGACGAACAGGCCGACGACATAGTCGCCGCCGATCAGCACCTGGCCGAACGCCTCGATCACATGGCCCGCCGCCGCGGTCCCCTCATGGCCGTGGACGAGCACGACGCGCGTCGAGGCGACGTTGAGCGCGAGCCGGAACAGGGTCGCGAGCAGCAACACGGTCGGAAAGGCCGAAAAATCGAGTGGTTTCGATGCCTGCAGCGCGACCATCAGGATCAGCAGGCTGATCATGATGTTCGCGACGAAACTGATGTCGAGGATCAGCGGCGAGACCGGGATCACCATCAGCCCGACGACGATCAGCATCCCCGCGGGCAGCGCCGATATGCCGGCGATGCGGCCGATGTTGGCCAGATTGAAGCCGCTGGTCATGCCGGGCCTCCCGAAAGCGACGCGAGCCGCCGATAGGCATCGGCGGCAAAGCCCATCGAGAGCTTCCTGGGCATAGGCTGGATATCCATCATCTGTAAGGGCGGGCGTCCGCCGCCATTGTTCGCAAGGCCGCTCGAACTGGTCGCCTCAGCGTGCCAGCCCGAGGGGGCGAAGGGCTTCATATTTTCGATCTTGCCGCCGTCCTCGAGCTTCACGCGAAAGCGATCGCGGATCTCGGCGAGGCTGCGCATGCTGCCGTCGGGGGCGTAAAAGACCGACCGGTTCGCGGCCGCGGCCTCGGGCATCATCGACGCGCCGGGCTGGTCGGGGTTGGTTTCGAGCGCGGTCAGGAATTTGGCGGCGCCGCCCGACCCGAGGAAATGCGCGAGATAGAGGTCGACGGGTTCGGCGCTGCGGCCGATCCGGCTTTCGATATAGTCGCGATTGTCGCCGGTCAGCGCGGCGGCCATGTTCGACGACGCCGTCGGATCGTCGCGGAGGTCGAGGATTTGCTGGCGGAGCGCGGGATCGGCGACCGTCAGCCGGCCCGACGCGTCGCGGCCGATCGCATCGGCCGCCCAGGCGAGGCCATGGTTCGCGCCATGGCGGTCAAGCGTCGCGAGCCAGGTCTGCTTGGTGAACTGATACAGGCCGCGCGCCGACGAGGTCTGCGCCTTTGCGGTCGGATTATAGCCGCTTTCGACGCGCGCGACGTCGAACAGATAATCGAAATCAATCCCCGAACGCGCCGACGCATTCTGCACCGCGTCCATCACGGGAGCGGCGATGCGGGTCGAACCCCGTGGATTGTTGATTGCGTTCATACTGTTGGTTCCGCTTGTTCAGCAGACCAAAAGCAATCATCGTGCCATTTCGCAGAAACGGCCGGAAATTATGTGGTTATCAGTAGCTTAAAGCCGCCCCACGCGGACGGGTGCCGCGGATTTCGTGGCTCTTGTCAATCCTCTGACGCGTCCAGTTCTTCAGGATATTGACGCGCATCGCGGCGGCTTCGAGCTGGCTGAGCGTCTTCCCGATCAGCGCGCGGGCGCGATGCTCGCTGCCTGCGGGGATGTTCGCGCCGCGAAACAGGATCACCGCGGTCGCGAGCTCCTCGGTCGCTGCGATGATCGCACCGGCGTCATGCCCGTCGAGCGCACCCACCAATATTGCCAGTCGCGATTCAATTTCTTCCATCTGCGCCAGCATCATTCGGCCCCGCTGTGGAAATCGAGCATCGCGCTCGCGATGATCGCGGGATGCACGCCATAGCTGCCGTTGGCGATCGCGGTGCGCAGCGATGCGACGCGCGCGATGTCGACCGGCGGCGCCTGGTCGGCGAGGCTGCCCGCGAGGCGGGTCAGGCGCGCGGTCGGCAGATTGTCCTGCGCCGGCTGGAGCTGCGCCGGGGCGCGCATCGCGGTCGCCGCTTCGCTGGCGACCCTGCGCAGCGGGCCGGCACGGCCGATGCCGCCGACTGGTCCGATCTTGCTGTCACCCGACATAAAAGCCTCCATCCGGCGCCGTCAGAAAAGTGACGACGCGGTTCACGAAGGCTTTAACGGACGCGGTTTCGATCGTTTAAGGCGGCTCGCCGCAAAAAAGACAAAAGAAAGGCCCGGCGCCGTCGGAAAGCCGACAGTCCGGGCCTGGTCCGAGGGTAAGCGAGGGTAATCAGTCTTGCAGTTTCGCGCGGCCGGCTCCGGTGACGGTGGCGCTGAGCGTCGATTTGGCGTCGGCGCCACGCAGTGCAATCGTCTCGCCGACGCGGCCGTCCTGCGTCGCGATGGCGGCGTAGCTGATCGAATAGGTTTCGGTTTCGATCGTCACGCGGACATTGTCGCCGCGGCGGATGACGGGCGCGCTTGCCGCGGGGCGGGCGAAGCTCGCCGCGACCGGCGATGCACCGGCGGGGGCGGTCATCGGCACGCGCAGGCGCCAGCCGAGCGAGGCGCAGCGGACCGCGAGCGTCTGGGCGTCGAGTGCGGTCACCGATGCCTGTTCGGGGCAGCGCGCCAGCTTGATGCGGCGGTCGACGGGGGTCGCGTTCTGCCCCATGGCGTTGGCGACCATGTCGGTCAGTACGTCGATCGTCTGCCAATCCTCATTGCCCTGCTGCGCCTCTGCCGCGATCGGCGCGGCGAGCGAAAGGGTGGCGGCGCACACGGCGAGCCGCGCGAGAATGTTACGGGACAAGGTCCATCTCCTTCGGTCCAAATGGTCGCTCGGTAATTTGCAGGAAGCGTGCCAGTCGCGGTTTGGTGCGCGGTTTGGCGGGACGGCGCGGGGCGTCGTCAGATTTTTGACGAGCCTCATGCGCCGCAGGCATTGTCCTAAACTAAACAACTGAAAAATATAGATAAATCATGTTTGGCACGTCCATTGCATTATGCCTTGGTGTTTTTCCGCGCGTCCGTGCCAGCCGGCCGGATCCCGGCGAAAGGAAGTTGATGATGGCATCCGAGAAACTCTTTGGCCTGCACGCCACCGCGCTGCAGCTGCGCAGCCAGCGAATGATGATGCTCGCGTCGAACATCGCGAACGCCGCGACGCCGGGCTACAAGGCGCGCGATCTCGATTTCGCCAAGGCGCTCGACCTTGCGCAGCAGGGCGGCTCGACCGAGGGCGCGATCAGCTATCGCGTCCCCGTCCAGGCGTCGCTCGACGGCAATACCGTCGAGATGGCGACCGAGCAGACGGCATACGCTGAAAATGCGCTCGCCTATCGCTCAAGCCTGTCGTTCCTCAGCGGGCGCATCAACACGCTGTCGCGTGCGCTCAAGGGCGAATGACGATGAACGGCAATTTCTCCGTCTTCGACATCAGCGGCCGCGCGATGTCGGCGCAGCTCGTCCGATTGAACACCACCGCGTCGAACCTCGCCAATGCGGGAACGGTCGCGGGCAGCGAGGCGGGCGCCTTCCGCTCGCTGAAGCCCGTCTTTCGCACGGTGATGGACGATCATGGCCGCGCGACGGTTCAGATCGACCAGGTCACGACCTCGAAAATGGCGCCCTCGAAACGCCACGATCCGTCGAACCCGCTCGCCGATGCCGACGGCAACGTCTGGGAAGCCGCGGTCGATAGCGCCGCCGAGCTGGTCGAGATGGTCGAGACCGCACGCCAATATCAAAACAACGTCCAGGTCCTCGAAACCGCGAAGGGCCTGATCAACGAAACCCTCAGGATGGGACAGTAAAATGAGCGTCAACAGCATCACCAACAATAGCAATCCGGTGTTCCAGCCCAAGGGCGGCAAGCAGATGGATCAGGGCGACTTCATGCGCCTGATGACCGCCCAGCTGTCGCAGCAGGATCCGTTCAACCCGGTCGATAACCAGCAGATGGTTGCCCAGATGGCGCAATTCTCGAGCCTCGCCGGGATCAGCGAGACGAACACGGTGCTCTCGAAGATTTCGGAGCAGCTCACCGCGCAGACCCAGCTGCTCAAGGACATCAAGGCGGCAACACCGGCGCCCACGCCGACGCCGCCCACCACTTAAGCTCCCCACCTTTCAGGAAGGATTAGTCCATGTCATTCTATACTTCGCTTTCGGGCCTCAAGGGCGCGCAGACCGACATGTCGGTCATCTCGAACAATATCGCGAACGCCGGCGCGATCGGCTTCAAGCGCAGCAAGGCGCAGTTCGGCGATATCTTCGCTTCGTCGCCGACGCAGTCGACGAAGATGATCGCGGGTCAGGGCACGCGCCTCAACGGCATTACCCAGCAGTTCACGCAGGGCTCGTACGAAGCGAGCGAAAAGACGCTCGACCTTGCGATCGTCGGCGAGGGCATGTTCATCGTGAAGGGCGAGCCGCCGCGCGAAGCCATCTCCTATACGCGTAACGGGTCGTTCGAACCCACCCCCGACCGTTATGTCATCGATTCGACGGGCGCGAAGCTTCAACTTCTTCCGATCGATGCGAACGGCAATGTCACGAACAACACGCTCGCCGGCGCCTTCGACCTCCGCCTGCCCGCGGGTGCGCCGACCGATCCGGCCTCGGGTCTCGTCAACGTCACGATCGGCCTCGACGGCCTCGTCACCGCGACCTTTGCGAACGGCGAAGACCAGAAGCTCGGCAAGGTCGCGATGGCGACCTTCCCGACGATGTCGGGCCTGCGCCCGACCGGCGACGCGCACTGGCAGTCGACGGGCGAAAGCGGCCCGCCGACGATCGACGCCGCGACCAACGGCCCGATGGGCGCGGTCCGCTCGGGCGCGCTCGAGCGCTCGAACGTCGATATCACCGAGGAACTGGTGATGTTGATGGCGGCGCAGCGCAATTTCCAGGCGAATGCCAAGGCGATCGAGGGCGCGTCGCAGCTGACCCAGACGATCATCGGCATGCGCTGACGCAGCCCTGACCGCCGCCTGCCGGGAGATTATCGATGGACCGCCTTATCTATACCAGCCTTGCCGCGATGCGGGGCAGCATGTCCCGGCAGACGGCGATCGCCAACAATCTGGCGAACGCCCAGACGCCGGGCTTCCGCGCCGACATGGCGAGCGCGCAGTCGCTGTGGCTCGACGGCGACGGGCTCGATGCGCGCGCCATGTCGTCCGAGGAAGTGCTCGGCGCCGACATGAAGGCGGGCACCGTCACCCAGACGGGGCGCGACCTCGACATCGCGATGCAGGGCGATGCGCTGCTCGTGGTGCAGGCGAAGAATGGCGAAGAAGCCTATACGCGGCGCGGCGATCTGCAGATTTCGCCCAGCGGGCTGCTCACCACCGGCGACGGCAATCCCGTGCAGGGCGGCCAGGGGCCGGTGACGATCCCGCCCGCCGACGCGATCACGATCGACCAGGAAGGCCGTGTGTGGATCGTGCCGCAGGGCGGCGATCCCGAAAATCCGCAGGAGGTCGACCGGCTGCGGCTTGCGACCCCGACGGGGTCGGACATCGCCAAGGGGCTCGACGGCCTGTTCCGCGTGAAGGGCGGGGGCATATTGCCCGACGATCCCGAAGCGCGGCTTCTGACCCGCTCGATTGAAGGATCGAACGTCACCGCAACCGCCGCGCTCGTCGAGATGATCGAGGCGAGCCGCAGCTGGGACACCCAATTGAAGATGATCGGCGACGTGCGCGACATGGACAGCGCAACCGCCAATCTGATGCAGCTTCCCCGTTAAGGAGATTATGAAATGAGTATCGGTGCCTTGCACGTCGCGCGGACCGGTCTGGATGCCCAAGGCTTCCGGATGCAGGTGATCGCCAACAACCTCGCTAACGTCAACACGACGGGCTTCAAGCGCGACCGCGCGAGCTTCGAGACGCTGAGCTATCAGATGATGACCGCGCCGGGTGCGCCGTCGACGGCGGAAAACCGCTATGCGACCGGCCTCAACCTCGGCACCGGCGTCGCGCTCAACGGCACCGCGCGCATGGATACGCAGGGCACCTTCCAGGCGACGGGCAACGGGCTCGACGTCGCGATCGACGGCGCCGGCTATTTCCAGGTCGAGATGCCCGACGGGCGTACCGGCTATACCCGCGCGGGCAATTTCGGCCGCTCGCCCGACGGCACGATCGTGACCTCGGACGGCAAGCCGATGACGCCGGCGATCCAGATTCCCGAAGATGCCAGCAATGTGACGATCGGGCTCGACGGCACCGTGTCGGCGACCGGTGCCGACGGCACCGCGCTCGAACTCGGGCGGATCGAGATCGCGCGCTTCGCCAACCCGGCGGGCTTGCAGGCGATCGGCGGCAATATGCTCGTCGAGACGCAGGCATCGGGCGCGCCGCTGGCCGGCGGTGCGGGCGAGGAAGGCCGCGGCACGCTGCGCGGCGGGATGCTTGAGGGATCGAACGTCAATGTCGTCGAGGAACTCGTCGACATGATCGAGACGCAGCGCGCCTATGAGGTCAATTCGAAGATGATCTCGGCCACCGACGAGATGATGAAAAATGCGTCGCAGACTCTCTAAGCTGGCGATGCTTGGCCTTGCGCTTGCGCCCGTCACGGCGCTCGCGAAGGACAAGCTGCCGCCCGACGCCTTTTCGGTTTCGATGCCGATGCCGCCGGCGCCGCCGCCGGCGAACGGCTCGATCTTTCAGGGCAGCTATGTCGCGCTCACTTCGGGCGGCCGCGCCGGCGCCGTCGGCGACATCGTCACGATCCAGCTCGTCGAGCGCACCGCGGCGACGAAAAGCAACGCCGCGGGCACGCAGCGCGACGGTGATATCGGCCTGACGCCGCCGACCACCGGCCCGCTGTCGCTGTTCAACCCCAGCGACATCGCGATGGGTGGCAGCCAGGCGTTCAAGGGCAAGGGTGATGCGTCGCAGTCGAACGCGCTCTCGGGCGAAGTCAGCGTGACGATCGCCGCCGTCTATCCGAACGGGACGATGTTCGTGCGCGGCGAAAAGCTGCTCACGCTCAATCGCGGCGACGAGCGCGTCCAGATTTCCGGAATCATCCGCGCGATCGATATCAGCCCCGAAAACCGCATCCTGTCGACGCGCGTCGCCGATGCCAAAATCCGTTACGTCGGCAAGGGCGAGATCGCCCGCGCGAGCCAGCAAGGCTGGCTGCAGCGCTTCTTCTCGATCATCAGCCCGTTCTAACAGAGGAATTTGAAGTGACCCAGCGTCCGACCCTGTTCACCCTTTTTGCGCTCCTGCTCGCGAGCTTCGCCCTTGCGGCGCCCGCGCACGCCGAGCGGATCAAGGACATGGGCCAGTTCCAGGGCCTGCGCGCCAACCAATTGACGGGGTACGGCATCGTCGTCGGCCTCGCGGGCACGGGCGACGACAGCCTCGACTATTCGACGCTGGGCATGAAGGGCGCGGTGTCGCGCTTTGGCCTGACCTTGCCGCCGGGGGTCAATCCGGCGCTGAAAAATGCCGCGGCGGTGATGATCACCGCCGAATTGCCGCCTTTCGCCAAGCCCGGCCAGCGCCTCGACGTCACCGTGTCGGCGATCGGCAAATCCAAAAGCCTGCGCGGCGGCACCCTCGTGCTCGCGCCGCTTTATGGCGCCGACGGACAGATTTATGCGATGGTGCAGGGCAATCTGGTCATCGGCGGGCTCGGCGTCGATGCCGCCGACGGATCGAAACTGACGGTCAATGTGCCGTCGAGCGGCCGCATCGCGAACGGCGCGACGGTCGAGCGCGCGGTCGACACCGGCTTTGCGACGTCGAGCTATCTGACCTTCAACCTCCACCAGTTCGATGCGACCAATGCCAAGCGGGTGACCGATGCGATCAACGCCGCGCTCCCCGGCTCGGCATCGATGATCGACGGCGCCAGCATCGCGATCCGCACCGGCGGCAACGGCGACGAACGCATGCGGTTGATCTCGCAGATCGAGAATCTGGGCGTCCAGCGCGCCGAGCCGCCGGCCAAGGTCATCGTCAACGCCCGTACCGGCACCGTCGTCATCAATGGCGCGGTCCGTGTCGGCACCGCCGCGGTGACGCAGGGCAAACTTACCGTCTCGATCAAGGAATCGCCGATGGTGGTGCAGCCCGCGCCGTTCAGCCGCGGCCAGACCGCGGTCGAGGAGTCGAGCGAGATCAGCGTCGAGCAGGACTATCGTCCGGTGATGCTGGTCAAGCCGACCGCCTCGCTTTCCGAACTTGTCGATGCGATCAATCGCATGGGCGTCCCCCCGGGCGACCTTGTCGCCATCCTCGAGGCGCTGAGCCAGGCCGGCGCGCTCACTGCGGAACTGGTGATCATATGACGAGCCCTATTTCTTCTGTCCACGCCACGCCGACGCCCGCTGCCGCTGGCGGCGGCGATGGCGGGCTGCGCAAGGCGGCCGAGGCATTCGAAGCCGTGATCCTGCGCCAGCTGATGGCGTCGATGCGGCAGGCCAAGCTCGGCGACGATATATTGGGGTCGAGCGCGACCGACAATTTCCGCGAAATGGCCGACGCGCGCACCGCCGACAGCCTCGCCGCGATGCGCCAGTTCGGGATCGCCGACATGGTCGAGCGGCAGTTTCGCGGCCAGCTCGGCGGCCTTAAGGGAGGCGTGCAATGAGCGACCTGCTCGGCATCGGCTATAGCGGGCTCAAGGCCTATTCGCGTGCGCTCTCGACGATCGGCGACAATATCGCCAACGCCCAGACCCCCGGATATGCGCGGCGCCGGCTCGAAATGATGGAAGCCGTCGGCGGCGGCAATTCGATCTTCTACCGCGGCAACACCAACCCCGGCGGCGTCGACATTCGCGGCATCGACCGTTCGGTCGACGGCTGGCTGATCGAGGATTCGCGCATCACCTCGGGCGACGCCGAACGCTCGGCGACGAAGCTCGGCTGGCTCGGCAAGACCGAGGATGCGCTGAGCGACGAGACCAATGGCATCAAGACCGGGCTGACCAAGCTTTATACCACCGCCGACCAGTTGACCGCCGATCCGACGAATCGCACGCTGCGTGCGCAGTTCCTGCAATCGGTCGACGATATCGCGTCGGGCTTTCGTACCGCGGCGGGCCAGCTCGACAAGATGGGCGAGGGGATCGAGGGCGCTGCAGCGAGCACGGTCGATCAGTTCAACAGCAATCTGAATGCGCTCGAACAGATCAACATCGGGCTGCGCAAGGCGCGGCCGGGCTCGACCAACGAGGCGAGCCTGCTCGACGAGCGCGACCGGCTGCTCGACAAATTGTCGTCGCAGGCCGGCGTCAGCCCGACCTTCGACAATAATGGCGCGGTGACGCTGCGCGCGGCCGGATCGGGCGACCTGCTCGTCGGTGGCGGCGCGGTGAATCCGATTTCGGTCACCGCGGCCCCCGACGGGCGCCTGTCGTACAGCGTCGGCGGTTCGCCGCTTGCCATCTCGACCGGCTCGCTCGCCGGTCTAGCGGAAGGCGCGAACCATGTCGCCGACCAGCGCGCGTCGCTCGACACGATGGCGACGCAGTTCGCGAGCCAGCTCAACGCCGCGCATCAGGCGGGCACCGATGCCAATGGCAATCCGGGGCAGGCCTTGTTCACCGGCACCAGCGCGGCAACGCTGACCGCCGCGCCGCTGACCCCCGATCAAGTGGCGGCGGCGAACGCGTCGGGCAGCAACGGCAATATGCTCGCGCTCGGTGCGATGCGCGGGGCGAACGATCCCGAAGCGCGCTGGTCGGGCCATCTGGCGACGCAGGCGCAGGCGGTGTCGTCGGCGCGGGCGCAGGACGCCGCCGCGGCGACGCGCGCCGATGCCTCGGCTGCGGCACGCGACGGCGTCAGTCAGGTCGATCTCGACACCGAAGCCGCCGAGCTGCTGCGCTTCCAGCAGGCCTATTCGGCGGCCGCGCGCACGATCCAGGTCGCGCGCGAAACCATGCAAACATTGCTCAGCTCGCTCTAAGGAAGGGTCAGGATCATGATCAACGCCGTGGGCAACCGCATGACGCGCGAAATCGCGCGCCAACAGAAACTCGCCGACGCGCTCGAGCGGACGCAGATACAGATATCGGGCGGGAAAAAGCTGCTGCGCATGTCCGACGATCCCGTCGCAGCGCGGCGGATCGCGACGATCGGCACGACGCAGGCGAGCATGACCGCCTGGTCGGCCAATGTGAACGCGGCCGACGCGCTGGTGTCGCAGGCCGATGGCGTGATGAAATCGGTAAGCAACCTGATGACCCGCGCGCGCGAGCTGACGCTTTCGGCAGCGAGCGATACGACAAATCCCGCCGACCGCGCGACCATCGCCGCCGAACTCGGCACGATCGCCGACGAACTCGACGCGCTGGCTGCAACGCGCGATTCGAACGGTGAGCCCGTTTTTGCGGCTGGCACCGCGCGCGTGATGCGCTTCGATTCGGATCTCAGCTTCGCCCCGGTTCCGTCGGCGGCCGATGTTTTCGTCGTCGGCGGAAACAGCCTGTCGACGGGGATTCGCGATGCGGCCGCCGCGGTTGCGGCGGGCGACAAGACGATGATGGGAACGTCGATCACGGCGCTGGACACCGCGATCAGCCATGCCGCCGATAAACATGCCGAAATCGGCCTGTCGGGCGGGCGGCTCGACCGCATCGGCGACGGGCTCGCGGCGCGCGGGATCACGCTCAAGGATGAGCGGTCGTCGGTCGAGGACACCGACCTCGACGTCGCGATCGCCCAGCTCAAAGCCCAGGATCTGACGCTGCAGGCGGCGCAGGCGGCCTTTGCCAAGATTAACCGGCAGAGCTTGTTCGATATTTTGAACTGACGCCCCTCAATCTTGCGGCGCTGCTGCCGTTAATCATCAAGACGTCCCTGAATTTGCGGGGGCCGGCTTCGACAGCCGGGTCCGAATGGAGTTTGCTCGCACATGTTTCCCGTTGTCGGCATTGTCGTACTGATCCTGCTGGTCTTCGGGGGCTTCGCGCTGACCGGCGGCAATCTGGGTCCCGTCATGCACGCGCTGCCGCACGAAATGCTGATCATCGGCGGTGCGGCACTCGGCTCGCTGATCATCGGCAATTCGGGTGCCGATCTGAAGGCGCTCGGCGGCGGACTCGCCAAGGTGTTCAAGGGACCGAAGTATAAGAAGCAGGATTATCTCGACTGCATCCTGCTCGTCTCGACGCTGATGAAGATGATGCGCACCGAAGGACCGGTTGCGGTCGAGCCGCACATCGAGGATCCGAAAAACTCGACGATCTTCCAGCAATATCCCAAGCTTTTGAAGGACGACACGCTCGTCCATCTGATCTGCGACACGCTGCGCCTCGTCGTCGTGTCGTCGGGCACGCTCGATCCGCACGCGGTCGAAGAGGTGATGGATAATGCGCTGAAGAGCCACCATCATCATTCGATGAAGCCCGCCGAAGGTCTGCAGAGCCTTGCCGACGCGCTTCCCGCGCTCGGCATCGTCGCCGCGGTGCTCGGCGTCGTGAAGACGATGGGCTCGATCGACAAGCCGCCGGCGATCCTCGGCGCGATGATCGGCTCGGCGCTCGTCGGCACCTTCCTCGGCGTGCTCCTCGCCTACGGTCTCGTCGGCCCGTTCGCGACGCGCGCCAAGGCGGTGATCGAAAGCGACGCCGCCATCTATCATACGGTGAAACAGCTGATCATCGCGTCGCTCCACGGTCATCCGCAGCCGCTGGTGATCGAGGCCGCGCGGTCGGGCGTCGACCATCATAACCAGCCGAGCTTTGCCGAGGTGTTCGACGGGATGCGGGGCCGCTGATGGCCGCGCGTCCCAACATGCCGCGGCCGATCATCGTCAAGAAGGTGATCCAGCAAGCGCACGGCGGCCATCACGGCGGCGCGTGGAAGGTCGCCTATGCGGACTTCGTCACCGCGATGATGGCCTTCTTCCTTTTGATGTGGCTGCTCGGTGCGACGAACGAGGCGCAGCGCAAGGCGCTCGCCGACTATTTCGCGCCGACGATCGTCCAAACCAAGACCGAGACCGCCGGGTCGACGGGCCTGTTCGGTGGCGACTCGCTGGTCGCGGCGGACAAATACCCACATGGCGCGGCGCAGACGGGCACGCGCGCCATGACGATTCCGCGCGACGCCACGGGCGGACCGCGCGAAGCGTCGGGGCGCGAGCGCGCGAGCGACAAGGAGCAGTTCAGGAAGCTCGCCCAGACGCTGATGGATCAATTGCAGGCAAAGGGCGACCTCAAGCGTCTCGCGCCGAACCTGCGCTTTACCGAAACGCTTGAAGGGCTGCGCATCGACGTCGTCGACGATGCGGATTTTTCGATGTTCGTGATCGGCACCAGCCAGCTGACCCCCGACGGCGCGCGGCTGTTCAGCGAAATCGCGAAGCCCGTCGCGGCGGTAACGAACAAGGTGATGATCCGCGGCCACACCGACGCCGCCCCCTGGTCGGCGAAGTCTGGGACGAACAACTGGCGTCTGTCGGTCGACCGGGCGGAGGTCACGCGCCACTATCTCGAGTTCCGCGGTATCGCCTCGAATCGCTTTTCGCGAATCGAAGGGGTGGCCGATCGCGAGCCCTATGTTCCCTCCGACCGATTCGATCCGCGCAATCGCCGCATCTCGATCACGCTGGGCTGGCGCTAGACGCGTGGCAATTAGTGCCAATTTGGCAGCATATTGGAGATAGTTAACGCGATTGCGCGTTAATTACTTCCAATCTGGCAATATCTCTTTGTTTTGAATGGGTTAGCTAACAGCTGATAAGCTTTCGTTTACCAATTTCGTCAATTCCTGAGTCCATCGAAGGGGGCACCGAGCGGGCGGTGCGGTGGAGACTGAAATGACACTGGGGCAGAACAACAATGCAGCGCTCGAAGCGCTGATCATCGGCACGAGCCCGGCGACCTGCCGGCTGCGCGAGATGATCCGCCGCGTGGCGCGCTCGAACGCCTCGGTGATGCTCTGCGGCCCGTCGGGCTCGGGCAAGGAACTTGTTGCCCGCGCCATTCACGACGAAGGCGCCCGTGCCGGCAAGGCTTTTTCGGCCATCAATTGCGGCGCAATCCCCGGCGAACTCATCGAATCCGAACTCTTCGGGCATGAAAAGGGCAGCTTCACCGGCGCCCATGCCCGCCGCATCGGCCATTTCGAAGCGACCGAGGGCGGCACGCTCTTCCTCGACGAAATCGGCGACATGCGTTTCGACATGCAGGTCAAACTGCTCCGCGTGCTCGAAGACCGGACGATTGTCCGCGTCGGCAGCAGCGACGTGAAGGCCGTCGACGTCCGCGTCATTTCGGCTACCCACCAGGATCTCGGCGCCGCGATCGCCGATGGCAAATTCCGCGAAGACCTGTTCTTCCGGCTCGGCGTGGTTGTGCTCCAGGTCCCCAGCCTTGCCAACCGCGTCGAGGATATTCCGGCGCTCATCCGCCACTTCCAGCGCCAGATGCCCGCCGACGCCAAATGCCGTTTCGACGACGCGGCGATGACGCTGCTGATGCAGCATGCATGGCCGGGCAATGTCCGTGAACTCAGGAATTTCGTGGAGCGCGCCAGCGTTCTCCATGGCGGCGAGACGCTCGGTCTCGACGACGTCGCCATGCTTTTGAACCCCACCGCAGCGCTTGCACCGCGACGGGCTGTCCCCAGCAGCCCCGTCGCGGCGCAAGCCAGCGCGGAAGATCAGGTCGCCTCGGCTCCAGCCGCGCCGCACGCCAAGACGCCGGCACCGGGCCGCCCGATCGATCTCAAGCGCGAGATCGAAACGATCGAACTCGAACAGATTTACGTCGCGCTCGACCTTGCCGACGGCATCATTTCCGAAGCGGCGCGCCTGCTGACGCTGAAGCGCACGACGCTGATCGAAAAGATGCGCAAGTACGGGGTTCACCAGCAGGCCGCCTGACTCGGCCGCGATACAAGTTTCAGCACCCGCTGAAAAAGGGAGCTCTGGTCCGCTCCCGCACCACCCGGCCGCCCGTCCCCACCATGGGCGGCCGGGTAACCAGCGGGCATTTGATTGAATGAATGCGGCACCGGCCCGCTCCCCCACCGCC